>CASGBM010000208.1 GCA_949299615.1 uncultured Eubacteriales bacterium | reverse complement strand
GGAGGAGGCGATTCCCAAAGCTACATCCATCACTGCGCCGAGAGCAGAAATGAGGACGCCGCATACCAGCAGGCCGCTGATTTTCATGCCCTTATCAGCGCCATAGAGTAGAAGGTTCTCCGCCTCCGGCATGTTGAATCCATTCATAGGGGTGATGTTTCCCACCAGTGCCGCAATCCCCCCTGCTACCACAACGCCGATGACACACCCCAGCACGGAACAAAGTGTCTTTTGGGAAAATCCATTGAGCAAAACGAGAGCTCCTGCCGCTGTTACAGCGACAATGCCGACTGTTACAGCAATAGCCGGAATGCCCCGGATGAGACAGGGGATGAGAACAAACCATATACTTGCCAGAGTAAACAGCAGGCCAAGAAGCGCACCCAGCCCCTTTTTCCCACCAAGTACCGCCAGAAGGATAAAGAAGATCAGCACAAAAACGCCCAGAACAATCCCACGGTCATAGTTAAACAGAGAAGCGTAATAGCTGCCGTCTTCGTCGGTCATAATCCGTACAATGATTTGATCCCCTTTTTCCACATCCACATTAAACAAGGCGCTCATGTAGTTCGTCAGACTCATGATTTCCCCTTTATGCGTACCAGTTAGAATGCGGATTTCCAGTTCCTGCGTTCCCACGCGCCGGCCTTCCGCATCCTCATAATCTGGGACCGCACCATCCTCTAAAACAGCTGTAACGCTGGCCTTTTCGTACGCCATTTGGCTGGCACTTGTAGGGACCTCGCCTTCTACAGGTTGATTCAGCCAAATGGCGCAACCGATCAGCCCGCCTAAAATGACAATTCCTACAAGCAGGCCGGCGAGATTCTTACGCTCTTTCATCCAGCTTTCTAAAGCATTTATGCTGCTCTCCAGTTTCCCATACAGCTTTTTCAGCATATGGACAGATCCCCTCCGATAAGTATCTTGGAACTTGAATTTCATACTAAGATTTCTGTTTAAAAGTCATGTTACAGTATCGTTAGATGGGAATAAGATTTTCATAACAGATACTACATGCGGTTATATTTTAAAATACTAGCCGTGCTTTTTTCCACCTCACCCACGTAAAATACCAGTAAAACTTTGGGCGTATAAAAATATGACTATGTTAAATTTTCTTTAGACAAGAAGTCCTGTGCCCATAATGCAACAGCCGGTTCCCGGTAGGATTGCCTTGAAATTCGTCATCCCACTGGAAACCGGCTATTTTGCCGTTGCAAATAAAATATTTGAACTGTACCCCATTTGTCATGTAGTATTGTATATTGAATAATTTGTTTCTCTTTTTCGTCTCTTTGGGAAAATGGAATAAAGGCACCTAATACTAACGGTTATCGATACTAACATAACATCTCTGTATTAAAGGTTCTATCATACTTCTGCCTCTTAATCCAAACTATAGTATTATAAAATAAATATGTATATCAAATTATAAGACGGTGCTATGCAGGACTTTTTTCCTAACTGCTCTTGGCCTGCTTTTTATTAATATAGAGGTTGGATATGAAAGACGTCATCCTTTACGGCAGCCAATATGGCAGCACATACCGGTATGCGCAAAAGTTGTCCGAACAAACCGGCATTCCCGCAGTCAGTTACAAAGACGCACCGGCTCTTTCGGACAAAAAAATAATCGTTTATCTGGGCGGCCTGTATGCCGGCGGCATCCTGGGCCTTATGAAAACCCTGCGGGGCTTTTCTCTTCGGGATGGGCAAAAGCTGCTTATCGTTACCGTAGGGCTGGCCGACCCCAACGAACCGGAAAACCAGAACAACATCCGCGCTTCTCTGCAAAGGCAACTCCCCGCCAGATTGCTTGACCGGGCGAAGGTTTTTTATCTTCGCGGCGGGATCGATTACCAAAAGCTCTCGTTCGGTCACCGGACGATGATGAAGCTGCTGTACCAATCCCTGCGCCGGACTCCCCTTGAAAAACAAACGGCGGAAGACCGGGCGCTCATAGAGACCTATGGAAAGCAGGTGGATTTTACAGACTTCGGCGTACTGGAACCGATTATTTGGGAAATCCAGAGGGAAACAAAATAAACAAGACAATGAAAAACATCCTGAAAATTTTTTGTCGGCCTTGCCACCACCGTCGTCCGCATCATTGGGCAGCTTTCCATCCCGGCTGGCGAGCAAACGGTCCTGGCACCCAGTATTTTCGCACAAAACGGCACCATGCCGTTGGCTTTTACTGTTTACGGTGTTTTTGCTTACTCCCTGATTGCCGCGTTGTTCCTGCTCATCCGGACGAGAATGGGCAGAAATCGTATTTTGCAGGGGCTGAAGCAGGCCTTTCCTGCTGTGTCGTATGGATCGTTTATCTTTTAGAGCCATTGCCGCATGTGGCGCCTCTGGACCGGATTACCTACCCGATAGCTGACAGCTTGGCGCTGATCGTTATGGGCCTGCTGCTGGGGCGGCTGTTTGGGAATCCCGCACAGCAGGCGGATAAAAAGAATCTGCCTTTCCCCATTCTCCCTGTGCTGACCGTGACCGCCTGCTTTTTTGCAGGACGGATGCTACAATATCTCTTCCTTGACATTTACTTTTCCTTTGATGAGAAGCCATTGGAAACAGTGCTGTGATGTTTGTTGACAGGTATTGCAACCCCCTGCGTGATGGTATGGCTGAATCGGTATGTGGACAGCGGCGGCCGGATAAAGCGGGC
>CASGBM010000207.1 GCA_949299615.1 uncultured Eubacteriales bacterium | reverse complement strand
ACCTACTATTGTAGGCGCGATGAAACGAAACTATCGCTTAAAGGGTTTGGTGTCCCCTTTTTGTCGGTAGTTTTTTGTTTTTTAACGGAAATAGACAGCTGGGGAAACGAAAAGGGCTAATCCTCGGAAAAACCGAGGCGCACTTAAGGGTTTCTCACTGCGCGCAGAAACCCGTGCTTCACGGCTGCCGCCGTTTTCGCTTTACCTTTTCCGAAAAGGTAAAAGCAAAATCGTCACATGCGTTCCTGTCGCGCTGGCCGCGCGAAATTAAAAAACTAAAATCATAAACAAAAAACGGAAAGGAGGTTTTGCAGAAATGGCAACTTACCATTGCTCAATAAAAAATGGAAAAACCGGTAACGCTAAACGCCATTGCGAATACATTTTGCGCGAAGGCAGTTATGCTAACGGAACAAAAAAAGAAGAACTTGTATACAAACAATTCGGCAATTTGCCTGACTGGTCTGCAAAACCGACTGACTTTTTTGCGGCAGCAGATTTGTATGAAAGAAAAAACGGCAATGCTTACACAGAGTTTGAAATTGCTTTGCCGGCTGAACTTTCTTTGGAAGAAAATATAAAATTAGTGAAGCGCTTTGTTGAAGAAAATGTTGGCAGTAATAAAGCGTATTGCTTTGCAATCCACGAAAAAAATGCAGCGCTTGATAATGATAAAAGACAACCTCATGCGCACATTATGTTCAGCGAACGTATAATTGAAAACAAACAAAACGTAAAACCCGATTACCAGTTTTTTAAAAGGTATAATAAAAAATACCCGGAACGTGGCGGTTATAAAAAAGATGACCGTTTTACTGCAAAGAATGGTGCCGGTCCCCAAAATGTATTAAAAGTACGCAAAAATTTGGAAAGAATTATTAATGAAGCTTACGAAAAAAATGGAATAGAAGCAAGGGTAAGCTGCAAATCTTTGCGCGATTTGCGGTCCGAAGCTATGCTCAAAAACGATAAAGAACAATTTGATTTTTATGACCGTCCGGCGCAAAATCATCTGGGACCAAAACTGGCAAACCAAATGAAAAAACAAATGAAGAAACCGGATTTTAAATTTGAACATTTATCAGATAAAGCACGTTTGTATGTGTTGTCAAAAGAAATAAAAACGACCTGCGAAGAAATAAAGAAATACCAGAATGTAATTAAAGAACTGCGTGAACTTGAAGCCCATGAAAAATTAAATCTGGTAAATTTGAAAGCAGACCTTTCCGGAAAAACTGTGGAAGAAATTACCCTGGACGGCAAAAAATTTGCAGACCGTCTTTATTCTTCTGCATTTGCAATCGGCAACAAGGTTAAAGAAAACAATCAGAGCATACAGCTTACACAAAAATTAATTTTAACTGATGACCGTATTCACAAAATTGCATTGTCCGTTTATACAAAAGGGCAGAGCAAACGTTTAGATAAAGAGAAAAGGAAAGTGGCAGAGCTGCGCAAAAAATTTGACGCGGCCTTTGATGCTTTCGCCCAAAAACCGACGCCGAAATGGCACGAACTTAATTATAAACGTGATTATAATGAAGAAAAAAACAAGCTACTTAAATGGCAAAATGATGTGCTGGAAAAAGAAAAAAATCTTGCTGAAAAGTTGGAAATTTACGAGCGCGAAATTCAGAAACCGGAACATATTGCCGGCATAAAAAAAAGAAAAAAATCTTGCTGAAAAGTTGGAAATTTACGAGCGCGAAATTCAGAAACCGGAACATATTGCCGGCATAAAAGAAATAGAAACTACGCTTAAAAATAAAAACGAAGCGCGCAAAGAATACCTTAAACAGCTTAAAGAGTCTAACCGCAATTTGAAATATCTGGGCAGACAATTCCTTGGTTTAAGTCAAAAAATTATGCCGCAGTTCAGTTATAAGGTAGATAAAGAGGCAGCCGGATTTATTAAAAAATCTAACCTGGCGAACCAGGACAGGCGCGACCCGACATTGCAAGAAAAGCTCGAAAGCAGCTTGAACAAGCTGAAAGCAGCGGTAAATAAAACGCGCGACGAGCGGGTTAAAGGTGGCATGAGAGCCGACTTAAACGTCGATGTAAGGGATAATGGCATGGAAATGTGAGGTATATATTATGAATAGAATTATTTTAACCGGCACTATTTTAGATTACCCGGACAGGAAGGGATTGTGTTTAAAATACAGTTTTAGGCCTGATGGAATGGAAGAAAGCATAATTTTGGCTATAAAATGCCAAAGTGAAGAAGCAAAAGAAAAAAATCTTGCTGAAAAGTTGGAAATTTACGAGCGCGAAATTCAGAAACCGGAACATATTGCCGGCATAAAAGAAATAGAAACTACGCTTAA
>CASGBM010000206.1 GCA_949299615.1 uncultured Eubacteriales bacterium | reverse complement strand
GCAAAAAGCTTGCTATTTCCGGATCTTTTGAGGCTTCGTTTGCAAGCACAAGAGCAGCATGACGGAGTACGTATGGTTCTTTTTCTGTTTTTAATGCTTCTTTTATAGTTGGCAAAATTCCGCTGTTTACACCTAAAAGTGATTGTGATTGTGAATATGCGTATCCTCTTACCTGGGGAGATTCGCTTTTAAGCAAAGTTTCCACGAATTCATTTGGTTTTGGCAAAGTTGCCTTATCATTTCTCAGTTTTTGAATGGCTTTGTCTGTAACATTTTCTTCAAGTATAAGATCATCTTCATTGATTTTTGCATAGGAAAATGTTGAAACAAGATTTATAAATTCCTCTGCAGTTACATTTTGCGGATCCTTAATGTATTTTTTAATTAAATCATCTTCGGATATATTTGCATAATCCAATTCTTTTGATTCCTGCTTTACTTCACCATCTGTACCTGTTTTGTCTCCGCCGCAAGCAGCAAGGGAGAATATCATGCCGATTGCTAAAATAAGAGCTAATAATTTTTTCATAATATGAAACTCCTCTCAATTTTATTGTTTATCATTATCATCAAATACATCGCCGCATTCCGGACAGAATTTCGGCGGATTATTCGGGTCTTCCGGCTCCCAGCCACACTTATCGCATTTATAAAGAGGTGCTCCCGCCGGCTTTGGACTGCCGCAATTCTGACAGAACCGTCCCTTGTTTACTGTACCGCATGAACACGTCCAGCCGCTTTCTGTCGGCTGAGGTGTTCCGCAGTTTTGACAGAATTTACCTGTATTTCCTGCCTGACCGCATTGGCACGTCCATGAAGGAGCTGCATTTTGCTGAGGCTGTTGCTGTTGTTGCTGCTGACCCATTGCAAAGAGGTTTCCGGCGTTCATACCGCCTATATTCTGCGCCATATTCATTCCGAAAAAGCCGCCCATTGCGCCCATACCGCCTTCATTTGCCGCCGCTGTTCGCATAGCGTCAGTCTGACCTCCTACAATTCGTGCCGCCGCAATGTTGGGGTTTGTGGTCATAACGTTTTCCTCCCACTCGGTGATTTTCTTTCGCTGATCCTCTGGGATAGATACGCCGTTAATGCTAACCGCAAAAAGCTCAATGCCTCGTTTTTCTCTCCATTCAGTTTTGAGAACCTCTGCAAGTGCTCTAGTAACCTCTTTGGTGTGCGCCGGTATTTCGGAATACATAATTTTCATTGCCGAAATTTCTGCAAATGCCGGACGCAGAGCATCCAAAAGCTCACTTTTTAACATTTCGTCAATCTCTGAACGGTCATATGTATATTCCACATTACCTGTCACATTTGTATAGAACATAACAGGATCGACTATTTTATAGGAATACACACCATTGCACCTTAAATCAACAGATAGCTTGTAGTTCATCGACTCATCTATCGTTACCCTGAAAGGTACTGGAGACGAGGTGCCAAATTTGTTGCCGGTGATTTCTTTTGTGTTAAAATAGTACACTCTCTGATCTTTTCCCGGTTCACCGCCGAAGGTAAAACGCTTGCCAACCTGTGCAAAGCTTTGTTTTATGCCTTCCCCCAGACTGCCGCAGAAAATGCTGGGCTCAGTAGAATTATCGTATACAAATTCTCCTGCCTCGGCACAAAATTCAACAATTTTGCCGGATTCCACAATAACCATTATGTCTGCATCTAAGCTTTCACAGTAGAAAAATTCTCTCCATTGGTCAGCCAAAACGCCGCCAAGGGCTCCTACGCCTGCTTTTAAAAGTCCCATAATCTATTCTCCTCTCAAATTTTTATTCTTCATACTCTGTTATATCCCGAACAGTTTTCGTGCATATAAGCCTGTCGTTTTCGTCTGTTTGCAGAACAAGCTCATTTCTGACTAGTGTGCCGCTGCGTATTTTAACATCGTCACCGCAATTTATTGTAAATGCGTCGCCATGCTTAACGGACACCGCTTTTTCCTCATCGTTACCTCTTATAATATAATTTTTATCTGGGTATCTTGGAATAACAAGATACCATTTTTCGCCGCCGTAATCGTAATGATTGACGGCTTTGCGTTTCTCCTCAGACAGCTCTGTAAACAGTTTTTCGATATATTCATCTGCCGCATTTTTTCCATCATCACCCTTTCCGAGATATGCAACCGCCCAATAGGGGCATCCATCATATTCATCAAAGGGCAGTGTATTTGCGTATTCGGTACGGTGTTCACTGTCTACATTCACCATACCTGGGCCGTCAAGTACGTCCAGTGTGCTGCATCCAAACAAATTGGAAATAGCTGCAAGTATCGCAACCATTTTCATAATTTTCACCTTAGTCATCCTTTCGGTAATTCGATACGCATATCATAGTAGCAAAGAATTCTTGAAATCAGCGCAGCTGCCTCACTTCGTTTCACCTGCGAGTCCGGATAGAATGTCATATACTCGTCGCTTCCCACCGCAATTCCTTTATTGTACAGGTCTAAGATTTCATATGCAAACGGTGTTGTATCATAAACGTCGGGAATGTCGGTCAGCGGGACATCGTTTATATAATAAGGGTTCGTGTCACATCTGGAAAACAGGTAAGCCATTTGCCCGCGCGTTGCGTTTGCGTTCCAGTCAAACACAATATAATCCTCAATGATTGCGTTATCGTAGCAATAATTTACATAAACGTCATACCAGTTTTCGCCGGTCATTGCAAAGTCGTACTCCACACCATCATAACGATTATTATAGTGAATCATAGCCGCAATTTTTGCCGCCTCGCCGCAGGTAAGGCCGGCATTTGGATCAAATATCGTTTCGCTTTTTCCGTTAATAATGCCGAAACTGTATGCCGTCTGCACATAAGAGTAATACCATGCGTCCTCCGATACATCCAAAAACGGCAGGGAAACATCCTCCAGATACTTGCTGCCTTTAAAGCCGCAGGCCTCACAGTAAATCATGTTTTCCCCATAGATGTCTTTTTCTTCCATGCTTTCGGTAAGTGCCGTGTGCATAAGCTCAAATTCAAAATTACTTGACCCTTGCGCATCGGATATTTTGTTATACATTTCATCTAGGTCGGCTGTACACGGGATATAAAATGTAATATATTCCGTACCCATAAATACGTCATAATCAAATACAGTTTCTTCCGAGCACAATGTAACCTCCGAAAGATTTGTGCAGTTTGCAAAGGCGCGCTCGCCAATATAGTTTACGGTTGACGGAATATATACATATTCTGCATTGCAGCCCTCAAAGGCATTTGTATTAATCATTTCAATACCGTCTGCAATCGATATAGATTCGATGTCAAGATCAAAACAAGCCATAACGCCGATTTCGCGGATTAAAGTTCCGTCTATTTCTGCCGGAAATATGGCAATTTCATCGCCGTAATAGGCGGTAATAACGCCATCTTCTGTATATTCGTATATACCGTCTGCCGATTTTAATGTTTGCCACTCTGCACCGCAGACTAAGGTGCAGTTTATGGTCAGAAGTGCGGCAAGTAATAACAATATTTTTTTCACACAAACCGCCCCCTTTACTTTATTTTTGCTTCTGCTTCATCTGCACGTCTCGTATAAACCGCCAGGCCTCCTGTTGCAGCATCGTCTATGGCGTTCATATGCTCTTTAAGCTTTGCTTTTTCTTCCTCAGTGATAGACTCGGCTCCGTTTTTTGCCCCTTTAATCGCCATGGTGAAAGCCGCCGCCATTCCAATTGTCGCTGCGTCTTCTCTTTTTTCTGCTTTGGTTCTGCCGAAA
>CASGBM010000205.1:1352-3187 GCA_949299615.1 uncultured Eubacteriales bacterium | reverse complement strand
GATAAAGAGCATAGAATGAAAATACTAAGAGAGTCTATTGAATATTATATTAAGAAACCAGTAGATGAAGAATATTTATATTTTACAGTAAAAAATTTAAATAGATTACTTGCGAATAACAGAAGAGTAAGTCCATTAACAGGATTACCAGGAAATGTCCAAATACATGCAGAATTGAAAAAAAGATTATCAAACAAAGAACCATTTTCTGTATTATATTTAGACTTAGACAATTTTAAAGCATATAATGATGTATATGGTTTTGTAAAAGGAGATCAAATTATTGAATTTACAGCAGAGACAATTTTAAAAGGAGTTCATAATGATTTTACAGAAGAAGCTTTTGTAGGACATATTGGAGGAGATGATTTTGTAGCCATATTACCATCAACAAATTGTGAAAAAATGTGTCAAACGATATTAGCTCTTTTTGATAATAATGTAAAGAAATTTTTTACAGAAAAAGATTTAGAAAAGGGATATATTGAGGTGGAAAACAGAAAAGGAATTATCGAACAATTTCCACTAACATCTCTTTCAATAGGTGTCGTAGTTGCAGATCCTGGAAGATTTCATAATATATTGGAAATCGGTGAAGTAGGAGCACAAGTAAAACATGCTGCTAAATCTGTTATGGGAAGTAGTTATGCAGTGGATAGAAGAAAGCAAAGTAGTAATTAAAGAGAACTTGAGTGATAGGCTCAAGTTTTTTTTGTTCTAAAAAGAAAAATACCAAGCGGTTGAAAATAGTTTAAATATACAAAAAATGCAGGAATTAGCATAAGAACTGAACAAAAAGGTTGATTTATCGGCGGAAATTCAATATACTAGTAGACGTAATAACTTTTTCATACTTCCAGTTTTTTGTACTTCTCTTTTTGATATGCTGTCCATATAAGCCGGCTGATGGGAGCAGGCGTATCTACGAGGCGGCCGCAAGCGCCTCTGCTATGGATGGTGTTCCCCTTTTGAGCAAAGGTTATTACAGCTGATATTGATATTTTCTTAATATTGTCTTTTTCCCGTATAAGCAAAAAGCATCGGTTCAGCGACCGATGCTTTTTGCTTTATGCGGGGATTTGGACAGAAGATTGCATTGGTTCCAGCGTCGGGCTGGCATCCCATCTGTTGTGTGCAATGATTCAAAAATAAAAAAGAGCTGCTCCAAACGGAGCAGCTCTTTGCTATCTGCGGACAAAAGCCAATTAGCAGAATTTGGATGGGTTGACCTTTACGCCAGGACCCATGGTGGTAGCCAGTACGCAGGATCTGACATACTGACCCTTTGCAGCGGCAGGTTTTGCCTTTACGATGGCGCCCATCAGGGTGTCAAAGTTCTCCTGCAGCTTCTCAACACCGAAGGAAGCCTTGCCGATCGGGCAGTGGATGATGTTGGTCTTGTCCAGACGGTACTCGATCTTACCAGCTTTCGCTTCCTGAACCGCTTTGACAACGTCAGGAGTTACGGTGCCGGCCTTCGGGGATGGCATCAGGCCTCTTGGACCAAGGATTTTACCCAGACGGCCAACAACGCCCATCATGTCAGGGCTTGCGATGACAACGTCGAAATCCATCCAGCCACCCTGGATCTTCTGCATGTACTCGTCAGCGCCGGCATAGTCTGCACCAGCAGCCAGAGCAGCATCCACCTTGTCGCCCTTGCAGAATACCATGACGCGAACGGTTTTGCCGGTGCCGTTTGGCAGAACAACCGCGCCACGAACCTGCTGCTCAGCGTGACGGGAGTCAACACCCAGTCTTACGTGGATCTCTACAGTCTCATCAAATTTAGCCTTTGCGGTTTTCAGGCAGTTTTCAATAGCTTCGGTGGTGTC
>CASGBM010000205.1:0-1330 GCA_949299615.1 uncultured Eubacteriales bacterium | reverse complement strand
GTACAGGACAGTGGTATCAACCAGCTTGGTGCTGTCCTGGTATTTTTTTCCGTGTTTCATTTTTAATTACTCCTCCTTATCCTGAGTGGTAAATGCGGAAATCTCCTCCCACCCGGGGAGTACTAGTCAACTACCTCGACGCCCATTGCGCGAGCAGAACCTGCGATCATGCTCATGGCAGATTCCAGGTTTGCAGCATTGAGGTCTGGCATCTTGATCTCAGCGATTTTCTGCACCTGTGCTTTTGTGATTTTTGCAACTTTAGTCTTGTTCGGAACACCGGAACCGGACTCGATCTTGCACTCTTTCTTGATGAGTACAGAAGCCGGTGGGGTCTTGGTAACAAAGGTAAAGGAACGGTCGGCGTAAACGGTGATGACAACCGGGATGATCATGCCGACGTCGTTTTTGGTTCTCTCGTTGAATTCCTTGGTGAATGCCATGATGTTGACGCCATGCTGACCAAGAGCAGGGCCAACCGGCGGAGCCGGAGTAGCCTTTCCGGCAGGAATCTGCAGCTTAATGAAGCCGGTAACTTTCTGAGCCATTAGTAAATTGCACCTCCATAAAATGTGGTCAGTCGGGACCTGTTTTGGTTTTTGTCCCTCCCACGGTGCCGCTTTGCGCCCTGTGCGCGGTGCGGCAGAAAAAACCCTTTCGGGCACGGCCGTAAAAACGGGTTAGGTTTTTGGGCCACCTCATCAAGACCTATTATTCTATTGTCTCTACCTGATCCAGCTGGAGCTCTACGGGTGTCTCTCTTCCAAACATGGAAACGACGACCTTGACCATGTTGCGGTCGGTGTCAATTTCTTCCACCACACCGATAAACCCGTCAAGATAACCGTCGGTGATTTTGACAGAGTCGCCAACCTCAAAGTTGACCTCTACCTGCTTTTTCTCCACACCAAGGGCGGCCACTTCCTCGTCGGACAGCGGAACCGGTTTGGAACCGGGACCAACAAAGCCGGTCACACCATGAATGTTGCGGACGACATACCAGGAATCATCTGTCATAATCATGTTGACAAGCACATAGCCTGGGAAAATCTTGCGCTCCACTTCACGCTTTTTGTTGTCTTTGATCTCGACAACCTTTTCGGTAGGAACCATGACGCCGGCGATCAGATCGTGCAGCTTGCGGTTTTCCACTGCGTTTTCAATATCCGTTGCTACTTTGTTCTCATAGCCGGAATAGGTATGCACAACATACCACTTTGGAGTTTCAGACATAAAGTTATCCCCCCGATGGTGTAGATCGTTGCGTAAGCTTTTTGCTTAGTGGAATAAACCCACGAGGGCATTGAAGATAAAGTCGATGATTCCAATG
>CASGBM010000204.1 GCA_949299615.1 uncultured Eubacteriales bacterium | reverse complement strand
ATTTCGCAAGGTTCGCCTGTCGGTGTAAATATCGCAGGGAACCAGTTGATTGAAATGTTTAAACTTCCTCAAGTGGCAACCGGCAAAAGAGTGAAGGCCGTAGACTATGACAGGATTAAAGTAGATAATGAGGTCTACGACATGGATCCGGATGCCGTTGTTTACCGTCGGGAGGATACGTATTATGAAAAAGAGCCCATTTCCTTAAATGAACTTCCGGAGGCTGAATATACGACGGTTCAGATGTACGCAGATAAGTCTCTTAGCTCCGGCGGAAAAGTGCGGGTTATTTTGGTCTGGTAAGGAACCTGCCGTGCATGATGGCCGAATTTTCGGAGCAGAAAAGAAATATGAAAAAAGTACTTGCTATTTTGTAAAAGATATAGTATAATATTAGCTTGTGCAGATATGTTTTCTGCGGTGTAATACGGACGGTCCTCTGCCAATGTAATTTTGGGTAAGAACGTTTGGACGGAGAGGAGGATATTCATGGATATTGTAAAAGAGCTAACGAAAGACCAGATCAGAACCGATCTTCCTAAGCTTGAGGTTGGAAGCACGGTAAAAGTGCATGTTAAGGTCAAAGAGGGAAACCGCGAAAGAATCCAGGTGTTTGAAGGAACCATTATTAAAATTCAGCACGGCGGAATTCAGCAAACCTTTACGGTAAGAAGAATTTCTTACGGTACGGGTGTAGAGCGTACGTTCCCGGTCAATTCTCCTAAAATCGATAAGATTGAAGTTGTGAGAAAAGGTAAAATTCGTCGTGCGCGCCTGTTCTACTTGCGCGACAGAGTGGGTAAGGCAGCAAAGGTAAAAGAACGGCTGTAATCTTGCCAATGCAAATAAGGAAATGGAATCGGGGCGGTTTTTGCCGTCCCGATTTATACCTTATCCCATTATATTCGGTTCTGATAAAATAAGAAAGCGCAGGCATTTTCATGCTTTTTCTTATTTTATCAAGCCTACTGCTGTCCAGATGACGACAGAAAACCCAAAGGGGAATGAGGAGGATTCTATTATGGCAAACGATCCGGAAAACAAAGGTTGGAACCAGGAAAATTTGGAGGAACAGGATTCATTTTATAAAAATGAAGAAAGTCCGGCAGATACTGACGAGGATTTGACGGAAGAAGAATATATCAAAGCGCAGGCATACAGCGATGAAATTGCGCAGGCAGCGTCAGAGGGTGCGACAAAAATTAATTGGCTCAAAGAATTGTTTGAATGGACACAGGCGATTGCGGTCGCAGTGGTGCTTGCTCTGCTGATTAATCAATTTTTGTTTGCAATTGTGCAGGTGGAAGGTTCTTCCATGGTGCCGACACTTCATGACAAAGAACGGCTGATTGTAACCAAACTGTTTTATAAGCCAAAACAGCATGATATTGTAATTATAAAGTCAAGCGTACTGAAAAAACATATTGTAAAACGGGTTATTGCTCTGCCGGGGCAGGAAATTAACATCGATTCCCAAACGGGTGATGTGTATGTGGACGGTGTATTACAGGATGAACCATATATTAAAGAAAAAATTAATCCTTCCCGCATTGGCACCAAATATCATTATCCATTTGTTGTTCCGGAGGACACAGTTTTTGTGATGGGAGATAACCGTAACAATTCTCAGGATAGCCGATCGATCGGCGTAATACCATATAGCGAAATTGTTGGAAAAGCGGCATTTCGGATTATGCCATTTAACAAATTTGGTGGATTGTATCAGAATCTTGCAGAAGAAGACGGTCAATAGTCGCGACATGCAGCGGAAAAAATATGGGGTAGGTCAGCACCTGCCCTTTTTTGTTATAAATCAGACGAGGAAAATTGGAAACATGGATAGACAAAAAACAGGAAGACGGTCAAATATGAATTTATAGCGAGATGATACGGCAAGTGCGAAAACATATTCAAACCATTGAAAAATTAGGTTTTTTTATTTAATGACTGCTGAACAATTCTGAAACGCAGCCGCATAGCGGTTTGTAAGCGTTTCAGAATTGTTTAGGTGCAAGGTTTTTGTGCTTTT
>CASGBM010000203.1 GCA_949299615.1 uncultured Eubacteriales bacterium | reverse complement strand
CAAAAAAAGCACAAAAACCTTGCACCTAAACAATTCTGAAACGCTTACAAACCGCTATGCGGCTGCGTTTCAGAATTGTTCAGCAGTCATTAAATAGAATCATGCGAAAACGGAGGACAAAGCCATGCTGAAAGATTTTACCAAATCCAAATTTGATATTATTGTGCAGGCGGGTCAATCCAACGCGGAAGGCAGCGGAATTGGCGATGCGGCAGCCCCCTATTTGCCGAATGATCGGGTGTGGCAAATGTCGGGCGATTTTACCATGACAAAAGCTTGTGAATGTGCTGCGGAAAACTGGGTTGTGGGAAATTTTGTGCATTCTTTTGCGAAAGAATACATACAGGCAGGATATTTGGCAGAAGGAAGAAACCTGCTCATTTTAAAAACAGCGGTCGGCGGCACCGGTTTTGTGGATAAGCGCTGGGGGCTAAACGATGATTTATTTTTGCGGATGATGGATATGACGCAGACGGCGCTTTCTTTAAACCCGGAAAACAGGCTTGTCGCCTTTTTGTGGCACCAAGGGGAAACGGACGCTATTGGCAATGTTTCTTATGAGACGCATTTTCAAAACCTTACCCAATTGCTAAATACATTTCGCACACAATTTCATTGTCCTGACCTTCCGGCAGTTGCCGGCGATTTTGTCCAGCAATGGAAGCAGGAAAATCCGGAAATCTGCCGTCCGATCATCCGTGCTATTCGGGATGTATTCTGCGGATCGGAAACAGGGGCGTTTGCGGAAACGGATGGCTTACTGTCAAATGAACAAATTCAGATCCGGGAAGATACCATTCATTTTTCACGTCCGGCGCTGTATGAGCTGGGAAAACGGTATTTTAACGCGTATCAAAGCTTGTGCAAGTAGGGTTTGTGTGAAAGAGATGAATAAGCAGGTGTTTTTTTCAATATATTTACAATAGCATAGTGCAATAACATGCTGTGTTTTTGTGTTTTTTCCGTAGGGTGCGGCGCCTGGGCGCACCGCGGATTTTGCACGGTGCTACGGGTATAATAACGGGACGTCTGGGAGCCGTCCCCTACGGTTTTACGGTGCGTTTTTTTTTCGCACAAACTCCGTAGGGTGCGGCGTTTGGTGCGCACCGCGGATTTTGCACGGTGTTATGGGTATAAATAACGGGACGTCTGGGAGCCGTCCCCTACGGTTTTACGGTGCGTTTTTTTTTTGCACAAACTTCGTAGGGTGCGGCGCCTGGACGCACCGCGGATTTTGCACGGTGCTGCATGAGCGGATACGATTCTATCGTTTTGAAATAGGATAACACAGTATAAACATTATGGAGGATGAATATGGGAGTTTTAGAATTAGTACTGATTGCCGTTGGCCTTTCAATGGATGCGTTTGCCGTTTCTGTCTGTAATGGTATGGCAATTAACCGCCTGCGGTTTCGGGACGCGTGCAAGTTTGGTGTTTTTTTCGGCGTTTTTCAGGCGCTGATGCCGCTTATTGGATGGGCGGCGGGAAAAACGTTCAGCCAATATGTAACGGCGGTGGATCATTGGATTGCGTTTGTCCTCCTTGCGTTTATCGGCGGCAAAATGATTTATGAAGCGGTAAAAGGCGATGAAGGAGCGGCAGAAGACCCGCTCAGGTTCCGCGTTTTGTTTGTACTTGCCGTTGCTACCAGCATTGACGCGCTGGCGGTCGGCGTGACGTTTGCCTTCATGCAGATGGCAATTTTGCCAAGCGTCCTTACCATCGGCGCAATTACGTTTGTTTTGTCCACGTTTGGCGCATTAATCGGCAAAAGAGCCGGTGTGCTTTTGGGAAACCGCGCAGAGATTGTTGGAGGCGTGATTTTGATTTTAATGGGCAGCAAGATTTTAATAGAGCATTTGTTTTTTTAAATTACAAAAACGGCACACCCTGGGGTGTGCCGTCAGACTGTCGAAAAAGCCCAGCTTTTGCTGGGCTTTCAGACTGTAGATAAACCTATCTTTTCGCAATTATGGGGAGTCGTCAGAGGGGAAACCCCTCTGTACTTAAATATGCGGTTTTCGTGGGCGTGTACCA
>CASGBM010000202.1 GCA_949299615.1 uncultured Eubacteriales bacterium | reverse complement strand
CGTGGTACACGCCCACGAAAACCGCATATTTAAGTACAGAGGGGTTTCCCCTCTGACGACTCCCCATAATTGCGAAAAGATAGGTTTATCTACAGTCTGGAACCCCTGTGATTTCACAGGGGTTTTAGCATGTTAAAAACTCAGTGCAATGGAGATCTATTTATTTTTAAACATTTTACAGGCAAATAAATTTGTCCGTAGGGGACGGCTCATAGACGTCCCGCCCTATTGGCGCGCTTTGTTTTCATTCCTGCGGGTTCTGCATAAAATAGCGGTGAGCACCAAGCGCCGCACCCTACGCAGAATGTGCAAATTTAAAAATAACAGCAAAGCCGAATGGGTATGAAACGGAAAGGAATAAAACATAAACCAAACGGGAAACCGTAGGGGACGGCTCATAGACGTCCCGCCCTGTGTGGTGCGTGCCGCGCTGGTAATGCGTTCCGCGATTACGGCGCGATTTATATTGTGACCGCGTCACAGTGCGGATTTTACGGTGCGTCCAGGGGCCGCACCCTACGGGGGGCGTTTAAAATGTAATAAGCAAGGAATATAACCGCGCGTTATGTTTACAACTAATATAGAGAAAATTATTCCGCTTGTTCTAATAGGGTTTTTTCGCGCAGGCGGAAATAATCCACCGATTTTTTAACCAGTTCATCAAGCGCATCCGGATCGGGGATGTTGTTCATAGCGGGGTAAGGGTCACCGCCCGGACCAAGCGGTTCCGGTGTTACGAAATGTCCGGGGTTGTAATATTGGATCAGATAAAGAGCCATGATAATGGTGTCATAATCCATAAAGCCGTCACCCAGGGCACAGCGGTTGCTGTCCGCTAAATGCAGGTTGGCCAAAGCCTCTCCTGCCTCTAAAATAGCGCCGCCGATGTGGGATTCTTCCGACTGCATGTGATAAACATCGCCGTTAATATGTGCAACGCCGGGATGATTTACTGCAGCGATATAACGTTTGGCATCTTTTACGGTATGTACCAGGCTGACTTCAGCACTGCGAATTGGTTCAATTGCCGCCCGGACGTGGTATTGTGTGAACATGTCTGCAACCAGCAGGAGGGTTTCTATGCTTCGCACCCATTCCGACTGGTCATAGGCATTGGGCCGGCCGACGGCGCCGGGAACCACTAAAAGATAACTGCCGCCGACTTCGGCGGTAAATTCAATTTCCCGTTTTAAATAATCAACCGCACGCTGCCGGTCAACGGCGCGGTTGGAGGAAAGGTCATTGTCTTTGCTGAACATGCCGCAAACACCGCTGACTTTAATATGATAACGTTCTAAGAGCTGTTTGGTTTCTGCGGCGCGGTATCCAAGATCCGGCCCGTAATGGTTTCCGTGCAGCTCAATATAAGGGATTTGATTTTTCGCAAGACGTTTTAAAGAATCTTCCAGACTTTCGAGGCCAAACCCCCAATTACTCCAGGAAAATGCAAGACGGGAGTTTTTTAAAGAAGGATTTTTGCGAAGCAGCTCAGTAAAATCATTTTTTATTTTTTAATTGATGATTTCAAAATTTTGCATAGTTGCGCTCCTTTCTTATTTTACATTATCAACGCTTTGCGGAACACCGCTGTGTTTGGGGAAATGCTTAAGCATAACCAAAGGCTCATACCGGCTCATGTTTTTAATGGTAACGCCGGCGCTGGCAGCAGGATAAGAAACAAAAAACTCATCCGAACTGAGCTGCCCAAAACGGAGCATCCCTGCCGCTTCGGCAAGCTGGCCGTTTATCGTGCCGTGGCCCTGTGTCAAAATACAGCCATAAGGGGTTTCGTCTTGAATTGTAACTTCGCAGCCGGGCATAACCGTCAGTTCTTTAGCGGCAATGTATGGGTTAGCATAACTGATCCATACTTCGCGGTGGTTTTCATCCTGCGTGCATGGAAGCGGCGGACGGAAATAATGCTTGCGGTAATCAGGATCCACGTTTTTCTCCCAATCCATTAAGTCCATGATATAATCCAGATTTTCTTTTTGATCGTCAGGGCAATTTTCTGACAGCATATCATAGGGATAAATTTCACTTTCAACCAAGTTTTCATATGTCAATGCCAAAGTAAAAATGTAGGAAAACGCCGAAGAAATTTTGCATGTTTTTGACGAAAAAATATATTAGTTTCCTTGTTCAAAAAGAGTGTT
>CASGBM010000201.1 GCA_949299615.1 uncultured Eubacteriales bacterium | reverse complement strand
TTGGACCTGTTGACAAAATCCCCAGAGGCTCGGTTCCTATGGTATAATGGAAACAAAGGAGGGATGGAGCATGATGGGAGGGCAAAGTGGTCAAATGAGTATGGTAATTCTGGATTTATCAGAATTAATTCCAGAAAATCACTTGCTTCGAAAAATTAATCAGATAATTTCGTTTGACTTTATTTACGATCTTGTAGCGCCATACTACCCTGCAAATGGCCGCCCATCTGTTGACCCTGTCAGTATGTTTAAAATGCTGCTGGTGGGATATCTTTATGGCGTCAAGTCGGAACGCCGTTTGGTGCAGGAAGTTCAGTTGAATATTGCATATAGGTGGTTCTGTGGCTTTGAACTTACCGATAAGATTCCAGACCACTCTACATTCAGCAAAACACGTCTGCGAAAATGGAATGAAAGTTGCTTGTTTCAAGAGGTGTTTTTGGAGATTATCCGACGCTGCGTAAAGAGCGGCCTGGTGGACGGAAAAGAACTGGCGGCTGATGGAACTTATCTTCCGGCCAATGTTTCCAAAGACAGTTGGATCGATACAGAAGTGGAAACCGAGCTAAGTATGCAGAGCTACTTGGATTGCTTGGACGAAGAGCTTTCTAAACAGCCCGGCTTCAAAAGACTCCGACCAAAACGATCAGAAAGCGCCGAACTACCAGTAAAACTGACCCGGACAGCGGTTGTATAAATCACGGAAAAAAGAGCGGTATCGGTTACCTGATGGAAACTACAGTAGACTGTAAATATGGGATTATAACCGGTGTGGATGTGTATCCGGCAAATGAAAAAGAGAGTTTATTGGTTTTACGGCATCTGGAGCGGCAGATTCAAAACGGCGTCCCGATGCAGAACATTGCATTGGATCGTGGCTACGATACCGGTGCCGTTCATCGCGGTCCTGTAACTGCTGGGAATTACCGGATATATTCCTGCTATTCAGTTTTCAAACTCTCCGGAAAAGTACGGCTTTTACTATCTGCCCCAAGAAGATGCGTTTTGTTGTCCAGAGGGCGCTAAACTTGTTTACCAACGGTTGAACTGCAGCCAAACAACCGGAAAATATTTGCGATGTTATCAGGTACAAGGCGACACTTGCAGGCATTGTAAGCAAAACTCCACCTGTTTTAAGCAAACAGGCATTCGGCGCAGAATTCTTGGAAGCAGTTGCTATCCTGCTTTCTATAGAGGTCATGAACGTATTGGGAGTGATACCTATTGGCATATGATGCGTCTGCGCAAAATATGGGCTGAAGGGTCATTCTCTGTGCTCAAACGAGAACATTGCCTTTCTAAGGTCAGAAAACGGGGCATTCCAGCCGTGACAGAGGAATGCCTCTTGTCTGCCATGGCTTTAAACCTAAAAAGGATGGTCAAGGCTATCCTTTTGACCTCACGTAAGCTGAAAATCTGGACTGAAAACATCCGCTTTCAGTCCAGATTTCTTTTTTGTCAACAAGTCCCTTATTGTACCTTATCAAAGAAAAAACCGGTGGGTCGGTTTGGTACAACAGGCCCTCAAACAGGTACAAACCGGTGGGTCCAAAAACGCCGCAAATACCCCCTGGTTTTATTTTTTTCCTCTTCATTTTTGATGGGCGATTTGGTACAATAATCAAGAGGAAAAATACTTCACAAACACCCACCGATTTTTCCGCTGTTCAGTTCGGCATCCACCATTTCTCTTTTGCCAGAATATTTTTCGCCGTTCACAATCGCCACCCGATTTTGATCGGCAGGCGCACCACAGCGCCCCCTTGTTTTGAAAATCCCGGCTGCCAAAAAGCCTAATTTTTTCAGCTTCAGCGGCATATTTTTATACCGCCCGCTGCCAAACCCCTGTACCATCCGGCATGGAGACAGGAAATTTGTCCATCAAAAACGCGTAATGAATCCATAATGAAAAGCGCCCTTTTGTACCAAAAGCACGGAAAACAAGCCTGCAAAAATCGGCTTGTGTCCGTGCTTTTTTTGTGGGGTATTCGTGCGTACCAGCTATCGCATAAAATGGGGTTCAAGAGGCCGTGAGTTCGAAAAATATGGCGAGTTTCCGTTGTTTCAGAAATCGATTTTTCTTATTGGTTCTGCAACACTCATTGGATATTACTCTCAAACCGTTCTATATTTCCGGTTTGCCCAATCACACAAATAACGTCTCCATCCTGGAAACAATAATCGGAAGAAAA
>CASGBM010000200.1 GCA_949299615.1 uncultured Eubacteriales bacterium | reverse complement strand
ATATAAAACGACTCCACACTGGTCAAAGCGGTGGCTGCTTTCTGAAAAATCTGTTTTTACGGTAAAGGAAAAAAACTTTTCCCGGGTGCTTGTTTGTAATAGAGGCGCATTGTCGTTTCTGAAATGGTAGTAAGTTCTCTGCCATAAATCAGTGTTGGGCTCTGTTACAATTTCGATTCTGTCTCCGGTAATGCTGTGTTTTTTTGGTTCCCGGATCCACCGGAAAGATGTGATGTCAAAACTCATTGTGTCTCCTCGATAAAATGTTTTTAATATATGTTCTCTAAATCGTCTTCTGTAAATTTATCAAAATCAAGCGTTGAGTTTCAAGAGTTGGGATGTTCAATGTTTCCTTCTATTAAATTCCAAACAGCATTATAGTTTTACTTTACATATCTACGTGCAATTGGTTTTGGGTAAATTTAAATTACCTTTTCAAGCAATTTTTTTCCAACACCTAATTTTCGATATTGCTTTGATACGAAAAGATTATGTATAAAACCATTTTGCTTCTATACAGTTCTGTACAGAAATAAAACCCAGTGTCTTTTCTTCTGCAAGGGCAACATAGATTGCTTTACATTATACGCTTCTTTCAAAGTTTTCAGTGCCACCTGGTTTGGGTTTACCCATGAAAATTCATCTCGTAAAATTATACAATAAATTTCCGAAAGTTTTTTCTTTTCCCGATAAGAATATTTTTGAATTGTGCAATCCATGTTTCTACCCTGATCGATCTTGCGGCATAACACTTTTATCAGAATAAACTTAATGTTTTAAGCCTGTGACAATAGTGATAACACCATTTTGTGACTGTGAAACATATTTTCCTTATCTTCTAAAATGAAAAACCGGTCTTTGTTTTCAAGAATCCTACTGTTTGTAACTCCTCTGAATAAAGAACTTATTGTTCCGGTACCTCCCCGTAAATCAGATCTGTCTGTTTTTAATTCCATATTAATTCCATAGGGAATATTTTATCTGTTTTTCTTCGTCTTATGAAGAGTTCAAATTTCAAAAGATTTGTGACTCCGTCTTGTTAAACTTATTGTTTAATGATAAACGTCTTCTTTTATCCAACCGTTTTTAACTCCCCGTTCAATATGGGCTTCAACCCATGGCCAAACTGCCGGCATTCCGGTACGGACAGGTTCCATGCGGGCACATACCTGGGATTTGGTCACCACGCCCAGTTTCCACGTATGACCATCAGTAAGAACATTGTGAATAAATGGTTGCAACCGGTCAAGGCTGGCCGCAAACCGGGAGTCATCGGTATCCATCCGGTCAAATTCTTCCCAAAGAGAACGCAATTCTATGCCCTGCTCCCCGTCCAATAGCCGGAACAGCCTGTCAGCAGCATTTTTTTCCCGAATAACTTTGTCTTTATTTCCTTCCACGTCAAAAGCAAAAGTATCACCGGCATAAATTTCAATTAAATCATGTATTATGACCATTGTCAGCACCCGGGTCATATCCACGGGACCGGATGCATAAGATTCCAAAAGAACAGCCATCAGCGCGAGATGCCAGGAATGTTCCGCATCGTTTTCCGGGCGGGATCCATCTGTGAGCAAAGTACGCCGCAGAACCAGTTTGATTTTATCGACTTCCGCAATAAAGACGAGCTGCCGCATAAGCATATCAGGAATTGATGCAACTGGCGGAAGGTTGGGAAATAATTTCCGGTTAATTTCATCTGGAGTAAACATGGCATCAGTATATAGGAAAAATCACGGCATCGCAATGGTATATTTGGTTAGAGAGCAACCGTTTTTAATTTATTACGGAATCCGTATACCACTTCATTTTTGATAAACCCGTCATTGACAATGAATCCGTTATTAAATTTTACTTTATTGGATTTGCTTTAAATTCATTGCATGCAAGACAACTTCATATATAGTTTTTGTATTTATCAGATGGATGGTGTGTGCGGACACAAAAGATAAGAATAGCCCCGCACAAAGGATTGGAGCCACGCTGGAGGCTGCCGCTTGCTGAACGGAGTGAAGGAAGCGGAATGGCGAAAAGCCTGTTTTGCACCATCAAAAATGTGCCCAAATATACACCGTTGATGTTATCGAAGGCTCATTCTGCACCATGACAGGTGATTTTTACTCAAATGTAATTACCATAGGACCCTGTCATAAATTCTGTGTAAATGGAAGGGATTAATTAAAGCCGGGAACACGCCCGTCAAATAAAATTGCAAACTGATTAACAGCCAGTCCCCAATCTTTAATGGGCATAGTCCAGCGGGCACTG
>CASGBM010000199.1 GCA_949299615.1 uncultured Eubacteriales bacterium | reverse complement strand
AAGCAGGATTTTTCAAAAGTCGAGTTCTTCCCCTATGATGAGGGAATGTGCGTCCAGTGTATGCACATCGGCTCTTACGACGATGAGCCTGCCACTGTTGATTTAATGCACGACTATATGAAAGCAAACGGGTATGAGCTGGATATTACGGACACGAGATACCATCACGAAATTTATCTGAGCGATCCGAGAAAATGCGATGTGAGCCGGCTGAAAACAGTTGTGCGTCACCCGATAAAGAAGAAATGAGGTCTTATATGAAAAAGATCCTGATCCACGGTTCCGGGCACAAGGCGTCAAGCTGGGAGAAGACAGTTGCCCATATGGAAAACAGGAGCCTAGATCCGAAGAAGCACTGGGAAATCTTCACCATAAGCGCGTTTGCGCAGCCGTTATACACCATTCCTTATGTACACCTACAGCAGTGTAAAACAAATAATCCCGGCCACAATCAATAGATTTCCGGCAATCCGTTTCCGGGTAAGGGCTTCTTTGAGTATCACTTTGGACAGTATCATAACAAACACGACAGGCAGCGAATTGATGACAACGCCAAACCGGTAATCAATTTTTGTATAGATAAACACATTAAGAGCCAAAACGCCGATATAGCATAGATACGATATCACGACATACGGATTGAGATACTCAAAAAGGACGTGCTGATACTGCCTGTCGGCGCTCTTTTTTAATAATATCTGAGATGCCGCCGTGATGAACGCACTGACAGGCATCAGTATATAAAACAAAGAATCATTCACTTTGCATCACCAAAATCCCCGCGATAATAAATATTGTCCCGATTATATTCCCGATTGTTATTTTCTCCGAAAAAATCAGCACCGCCCATAACAAGCTCCAGATATTATAGACAGATCTGTGCGCGTATGCGACGTTTACATCAAAACGCTTTAAGTTTTGCTGCCAAAACAGGGCATAAACAGCACAGTTTATAAGCATAAGCCCTGCAAAGATTACGGTATTGATATGGAATAGCCCAAACCCATTGATGCTGTTTGCAGCAAGCTTGGAAAAAATACCTGTTACGGAAAACAGTAAAATACTAAAATGCAAAAGTAAAAACCGTTTCGGTCCGGCTTTTGGTTTCCCGTTATCTTCCCCGGTAAAATTCATAGATTTGTTCGCACACATAATCAACCTCCTCCGCTTTCAGGTCTTTATACATGGGAAGCCGTAGCAAGCGGTCTGCCGTATCGGTTGTGTACCGGTCCTCTCCAATGAACTCGCCGCATTTTTTGCCCTGCGGCGAGGTGTGCAGCGGGACATAATGGAATACGCCCAAAATCCGCCTGTCCTTCAAATAGCTGATAAGCTCTGTCCGTTCCTTAATGTCACGCACTTTTGTGTAAAACATATGGGCATTATGGGCGCAGCCTGCCGGAACGCAGGGCAGTGTAAGCTTTTCTTTCTTTTCCAGTTCTTTTAATGCGGCATAATATTGCTGATACCGGACCAGGCGCATTTCGTTAATATTGTCCGCCTCCAAAAGCTGGGCATAAAGATAAGCCGCCCCCAGCTCGCTTGGCAGATAAGACGACCCTTCGCTCACCCATGTATATTTGTCCACCATGCCAAGCAGGAATTCCGCCCGGTTTGTACCCTTTTCTCTGACAATTTCCGCTCTCAGGCAGTTGTCCTTTGAATTGACAATCAGCGCGCCGCCTTCGCCCATTGTATAATTTTTTGTTTCATGAAAGCTATAACAGCCGAAGTCTCCGATTGTCCCAAGGGCTTTCCCATGATAATATGCGTTTACGCCCTGTGCCGCATCTTCAACGACCTTTAGGGAGTACCTCTCCGCCAGCTCCATGATGGTATCCATTTCGCATGATACCCCGGCATAGTGGACAGGGACGAGCACTTTTGTTTTATCAGTAATGGCTTTTTCAATAAGCTTCTCATCGATATTTTGCGTATCGGGACGGATATCGACAAATTTGATTTTTGCGCCTCTTAAGAAAAAGGCGTTCGCCGTTGATACAAAGGTAAACGACGGCATGATGACTTCATCGCCCGGCTTGATGTCGCATAATATTGCCGCCAATTCCAGAGCGTGCGTACACGACGGCGTAAGCAATGCCTTTTGCGCCTGATAGTTTTCCTCGATCCATTTGCTGCATTGCTTTGTATAATAATTATCACCGCACAGTTTACGCCTTTTGACAGCGTCTTCTATATATTTAAGCTCTGTCCCAACCGTCGGAGGGATATTAAACGGTATATTCATCTGCATCTGTTAGCCCCTTTC
>CASGBM010000198.1 GCA_949299615.1 uncultured Eubacteriales bacterium | reverse complement strand
GAAGTGTTCTTTTAAATATTTTATCATTTCTTCAAGCTCTTTTTCTTTTTCTTCTTTTGCAGATATATATGCTATGCGGGGTAATTTTTTCTCTGCTGCTTGCAAAATTCTTTCTTGACGTTTAACAATAGCTTCGTTTAATTCGTTCATTCCGATAAATATCATTCCGTCAAATTCGTATTTTGTTAATTTTTCTTGATACATTAGATTTTGTATGTATTGGCGTGTTGTTCCCATCATTTTTCCGGCCATAGATGGTGTAACGAGTGCGCCGCTTGTTTTGGATGTTTCGTTGTACCATGTCCAAAATGCTTTTCCGATGCCAGCCATATATACCTCCATTCATTTGTTTTTTATAAAATAGTTTCTTTTTTGATATTGACAAATAGACACTCTCTTTGTATAGTTTACAAAACGCAATTATATTTAATTGCTAGACGTAAATTATAAAAACGGAGAAAAAAATGATTGAATTAGCTTTTGAGGGTGTGCTCACTTCGCTTAAAGCGGCAAAAGATGCAAAAAGCAATAACTATGCAGATTTTATTTTTATGGGCGGCTCTGTCAGCCTGCCGGTAGATGCGGCAATGTTTGAGCGTTTAAAAGAGTTTGAAGGAAAACAAATACAATGCCTTTTGGAGTGTCGTCCACGTACTGTGGTTTTGTTTGATCGTCCGGTTACTCTTTTTGATCCCGTTCGCGTTTTGAATGTAAAATGATTTTAGCGAGGTGTTTTTTATGTCGGAAAAAGAAAAGGCCTCGCGTTTGGCGGCAACCATTCAGCGAGGCATCAATAAAAGTGATAACATTAATTTATCGTTCTTGTCAAAAAAAGTCAAATCTGATTTAGAGTATTATCAAAATATTTTCACCCGGTTTAAGCTTTTGCGATTTGCACAAATTTTGTTATCAAAAAAATCACTTATTTCTCAAAACAGTAATTTTTTTAAATGTCATAGAATCGCACTAGGCGCAATCGTCTCTTTAATGCGTAACCCTGAATCAAGAAGGGCATATTATAATCATGTCTGCACCTGTGGGAATTCCAAGTTATGTCCGGTTTGCTCTGTTCGAATCATGGGAAAACGTTCCGCTGAGATTCGGCAAGCGGTTCACGCATGGCTTGCTGAATCTCCTGAAAATACTTGTTATATGCTTACCTTGACTCTTGCACATTCTGCAAGTGATAATCTTATTTTTTTACTTAGGGTTTTAAAAAATGCTTTGATTGTTTTTTGGAAGTCGGGCAGTGTAAACAGAATGTTGAAATTATCGGGCAGGGCAGGGCGCATAACTTCAACTGAAATTCAGTTCTCAAGGCATAACGGCTTTCATCCTCATCAACATATCTTAGTGTTCTGCAAAAAGTTTGATATTGATGTTTCATTGCTTCGGCGCTTTTGGCTTTCTGCCCTTGAAACGGCTTCCGGCTCTGCCAGTTGGGAACATGGCTTGAACTGCATCGAAGCGCGTTCGGCTGAAAATTACCTTTGCAAGATTTCATCTGAAATGGCTATGGGAAATTTGAAGCAGGGTAGGGCAACGGGGCATTATTCACCCATGCAGATTCTTTTTGAAGCGGCCAGCGGGGCAGATTGGGCGGAGGATATTTTCTGTGAGTTGTTTCAATCTCTTAAGGGCATGAATGCGTTACGCTGGTCGCGCGGTTTAAAAGCTCGTTTCGGTATCAATGAAGTATCGGATCAGCAAATTACCGATGGAGAAGCACAACCGGAATTATTGAAATTTCTTGATCTGTTTTCTGAGGGTTTCAAGAAACTTTCAACTTCTCAAAAAGCTGTATTACAGAGCTATGCAGCCTGCAATGATTTTGAACGTGCAGTTAATTTACTTACTGGCGCCGGAGTGGAATATTTTAAAAATTATAACGAAAGGAATTGATGTATTATAAAGGCGCTTTTTTGTTTTCCTGGGTATAGGCTGAGATTAGTTCTCGCAGTGGTGTTTCCGCGCCGTTTTGAGGTTAAATGACTTGTTCGGTCTTGACTGATTACTTTGTCTTGAAATTGATCTTCCGAAAAACTCCATAAAACGCCGCTGACGTGGTCGAACCATCCGGGCAGGGTAGTTATACCCGTTTTGCATCTCCCATGCTCTGCGTGCATTCCTGACGTATTTATAACGTCGCATAATGGCCCTGTTTTATGTCAATGAGCCGCCGGGCGCGTTTCCCCCCTCTCTATTTTTCCTCTCGCTCGGCGGCGTGATTGGCATAAAAGCGGTATTATGCGGCCGCGTGAATGTAAAACGCG
>CASGBM010000197.1 GCA_949299615.1 uncultured Eubacteriales bacterium | reverse complement strand
ATTTTTTTTAACAATCCATTTTGCATTGTTGACCTGTAAGCCGTACCCACAGAACGAACAGCAGTGGTTTTCATCAGGTATGAAGTTGGCGCCGCAGGACGGGCAATCCTTTTCGGCAAAGAACTCGCCGTCCACTTTTCGTTTTTCGGGATATCTTGCCCTTTGCATGATCAATCTCTTTTTAAATTTTTCTGTATACGGCTTCTGATTTTCGGGAAGAAAGGTTTCAGTTCCGAAAATGTCAGCCGTAACGGTTGTTGTTTCTTCTGTGTGGGCAACTTTTAAAAGTTTAATTGTACCAACGCTGAAATCAAGCAGGTCTTCGTCGTTTTCATTCTCCCAAAAGTGTTCGTTTAAGCAGGCTCTGAGATAATTCTCGGAATATCTTACAATTTTTCCGGCAAGCTTTTCTTGCTTGATTTTCCCGCAGATAATCGGTGTGATGATTCCTCCGAAAGTCAGAACCGCTGCACCAACGCCGGCGGCAAGGGAAATCTCGGTGTCCTCAATTAAATATAGGCACAGAAAGACACATAAGAAAAGTATGGAGCCGGACACAAGAAGCTGTACAAACCTTTTCAGGTTTGTACTGATAGCTTCATAAATCTCAAACGACTCGGTCTGCCAATCGTAAAACTCGTTTTTAATAACGGCGCCGCAGTATTCACAGGTCACCTGCTGACTATCAAGCTTGACTCCTGCACCGCAGGACGGGCAGGTTATGCTTAACATATCGTTATAATAACTTTTCTTTTTTTCTTTTTGATCGGTGCGGCGAATGTGCCTTGATTGAAGTATTCTGAGATACGAATTCTTGCGGTATATCTCATGCTGAACCTTGTTGTCTTCGGTTGACTTAAAACGCTCCAGTGTGCTGCACTTTAAAACCGATTCACGCCATTCTCTACCATCATCGTTCCATGTTTCAAAGTCATTTTTAGGAACGGGAACAACATCCGTAATGTAAATTCTGCGGCAAAGCTTATTCCTATTAAGTCTGTTGATTTGACTGACGATTTTATTTCGGAATGCCATATCCATTCTTGCCGGAAGGAGGTCCTGATCCGCATTCCCCAGCGGTATCAGAATTCTTTCAAAGGCTTTTCTTATATCTCTTCGGATTTTTGAATTCTGAAGGGGAGTGTCCTTTTTCACAAGCAATCTTTCCAGTTTGGCTTTTTTAGAGTTTTTGGAACAGTATTCCGAAAAATCTATTGTAAGTATTCTTTTACCGATATAGAATGTACATAATATCGCAAAGGAAGCCGCAATAATCAGTGCTACTGATAAATCCATAAAAGCACCTCTGATTTATTCCTTGCTGATCAGTTCGTTTTCGCTTTTCTTTTTTCGGTTGTCTTTTGCAATGTCGCATATCATTATAACAACAAAGAACAAACCGACGGGGATTGCCGCACAATAGAGCAGAAAACCAACGGGATTTCCCTCAGGAGCAAGCTTGTAATCACCTTTTGAGGTTTTATAAACCTCGACATCTATTGTGTCGCCTTTTCTCAATTTATCATAGGTATATTTTTTTGTGTAGCTGCTCGAACTTGACCAGACGCGTTCTTCATATTTTCCCTTATAGGTTTTTCCGTCAATAACATATGAAACTTTAAATTTATATGTTGTATAACGAACATCACCGGAATCATCCTTATCGTCTTGGGTTGAAAAGTCAACAATGACAGCAGAAATTTTCCGTATATCGGTTGAGTTTTTATATTCCCTGCTGTCGGCGCGGCTTGTTATTATACCGATAATTCCTGCAACAATTAAGCCGATGCCGACGACCATGATAAATATGGTCATTTTAATGTCTTTATTTCTTTTACTCATAACAGAATCTCCTTTTGCGAGCAAATATAAAACCACTCCTTAACAAATCCTACGAAAAACTCTTTGCCGTTTCGCCGGCAGGAGAACCTATCCTGCCGCGCAAATGCCCTTCGGCGGTATGAACGGCTTTTTTGCTTAAGCCGTTCATACCTAACCGAAATAACACTTCCGTTAATACAGTTCCTTCTAAGCGGCAGTTTTATTTTTTATCGTTATCGTCGAATATATCTCCGCATTCGGGACAGAACTTCGGCGGATTAGTCGGATCCTCCGGCTCCCAGCCGCATTTATCGCAGCGGAAGAGCGGCGCGCCCTCGGGTTTTTTGGCACCGCAGTTCTGGCAGAATTTCCCCTTGTTCACCGCCCCACAGGAACAGGTCCAGCCATCCGTATCCACCGGCTTGGGAGAACCGCATTCAGGACAGAACTTGCCGGTAGCCGTAGCGCCG
>CASGBM010000196.1 GCA_949299615.1 uncultured Eubacteriales bacterium | reverse complement strand
CTGGCGCGGAGAGCGCCGTGCGAACGAAAGCCCTTGTTTTCAAGCGAAAACTCTTGAAAAGAGGTTTCGACTTGAAGCGTGTCGACTTTATCGACACGCAAAGGCACCGCGATTGTTTTGCGGTGCCTTAAACGGTTTAAAAACGGAACACAACGAATGGAATATATGTTTTGAAATACATTATACAAACAAATAGTTTGCCCGCAGGAGACGGTGCGCGGACGTTCCGCATCCATGGCATGTCCTGTTTCATGCCCGCAGCTTAACAAAAATATCTAAAATAATATAAAATGCAGATGGAAAATGAATTTTGTGAACAAATTATGAGAAAATTGAGAAATATCTTTTGTAATTGCGGTTTATCATTTTGCAATGAAATTTTTATTTTTTGAAACAATAAAAAAACAGAAGGTTTTCGCTTTTTTTTGTATTTTTTTCACTATTTACAATTTGTTCATACTAAGGTAAAATTCATGTTTTATTATAAATAGCATAGGGAATGTTATTCATCAAAGATAAAAACGAAAAAAGATATGGAGGTTTTTAAAATGGATGAATTTAAAAATAGTGAAATGGAATATGAAAGCAACAATAGGAATCAAGATTCTGCTGCAAACAAAGACAATGAGTTTGAGCGGCCTGAAAATACAGAAGGATTCAACTCATTTGCCGATCAGCGGAATTGGTACGCAGATGATTTTGAGAACACCGTGCGGAATGCTGTGCCAAAAGACAAAGCCATTTTGGTTTACCGGCCGAAAGAAAAGAAATTTAGGAAATTGTTCCGCCATCCGGCTTTCGTTGCCGTTTTAAGTTCGGTAGTGACCTGCGTATTTTGCTTAGGAATATTTGCGGCAACCTATAAACCGCCGGTTGTCGGCAGCGTTCTGCCGCAGGCATCTTCCTCCCAGACGGAGACCATGGCTGGCGGACAAAGTTCCGGTGAGATTACAAAAGCGGTAAACGTGCTTAGCGGTGATCTGACAATCCCGCAAGTATATGATAAAGCTTCTCCGGCAGTTGTCAGCATTTTGGTTCAAAGCCAGTCAAACGCTTACATTCAAAGTCAGACCGTTATGAGCAGCGGTTCGGGCATTATCATCCGCGAAGACGGATACATCGTAACCAACAACCACGTGGTTGAAGGCGCAGCGAAAGTGACCGTTACCACCATTGGCGGCGATCAGTTTGACGCCTCAATTGTCGGCACGGATGAACGAACCGATCTTGCTGTTTTGAAAGTGGAACCGGATCAGGCACTTCCTTATGCGGAATTGGGTGATTCTTCAGAATTAAATGTCGGCGATATGGCGCTTGCTATTGGTAACCCGCTTCGTGAAGAACTGGCAGGAACGCTGACTGTTGGTTATATCAGTGCTATTAACCGTTCTATGGCGATTGACGGAAAACAAATGACCATGATTCAGACCGATGCAGCAATTAACCCGGGTAACTCCGGCGGAGCTCTTTTGAATATGAAAGGTCAGGTCATTGGTATCAACACGGCAAAATCAACCGGCTACGATGTCGAAGGTCTTGGATTTGCTATTCCGATTAACGAAGCGAAACCAGTCATAGAATCCATTATTACCAATGGGTATGTAACCGGACGGCCGATCATTGGTCTGGGCGGAAGAACAGTAACCGAAGCTATTTCAAAAGCACAGGGAATCCCGGTTGGCGTATATGTTGCAAGTATAACGGAATACGGCGCTGCTGAAAAAGCAGGAATTCAAATTGGCGATGTTATTATCGAATGCGAAGGTCAGGAAGTGACCACTGTAGATGAAATTAACAAAATTCGCGACGAGCACAAGCCTGGTGACCAAATTACGATGAAAATTAACCGTGCAGGACAAATCAAAGAAGTCACCGTAACGCTGGAAGAAGAAAAACCGCAAACGCAAGAACAACAGCAGCAGCAACAGCAACAACAGCCGCAGCCGCAGCTCCCGTCAGATTTCTTCTCCTGGTTTGGATGGTAATAATTAAAAATTATTGGTAAAAAAAGCAAGAGCAGCAAAGGAATCAGCCGCCATAAGCATCAAAAGCTTATGGCGGCTGACGCGTTTAAACAAAAAAACAAAATTATTTTACTACAGCAAAGCGCAGAGAATGGAAAATATTCTCTGCGCTTTCTTATGTTTCTTTTTTAATTGTTATCTATAAAATATCTACGGTTTTAACCTTTACCAAGCTCCCATTTTTCGCTGTATTTAATGACTGCTGAACAATTCTGAAACGCAGCCGCATAGCGGTTTGTAAGCGTTTCAGAATTGTTTAGGTGCAAGGTTTTTGTGCTTTTTTTGCC
>CASGBM010000195.1 GCA_949299615.1 uncultured Eubacteriales bacterium | reverse complement strand
CGTGAACCTAAAAATAGCATTTTAATGCTGTTTTTAGGTGTGAAATTGTAAATTTCACACAAATGGTTTCGCAAAACCATTTGTTCAGTAGACATTAATATAATTCCCGATATGACAATTGCCGCGATTCCCACAAAATATGCACTCGGAGCAACCCACCAGGCGCCCTGAAAGAGCGCGCCGGCAATCAGCGCAATAATGGGCAGTTTCGCGCCGCAGGGAATAAAGGTCGTTGTCATGATCGTCATTTTTCTGTCGCGGTCATTTTCAATCGTCCGCGATGCCATAATCCCGGGAACGCCGCAGCCGGAACCGACCAGCATCGGAATAAACGATTTGCCGGACAAGCCGAATTTTCGAAAAACCCGATCCAAAATAAACGCAATCCGCGCCATATATCCGCACGCCTCTAAAAACGCAAGGAACAAAAACAGCACCAGAAGCTGCGGCACAAAACCCAATACAGCGCCCACACCGCCTACGATACCGTCTAAAATTAAACTGCTCAGCCAGTCTGCCGCATGAACCGAAGAAAGCGCATTTCCAATTATCACCGGAATCCCCGGAACCCACATGCCAAACAGCTGCCATCCCTCGCCGAAAACACCGTCATTTGCCCAATCGGTCGCCCATGTTCCCACCGTCGTAACGGACACATAATAAACCAAAAACATCACTGCCGCAAAAATCGGGAGCGCCAGAAAACGGTTGGTTACCACGCGGTCAATTCGATCCGACACGGTTCTCTTTTCTTTGCTGTTTTTGCGGTAGCAGGTTTTTATAATGTCTGCAATGCAATGATAGCGTTCGTTGGTGATGATGCTTTGTGTGTCGTCCTCCATTTCCATTTCCGCCTTAGAGACAATGTCCGAAATATCTGGAACCGTGCGCAGCTGCGTTGCAATTTTGTCGTCTTGCTCTAACAGCTTGATTGCATAAAAGCGTTTTTGCCCTTCCTCTGCACTGCCGTCCAGCCTTGCCTCCGCTTCAGATATATAGCCTTCCACTGTTTCGCTAAACGGGTGCGCCAAAGCAGGTTTTCCGCTTGCCGCCGCCATTACCGCGCGGTGCGCCGCCTCTTTGATCCCCAAACCTTTCAGCGCAGAAATTCCAATTACTTCACAGCCCATGGCCCGGCTCAAGCGCTCAAAATCAATGACATCGCCGCTCTTTTTTACAACATCAATCATATTGATTGCCATCACCATAGGTATCCCGAGCTCCGCAAGCTGTGTCGAAAGATACAGGTTCCGCTCCAGATTACTGCCGTCAACGATGTTTAAAACGACATCAGGCCGTTCACAAAGCAAAAAATTCCTTGCAATCACTTCTTCCATGGTATACGGTGAAAGAGAATAAATTCCGGGCAGGTCAATCACCCGAACATCCTCATACCCCTTTAGTTTGCCTTCTTTTTTTTTCCACCGTAACTCCCGGCCAGTTTCCCACGAACTGGTTTGCGCCCGTCAGCGCATTAAATAACGTTGTTTTTCCGGAATTTGGATTTCCGGCAAGCGCTATTTTCATTGACATATCATATCCCTCCCGATAGTTAGATTTAACTAACTTATGTAGAAAAAATTATAGAACCAAGATCATTTGTGCATCCGCTTTTCGCAAAGACAGCTCATATCCCCGCACCGTAACCTCAATCGGATCTCCCAGCGGTGCAACTTTGCGGATATACACTTCGGTGCCCTTTGTAATGCCCATATCCATGATCCGCCGCTTGAGGGCGCCTTCTCCATCCAGTTTCTGCACCGTAACCGTCTGCCCGACTTTTACATCTTTTAATGTTTTCATGGTTAACTTCCTTTCCTGATTCATTGAAAATCGTTTCCGCTACGACACCATAATCCTGCCCGCCATTGCCTTGTCTATTGCAAGACGCGTATCTTTCACGTTAACAATGAGGTTGCCGGCAATTTTTGAGATTACCGTCACGTCCGTCCCTTCGACAAAGCCAAGGTTTCCTAAAAAAGCTTTCGTGTCATCTTTGCCGTTCACCCGGACAACCTGCCTTTTTTCCCCGACGTTTGCCATTAATAAAGGCATCATAAATTCCTCCGTATTTCATTTTTGTTCCTATCTTAGTTAGTTATGACTTACTAACCCCAATGGTTAGTTTATTACAACTAACTGCATTTGCCAATAGCCTTCTGAAAATTTTTCCAACTTTTTTTAGTTTGCCTGCTGTGCTCTTTCATCTCCGATCCCTTAGCGTAAAATTACTAACGGAAAAATAAGTAGAAAGTTTTCAACCTTTATGATATGATTTAGGTGACAAATCCAAACATACAAAAGGAGAAAACTTT
>CASGBM010000194.1 GCA_949299615.1 uncultured Eubacteriales bacterium | reverse complement strand
TAATATGACTTTAACATGGAAGGGGGAATGCAGAATGAATGTTATCATATGTGACGATCAAAAAGACGAGCTTGAATATATGAAACAAATCGTATCGGAATATGCCGGCGAGCATCCGGAGTTTTTTATGCAAATCAAATGCTTCTTAAGCCCCATCGACCTGCTGGACGATATTCATGTAAACGGCGCGCCGGATATCGCCCTTTTGGATATTTGTATGCCCGGTATTTTAGGAACGGAGATTGTCCAGGAAATCCGGGATAAAAATGAAGACAGCACAGATTTTATCTTTTTGACTACAAGCTCTGATTTTGCGGTAGAAGCGTTCGCTCTGCACGTGAATGACTATTTGACAAAGCCATACACAAAAGAGCGGCTGACAGACACCCTTGACAGGGTAATTGAAAAAAGGCGCAAGCGTTTATGTGTCCCTATTACCAGCGGCAAGGAAATACATCTCATTGATTTGTACCAGGTTATGTACATAGAGTCAAGGAATCATAATGTCCACATCTATTTAAAATCGGGCAAGCGTATTACAACGCACACAACGCTTACCAAGCTGAAAAATCTGTTTTTAGACGTCAGCGGCTTTATGACGGTAGGCGCTTCCTACATCATCAATTTGCGCTGTGTCCAAAGCGTCCTGCAAACGGCAGTCCTGATGGAAAACGGGGAAAGCATACCCGTCCCGAGGCGGCTCAGGAGCGAGCTGAAGAAACAATATTTTGATTTTTATATGGAGGAGGCGACGGGAAAATGATTTATATCCTCGCAACTATCGCTATCGTATTAACGCACACGGTTTGTTTTGCCGCAATGACCGAAAGAAAATACTCCGCCCGGAAAACAGCGCTGATTTATTCTCTGTTTTGCGTTGTATTTGTGGGAGCGGCAATCGTTATTTACTCCTTGCTTTGGGAGCAGATCGATTTCGACAGGATAGTAACTTTATATTATTTCGTTACAATTGTGATCAGCTTTTGCGTGTTTATGTATGCTTCGGCAGACCCTGCCTGCAAAAAAATATTTCTATTTATCAGCTATTCCAATATATTCACTATTTTCTTATATATCTCCTCTATATTGTGCAATATCATTTTTCCGGATTTTTCCGAAAACGCCACGGTTTATGCAAGAAGTAGTATAAGAACTGTCCTTTATATTCCAGCGATATGGATTTATCTAAGGTTTCTGCGTCCGTACATAAGAGAAATGCCGGGCAGGCAGAAAAAGACATGGTACTCCCTGTCTTTGGTATCTTTTTTGTTTTTGATTGTTTTCGTTGCGTTTCTGACAAACTTTTCGCACATTGAACAATATACGTTGCTTTTTGCCATCGCGTTCCTGCTCTATTGTTCCGTGCTGTGGATTGTTTTCGGAACGCTTCAGTTTATGCTCCAGAAAAACAAAACGGAACTGATTGTCCAAAGCACAAAGTACCTGAACCAACAGCTTGAAAACGCAAAGGAGAACGAACGGGTCGCGAAAACGATCCGCCATGATTTCAGGCATCACAATCAAAATATTGAGGTCATGTTAAAAAAAGGGGAAACACAGGAAGCCCTCCGGTATTTAGAGCAGTATAACGAAAGCCTGAAAGCGGCGAACCCAAGGGAATTTTGCCCGAATGTTACGGTAAACGCCATTTTGAACAGCTTTTATATAAAGGCGCATCATGAGGGGATTTCGGTTTCTATTGCGGCGGACGTCCAACAGGATACGCCAATATCCGATCTGGATTTCGTCGCCATCTTGTCCAACCTTTTGGAAAACGCGGTAAACGGCTGCAAAAAGTGTCATTCCGCTGGCGAGATCAAGGTTCATATCCGCACCGTCGCCGATAAAATCGTTATCGTATGCAGTAATCCCTGCGAGGCGGATCTCCCTATCGAGAATCATATGCTAAAGCACAGGGGCATCGGCATAGACAGTATCGTTCTGACAATCAGGAAATACAATGGCGATATACGCTACAGCCTGGAAGACGGGGTACTGACCGCTTGCGTCATACTGACGCCTTAAACGAAATACGATGACCAATTACGTTTGAAAAACGACCAATTACGACCAAAACCATCCGAAAGGGTGGTTTTTTTATATAATATAGATAGAACTGTTCGGAGGTGAAAAAGGTGTTCTTTAAAAAGAAACGCGTGACTTTTGACAAAGCGGCAAAATTTAATTATGAGCTGGATACAAATGAAGCATTAAAAGGGACGCTCTTAAAGCTTTCTTTGAGCCACAATAAAATGAAAAAGGAAGAATATCTGTCCGAACTTTTGCGTTTATTTCGCGAAGAAGGAGTGGATCTCACGCTGAAAGAATTGGATATGCTGCTTCTTTTGCGCTGCAAGACAAATCAGCTGCTGCTGGAAAACGCCGACG
>CASGBM010000193.1 GCA_949299615.1 uncultured Eubacteriales bacterium | reverse complement strand
GCCCCCATCCCGGATGATTCGGCCATCGTGGAGTTGAGCGGAGAGGCTGCGGCATCCATCGTAGTGACCAAAACCGCCGATGACTTTGGTGTCCACAATACGAAAGGCGGAAAAGATTTGATTCGTATCCCGGCCTTTGCATTCCTTTACCTGCTTGGTCATGCAGAAAAGCACGGCTACCGTGGAATGGAATAATGACAGAGTATAAACAGGAGAGCGTGGTGCATGAGCACCACGCTCTCCTGTTTGCTTCATAAGTTTCCGTTAATTTGCGTTACCTCTATAAGCGAGAAAGCTAATAATGAATTCCAACGATTTATCTTTAAAATGCGCATGAGATTCTTTGCATAAGGCAGCGATACTGCCAGACGATCGGAAAAAGTATTGGCTGAAATGCAAGGAAAAATTGTTTTGACCATGGGGCATATGTTTGGAAGACGGTGTCTTTGCTCATTTTGTCTTGCAGCAATACCTTGTCTGGGTTTTGATGCATTCTACAAGCACCACTTGGTGACCGGCGAAAAAGTCGTGGTTAAAAAAGGGTGCCCTATCTGCGTATACAAGAGATTTTGGAGTATAAATACCTGTGCGCTGCTTAGGCTTCTGCAGCGCGCGGCAGGGTGAAAAGCTCGGCAGAATTCCGCCGAAGCAGCTTTGCGCCGGCACAAAAATTTGCAGGTTCTAAAAAATTTCATTGCGCTTTTCTCAAACTGTGACTTCCGATATGGACTTTTGTTATCTGGGGGATCTGCTTTCAGAAGGCCGGAGGCAGCTGGACAGTCTGCCCGGAAGGGCCGCATCCAGGCAGAAGGGAAATGTCCGTCCGGGAGAACTTTAGTTGGTCTGCGGCCGGCGCCTCACAGCCGGTTGGATGCATTGCCGGCTGCAGTGACACCGGCGGCACGGCATATCTTTGCGGCATGTGCAAAAGCAGAGCCGGGCGGGACAAAGGGGGAGAATCGTTGTCCCTTTTATCAGCAGATGCGGCGATAGCTTTTGAGCGAATAAGCCGCGCCGTTTTCTCATAGAACATCTCCGCTCCACCACCGGGGCGGAGATGTTTTCTTGTTGGGAATTTCCCAACCCCTTGTTTTTGCCTTTGTCAATAATACGCTGGACAAGAACGAAAGCTACCCGCTAAATGAACCGCCCCAGATTGTGCAGACAGCACAAAAAAGCCCCGGGTGCAGGAATATTCAGTTTTAGCAGGAGTGGCGCAGCGTCAGCGGCGCCACTCCTGTTTTCGTTTGGATGCGCTCGTGGTTGTAATTATATCGTTTCCAGCCTGGGAGTGACGGGGGTGAGGAGCGAGATCAAAACCGACCTTGCCGCCATTATGAAAGTGGTGCGAGAAAACACTCGGATTCCCTGCGCCATCGGATTCGGCATCTCCACACCGGAACAGGCAAAAAAGATGGCGGACATCTCGGATGGCGCCATCGTGGGTTCCGCCATTGTCAAGCTGCTGGAACGGTATGGCAAGGACGCGCCGCCGTACATCGGTGAATATGTCAAGCAAATGAAGGCGGCTTTGTAAGCCGTTGGCAGCAGCTGCGCGCCGCCTTTCCATTTGCAAGTTTGGCTGACCAGGAACGGCATCGCCGTTCCTGGTTCCTTGCTTTTGGGAGATGTTATAGGCCAGAAAGATAGCTCCATCACATTTTTATAATAGATTTAGTGGTTCTTGATCACGCTTTTATTTATTTTCAATGGGTTTTGGCGTTTTTTGGCAGCTGGTTTTGGGCTGTACAAATTTTTTCGACAGCAGCTTTCGATTCATTTTTGCAAGCGGAAAATCAATTTTCAAATCCGCTTTGCCAGTGCGCCTAAAAAATAGGAAATCGTTCTTGAGCGATCGAGTATGATGAGCAGACAGATGATTGCTCCGGGCAAAAGCGCCGGGCACAAAGATAAAAAGGACATTTTGAAAAAGAGGGTGTCCGATTTGCGTATACAAATGGTTTGAGAGTACAAATACCTGTGCGCTGCCTGTTTTTCTTATGCGAAAGAAAGGTGCGGAAGTTCGGCCGAATTCCGCCGAAGCGGTTTTGAATTGGCGATGAAAATTGGCGGATTTTGCAAAAAATTCAAGCGATTTTTTAATTTATGGCCTGCTGGCAAAGGTGGGGCCAGGAGCAATCAAAAGGGAGCAGCAATAGCGGATGCAACTTCTTGCAAAAAAAAGCAGCTGCATCCGTTTTTATTGCCGATGCAAGATGTTGCAAAAGATGTAAGGGGCAACTGCAAGTTCCGGCAGACGAAAAGGTCATATCGCTTTGGTCACTTGGCCAGGCGTTTCAAGAAAGACATTTTTCCGTGGCGGTGTTTTATCTTGTGTGGGTGCAGGATTCCTGCCGCGAGTGGTCTGGACAAAAATTTTGTTTGTTGAAAAATGT
>CASGBM010000192.1 GCA_949299615.1 uncultured Eubacteriales bacterium | reverse complement strand
ATGAGAAACTGCAGGCACGCATTCAGGAGCTTAACATCCCGATGAAGGACATGTGGTGGTATCTTGATACCCGCAAGTTCGGCACCTGCCCACACTCCGGCTTTGGCCTGGGCTTTGAGCGCCTTATCCTGTTTGTAACGGGCATGCAGAACATCCGCGATGTGATTCCTTTCCCGCGCACGCCCAAATCGGCCGATTTTTGACCCTCATGCCATAAAAAACGTCCGCACGCTATCGACTTGGCCATAGGTTTACGTACTGACACCGTTATAAAACGTGATATGATAGTGCATAGGCTTATCGCCAATCGGTGGAGTGCCGACGTTTTTTAGTAAATCTCTTCAAATCTATACCGGAAATCAAAGTTGTTTACAAATAAATCCATGAGAGGAATGCAAATTACCCCCCCCCAATTATTAAATAAGTCTAAAAGACAATCTAATATAGAACTGTTCCGTATTGTAGCCATGTTCTTGGTTTTGGTAGTCCATGCGGATTTTTTTTCATTGCAAGCGCCGACTCCAAATGAGTTCCATGCGTCAAGGTTACCTACAATCGGTCGGCTTTTCTTTGAAAGCCTGTCAATTGGGTGCGTCAATATGTTTGTCTTGATATCGGGCTGGTTTGGCATTCGCCCAAAGGTCAGAAGCTTCTCGAACTTTTTGTTTCAGTGCCTGTTCTTTCTAATTGGAATATATGCGGTATGTCTGGCGTTTGGATTGGCCGATTTCAGTTTGCGGGGAGTTGCCGGGTGTTTTGCTTTATTAAGGCAGAATTATTGGTTTATCAAAGCGTATGTTGGTCTTTATATCATGGCTCCTGTATTGAATGCCTATGTGGAACATGCCACTAAATTGCAGTTGGGGCGGACGTTAGTTTTCTTTTATCTGTTTCAAACCGTTTATTCTTGGGTTTCAGGTGCTGCCGTGTTTTTTGAGTCTGGGTATTCTACCATGTCGTTTGCCGGACTGTATATGCTGGCGCGTTACGCGCATCTTTATCCACATCGTCTGACGGCCTTTCCGGCGCGCTATGACTTTCTGATTTTTATTGGTGTTGTCTTGTTCCATACCCTATTGGGCGCTGCTTCCTTGGGCGTGGGCGTTTCTTTTCTTATAGGTAAGATAAATAGCTATGTCAATCCTTTGGTGATCATCTCGTCTTTGTATCTGTTGTTGGGCTTTACCAAGCTCCGGTTTTCCTATAGGTTGGTGAATGCAGTAGCTGCTTCAAGTTTTGCGGTATACCTTTTGCACGCTAATCCCAATCTTTGTAAGCCTTATTTTTGTCGGGCTGTGCAGTTTATATATCATGAAACGAGCGGGATGCTCTGCGTGTCATACATATTTATATTTTTGGGTGCGGAGCATCACACCTTTGCCGTGCGCCGTTCCGTCTGCCTGAGCGGAAAGCCGAGGCCAATAGGGAGATTCGCGGCCGATCCCCTCGGCACCGAAAGAATGAAACTCGTCGCAATGTGTTTCTTCCGCAAGCCTGCCCCCCTCGCAACAGACATGATCGCGGATATTTGCAGAACGATCGTACAAAAGAGGGCGCAGACTTTTGCCGAAATGACTGTGCGAAGGCTGTACTTCTGCAAAATCCATGATCGTGGCATATACGTCTACAAGCTCGACCAAGGATTCGCAAATGCCGCGATCCGCTTTTCCTTGCGGCGGCTTTATCAGAAGCGGCACGTTTACAAGACAATCTTTGAAAGTGTTCTGTGCCTTTTCCGTCAAACCATAATCCCCTGTATAATCGCCGTGATCGCTGAAAAAAAGGATGAGAGAATTGTCGTAAAGCCCTGCTTCCTTCAAAGCGTCGCACAGCTTGCGGAACATTGCATCCACCTTCATGCACATGCCAAGATAACAGGCACGCAGCGCATTCCAGTCTTCCTCTTCGTATCCGAACAGATTTTGTCTTTCACGGATCAGGCTTTCCATCCTCGGCTTGCCGATACCCGACCCTGCAATGCGCGGAGGCAGCAGAGCTGCGTCTATCGCGGAAAAATAAGGCTCCTCCACCCCGTAAGGCGGATGCGGATACAATAGACCGAGAAAGAGACAAAGCGGACGATCGGCAGGCGGCTTGCGGATCCGCTCGATCGCAGCCTCGAGGTCTTCCTCATCAGGACAATTATTTTTCCCGTTTTCGTCGACGGAAAATCTGCCTGCATAAAAAGAATAATAATTTTTGTCGCCGGGCGCGCCCCTCAGGTCCGCTTCCGGCCCGAGCTGAGAGGTTTTGCCGCCGCAGTAAATTTCGTCTGCATTTTCGCGAAACAACTCCCCGTCCTGACCCGCGAGGAGATCGTTCCTGCCGTTCATCCAGACATAGTAACCCGCTTTTTTCAGTTCGCTGAAAAAGGTGGGCTCGCCGCGCCTTAACAGATAACTCATCGTCCTGTGTCCGCGTACATGCGGATATAGCCCCGTAGAAAAGCTGCAGCGGCTGGGAACGCAGAC
>CASGBM010000191.1 GCA_949299615.1 uncultured Eubacteriales bacterium | reverse complement strand
GGCTTCTTCGAGAAATTCATTTTCTGCTTTTAAACGTTTAATTTCTTTTTCTTGTTGTTTCACGCGCGTGCGAAGGTTAATTAGCTCTTCGTTAAGTGTAAGAGCATCTTGTGGCATATGCGCGCCCTTGCCAATATCAAGCCGTCCTTCACGAACAGCTCTCATCCAGCCATACATAGTATTCTTGGGAACACCCAATTCTGCTGCTGCTTTAGCTGAACCTATTTCACGAGCCAGCTTAATTGCTTGAACTTTATATTCATGATCGTATTGTTTATTTTGTGTCATTTTCTGCATCTCCTTCTCCTCTTAATTATATCACAAAATCCTTGAGGTTGGAATGCCAACTTTTATTATACAGGATCATTTTGTCCCGATAATTTTTTCAATTTGGGTAGGCGCGATCATGGTGTTCATAATTACCTCGCTGCTTGCATCTTTATTTGATATGACCTTTGTGATTATACAGCGATATAACCGCCCGAGGATTGTTCGATTACTTAAACGTTAAATTTTGATTTGTGAAATGCTGGAATTTGGTTTATGAGGTGAAAAGATGGAAATAAGGGAATTAAACATTAACTATATTGACGCTATAAAAAAGCTTATGGTTGACATCTTTTCCAAAGAGCCGTGGAACGATACATGGACAGATGAACAACTGCACCTGTATGTTTCAGAATTGATTGAGAATAAAAATTCTTTGTCATTTGGTTTATTTGAAAATAATCATATGATAGGCATGGCTTTAGGTCATGTCAAGCATTGGTACGAGGGAACGGAATATTGGATCGACGAATTTGGCATTCTTCCCCAAAAGCAATGTTGCGGGATTGGAACCGAATTCCTGACTGAAATAGAAAAAGCTTTGATAGATAAGGGGATTATCTACACTGCGCTTCTTACAGAAAGGACTGTACCCGCATATCATTTTTATAAAAGAAACGGATTTGATGAAAAAGAAGAAACGCGCTTTTTTGTCAAAAGGGTTAAAAAATGAAAGTGAAAAATAAATTTGAAGGGAGGCTTTATATGGCAAAGATTCTGATCCACGGTTCGGGACATAAAGCAGAAAGCTGGAATGAAACAATTTCCTATATGGAAAACAACGATGATATCTTATGCCCGAATTTAGTTTCCATTCTTGAGGGGAAAGAAGCAAGCTACGTAAACCTATATTCTTCATTTATAGAATATTGCGGTAAAATTGACGGGCCGGTTCACTTATGCGGCATTTCATTGGGTGGTATTTTAGCGCTGAATTACGCCTTGGACTTCCCGGAAAAAACGAAAACGTTGATTTTGATCGGCACGCCATATAAGGTCCCTAAGGCGGCGTTTGCGTTTCAAAATATGATTTTTAGATTCTTACCGAAATCTGTTTTTGAGAATATGGCGTTTGACAAAAAAGATACGTTTGCTTTGGGAAATTCCATGAAGAGCCTGGATTTCAGTAGCAGAGTGCAAAATATTAAATGTCCCACGCTAATCATTTGCGGAAAGAAGGATAACGCAAATATGAAATCTGCGTATTACTTGGCGCAAAATATCAAAAACGCAGAATTAAAAATCATTGAAAATGTTGGGCATGTTGTAAACGAAGAAGCCCCGGAGGCTTTGGCAAAAATATTGGATGAATATTATTGCTTATATTCCTAAGCATGACTAATCAAAAATTACAAAGGAGGCTTCCGAAGCATGGAAAACAGAATATATCTCGCTATCGATCTCAAGTCTTTCTACGCTTCGGTCGAATGCTTGGAACACGGGCTTGACCCGATGACGACCAATTTGGTTGTAGCGGACGAAAGCCGTACCGAAAAGACCATCTGCCTTGCTGTTACGCCTTCCTTAAAATCCTATGGGATCCCCGGCAGGCCGAGGCTGTTTGAGGTTGTGCAGAAAATCAAAGAGGTAAACGCCGCACGGCAGCGCAAGGCTCCCGGGAAAAGATTTACCGGTTCCTCCTCTGATTACAATGAATTAAAAATCCGCCCCGATCTTGCCGTTGATTATATTGTCGCCCCACCTCAGATGGCACGGTATATGGAGATCAGTACGCAGATTTACGATATTTATATGAAATATATTGCGCCTGAGGACATGCATGTCTACTCGATCGATGAGGTCTTTATGGATGTTACCGGTTATCTGAATACCTACCGGCTTTCGGCAAGAGAGCTTGCCATGAAGATCATCCTGGATGTACTGCATACAGCAGGGATTACCGCGACGGCAGGGATCGGCACGAATCTTTATCTTTGCAAAGTGGCGATGGACATTGAAGCAAAGCATATCCCGCCGGATAAAAACGGCGTGCGGATTGCGGAGCTGGACGAGATGAGTTATCGCCGAAAATTATGGAGCCACCGCCCCTTGACCGATTTCTGGCGCGTAGGTAAAGGCTATGCAAATAAGCTTGAGCAAAACGGAATCTTCACAATGGGCGATGTGGCTCGGTGTTCTATTGGCAAGCCCAATGAATATTACAATGAAGATTTACTGTACAAGCTGTTTGGCGTGAATGCGGAATTGCTGATCGACCACGCATGGGGCTGGGAGCCATGCACCATTGCTGACAT
>CASGBM010000190.1 GCA_949299615.1 uncultured Eubacteriales bacterium | reverse complement strand
CCTCCAGCCGCTGCAGCAGCCCCGATACCGTGGGATGGGTAAAGCGGAAATGCCGTTCAATGTCTCGCGGATAGACCTTCTCCTGCCGTTGGGTTCGGTAGCACAGGTAACCAAGCACACGGGCCTGCGAGCTGGTCAGGTCCAGGGACGTGATGCTGTTGTTCATGTTCTGTGTCAGCAGCTTGGAAATGATTTTGATCTTGAATCCCAGATCATCTCTGCCGACCGGTGACATGGATGCCACCTCCTTCTATACAAATTAGTAGCACACTACGTAATCGAGTCGCAAGCTATATAATAGTGTAAGAACGACTGGTTGTCAAGAAATGTCCAAAAAAACATTTATAGGTTCTTTGCTTGTGCAAAAGGTCTCCTTTCAAAATGGGAACAAAAAGACCGTTGACCTCAAACTTCAATATCGGTCAACGGTCAGTCTTCGGTATCAAGTTGATAAAGCAATGGAGATCTTATTCTGCCAGTTTCGTAAGTGTATCTCCGGCAATGCGATACACGGTCCAATCCGACATTGGCTCCGCACCAAGAGATAGATAAAAATCAATACTGGGTCTATTCCAGTCCAGGCACCACCATTCCAATCGTCCGCATTTCCGCTCCACGGCAATGGATGCCAACTTTTTCAATATAGCTTTTCCATATCCATTTCCACGGTAGTCCTGCTTTACATATAGATCTTCAAGGTAGATACCCGCTCTACCAAGGAAAGTAGAAAAGTTATGAAAGAAAAGAGCAAACCCGATTTCCTTTCCGTCTACAATTGCAAAAATAACCTCTGCCTTCTGCTTATCAAAAATCCACTCTTCCAGTGTCGATTCATCAGCAATAACTTCATGTAACATTTTTTCGTAATCTGCAAGTTCTTTTATAAATTGCAAGATCAGACGTGTATCTTTTCGCTCTGCATATCGAAATGCAAGTTCTTTCTCCATTTTGATAAACCTCTATCTTTTATATACTTGCTGACAGTAAATTCACAGAAGATAACTTCATAAACAACGGGAGATGGCATAACCGCCTTACTGAAACAAAGTTGTGAAAACATTTTTTCTGCAGGATTTCCAGCTGAAAGATGGGATAAATTCTACCATACTACGGTAGATAATTCCACCTTTGGTTCTGCAAAATACAAGGCGGTGTCATATCATTTCCTCAAAAACAGCCTATGCATCTCCCCCTGCTTCTATACGCCAGGAGCAGCTTTCCCAGGCATACTTTCTCCCTTTTCGACCACACTATAACCAAGCGTATGTTTTGGGAGGAATCACATGAAATCACTATGGGAACAAACCTGGGCGCATCCAAATTTTGGGCGGCTTGAGAGCGACGAAACCACAGATGTTCTGATCATTGGCGGCGGCATGGCCGGAGTCCTGTGCGCCTACTTTCTGCAGCAAGCCGGAATACCCTATGTGCTGGCAGAAGAAAAAACGATTTGCAGCGGCATTACAAAAAATACCACCGCCAAGCTGACCAGTCAGCACGGACTCATCTATCACAAGCTCATCCAAACCTTTGGGGCTGACCGGGCACAGCAGTACCTTTCCGCCAACGAGGCAGCCCTTCAGAAATACCGGGAATTATGCCGTCATATCGACTGTGATTTTGAAGAAAAATACGCCTACACATATTCTATGACAGACAGGGAAAAAATTGAGAAAGAGGTAAAAGCAGTCAATTCTTTGGGATTTTCAGCAGATTTTAAAGACGAGCTTGAGCTGCCGTTTAAAACAAAAGGCGCAATATGCTTTCCCAAACAAGCGCAGTTTAATCCGCTTAAATTTATTGCGGAAACCGCGAAAGATTTAAATATTTATGAAAATACGTTTATCCGCGATATTACACCAAAGACCGCTGTATCAGATTCCGGAAAAATAACAGCCAAAAAAATTATTACAACCACCCATTTCCCATTTATCAATAAACACGGAAGTTACTTTTTAAAGCTTTATCAGCACCGCAGCTATGTATGCGCATTTGAAAAAGCACAAAGCCTTTCAGGAATGTATGTTGATGAAAACATAAAAGGACTTTCTTTCAGAAATTATGAAAATCTTCTTTTAATCGGCGGCGGCAGTCACCGCACCGGCAAACAGGGCGGAAACTTTAAAGAGATAAATGATTTTGCAGAAAAATACTATCCGCAGTCTATTTTAAAATACCAATGGGCAACTCAGGATTGCATGAGTCTTGACTCTGTTCCTTACATCGGGCGGTATTCTGCTAAAACACCTGATTTATATGTTGCTGCGGGATTTAACAAATGGGGTATGACAAGTTCCATGGTCGCTGCCAAAATCCTCTGCGATATGGTTATGGAAAAAAAGAATGATTATACGGACGTTTTTTCTCCTCAGCGAAGCATATTAAAACCGCAGCTCTTAGTAAACGGGTTTGAAACAACCGTAAATTTTCTCACTCCCACCTTAAGACGCTGTCCTCACCTTGGCTGTGCTTTAAAATGGAATAAGGCCGAGCACACCTGGGACTGTCCTTGTCATGGCTCCCGTTTTGAAAAAGACGGCAAGCTTATCGATAATCCCGCCACCGGTGATGCAAAAACAAAATA
>CASGBM010000189.1 GCA_949299615.1 uncultured Eubacteriales bacterium | reverse complement strand
AATAGCATTTTAATGCTGTTTTTAGGTGTGAAATTGTAAATTTCACACAAATGGTTTCGCAAAACCATTTGTTCAGTAGACATTATCTACAGTCTGAGGCGCCGGCTTTTGCCGGCGTCTTTTCTTTTTCAAAGTTCATTTGACTTTTTTCCGGTTTCGCGTTACAATAAAAAATAAATCTACCGGCAACGGGAAAGGAAGAGTTTTATGAATTGCTATGAATTAATTCACAGCCGGCGAACCATTCGAAAATTCCGTCAGGAACCGCTGTCTGCCGAACAGCTTATGCGTTTTATTGATGCGGCGCGCGTTGCACCCTGCGGCGGCAATCTTCAGCCTTTAAAATACATTGCCGTGCAGAGCAAAGACATGGTTAAAGAACTGTTCCCGCTTGTAAAATGGGCGGCTTATCTTGCGCCGAATTACACCCCGAAAGAAGGAGAGTGCCCAACTGCTTATGTCGCTGTCTGTGCTGATCTTTCGATCCGCAAAAGCGGATTTGAAGCGGACATGGGGGCGGCGGTGGAAAATTTGATTTTGGCAGCGCTGTCCGAAGGCGTTGGCGCATGTTGGATGGGCGCCATCGACTACGATGCGATCAGCAGCCTGCTAAAGCTGAATGACCCATTGAAGCTTTTGTGTGTGGTGGCGCTGGGCTATCCGGCAGAAACACCGCAGGAAACTACCGTAAGCGACGGCGATATCCGGTATTACATCGGAGAAAATGGTTCTTTGCAGGTTCCCAAGCGGGCGTTAGACGACGTTCTCATAAAAACCGTGTGACAAAAATAGGATCACAATGATAACCGAAACCATGGAAAAAGCAAACGAAACAAAAGAAAGGAATCTCTTATGAAAAAATGGATGTTGACCGCTGTGGTATGTGCATTTGCGCTCTGTATGTTTCCTGTCCCTACCCTGGCAGCTTTTAGCGATATTCCTTCTGACCATTGGGCATATTCGTTGATTAAGCAGGCGGCTGACGCAGGAATTATTACCGGAATTGGGGAAGGGCAATTTGGCGTGGGACAAACGGTGAAGCGCTCAGAATTTGCCGCTATGCTTTGCCGTCTCATGCAGTGGGAAACGGTGACTGTCGCAGATTCATCTTTTCTTGATACTGCGCCGGAAAGCTGGTATTTTGAAACGGTAGAAACGGCTCTGGCAAATGGTGCCATTTCTGTAGAGGATGGATATTTCCGCCCGGAGGATGCCATCACAAGAGAGGAAATGGCAGTTATGCTTGTGCGTGCGCTGGGCTGTGACAGCCTGGCATCTTCTGCGGGTGCCTCTCCGTTTTCTGATGTTTCTGCAAACAGCGGTTATATTGCTATTGCCTATGAATTTGGAATAATTAACGGCAAAAGTGCGGAAACTTTTGATCCAAACGGCTATGCCCTGCGCGAGGAGGCGGCTGCCATGATGATGCGTCTGTATGAAAAATATACCCATAAACTAGATTGGCTGCATGGCTTTTATGCCATCTCATCCTGGGACCAGCGGCAGGAAGCCGCTGATATGGACAGTGTCTCTTTTGGCTGGAGTCGGTTAGAGTATAGCGCAGAGAAAGGCGTTTGGCTCAATACGACGGCAGAAGGGAATAACGACTGGAAAATTCCGGACGGCGCATCGGACGCCGTATCCTATCTAAAAGACAATCAGGTCAGCTTAAATCTTGCCGTATTGATGAACACCTCTTTTACCGCAGTTTTACCGGACGGCACGCAGAAAAACGCCTGTGAGATCATTTTAACCAACGCAGACAACCGCGCTGCCGCTGTTGCGCAGATCGCCGAAGCCGCCGCCGGCTATGACGGTGTGACCATTGACTTTGAGGGAATGAAAGGCGAAGCTTTGAAAAACGGATTGAATGCGTTTTTGCAGGAGCTTCGCACAGCTTTAGGCAGCAAACAGATTTATACCGCTGTCCATCCCGTAATGGACGGTGAGTATTTTGATGCATATGATTACCGCACCATCGGCGAAGTTTCTGACAAAGTGATTTTAATGGCACACGACTACGCCGCTTTACGAATGGAAGAGTCCCTGCGCAGCGCCGGCTTTACCGCCACGCCTGTCACGCCTTATGCCAGCATATACCGCGCGCTTTGCGCCATTACCGACCCGCAAACCGGCGTGTCCGACTCTCAAAAAATTGTATTGGCGGTTAGCCTGAGCAGTACCGCCGCGTGGGCGCTGGAAAACGGACAGGTTACGAACGAATACGCGATCCATCCGTCTATGGAAACGGTGTTGAAACGATTAAAACAACCGGGAACCGTAATTACTTATCATGATGAGTATAAAAATCCCAGCGCTTCATACACGGACGACGAAGGACATGCGGTTGTGCTCTGGTACGAAGACAGCCGGAGTATCGCCGACAAAATAAAACTCGCCCGCATGTTCGGAATTAACCAGCTTTCTATCTGGCGGATTGGAGTCATCCCCAATGATACCACAGAAGGTATTTTTTATAACGTCTGGGACACTATTTTAATGTCTACTGAACAAATGGTTTTGCGAAACCATTTGTGTGAAATTTACAATTTCACACCTAAAAACAGCATTAAAATGCTATTTTTAGGTTCACG
>CASGBM010000188.1 GCA_949299615.1 uncultured Eubacteriales bacterium | reverse complement strand
AACCTAAAAATAGCATTTTAATGCTGTTTTTAGGTGTGAAATTGTAAATTTCACACAAATGGTTTCGCAAAACCATTTGTTCAGTAGACATTATTTAAGTACAGAGGGGTTTCCCCTCTGACGACTCCCCATAATTGCGAAAAGATAGGTTTATCTACAGTCTGAAAAACCGCCCGAAAGGGCGGCTTTTTAATATCATAACATTCTTATATAACCGGATGGCCAGAGGCTGCATGCGCTTCAATTAACTCATCGCACATTGCAACAATATCATCCAAGGAAAGAACCGCCGCAGTGTGCGGGTCCATCATTGCTGCATGGTAAATATGCTCCCGATTTTTTGTTTTTGCTGCCTCAATGGTAAGCAGCTGGACGTTAATATTGCTCATATTCATTGCCGCAAGCTGGGGCGGAAGATCCCCGATTACAGTGGGGTGGATCCCAGTGCCGTTCACAAGACAAGGTACTTCCACGCAGGCGTTGCTGGGAAGGTTAGTGATCAGGCCGCGGTTCAGGACATTTCCGCCTATCTGATACGGCTGATTGTTTATCATTGCATCCATGATATAAGAAGCATATTCCCGTGAACGTTCATGCGTAATGGCGCCTTCGGCAAAAAGCTCATCTTTTGTTTTATTCCATTTTTCTATTTGGTCTACACAACGGCGCAGGTATTCATCCAAAGGAATATTATATTTTTCAATCAGCTCTGGGTAATTCGGTTTGATAAAAAATGGGTTGTATTCAGCATTATGTTCGCTGCTTTCTGTACAATAATAGCCCAAGCGCCTAATATATTCAAACCGGACCATATCATCATGCTTTCCTGCGGCATTTTTGGCTGCCGCCTTTTCTCTGATGATAGGGTAGAGGTCATTGCCGTCTTTGTCGCGGATTTCCAGCAGCCAACCCATATGGTTGATTCCTGCAATTTTTTCCACATATCCATCCACTTTCATATCAAGCTTTTCTAATAAATACTGTGTGCAAACTTGCACGCTGTGGCATAGACCTATCGTTTTAACGTTTGTGTAGCGCTGCATATATCCGGTAATCATTGCCATAGGATTGGTGTAATTGAGCAGCCAGGCGTTAGGGCAAACTTCTTCCATGTCTTCAGCAAACTCTGCCATTACAGGAATTGTGCGGAGTGCGCGGAAAATTCCGCCGATTCCCAGCGTATCTGCAATTGTTTGACGAAGACCATATTTTTTAGGAATTTCAAAGTCAATTACCGTGCTCGGTTTGTACCCTCCTACCTGAATGGCATTGACAACAAAATCAGCACCTTTCAAAGCTGCTTTTCGGTTTTCTACTCCTAAATATGCTTTAATATTTGCTCTTCCGTCATTACAATTCTTGTTTAAAGCTGAGATTAGAAGATAGGACTCATCCAAACGCTCTTTATCAACATCATAAAGAGCGATGTCAGCATTCTGCATAGAATCGGTCAGCATAATATCTCCTAAAACATTTTTGGCAAATACAGTACTTCCAGCACCCATAAAAGTAATTTTAACCATAAAATTTCCTCCTTTAGTATATGTGATAATGTTGCAAATAAGAATGGAATATTATGATTGATTATTTGCAAAGTATTTACGAGTATATTATACCATAATAGAATAAAAAAAGAATTGAAAAAAGGAACTAAAACATGTTATAATGTAACTTGAGGTGGTAGCTATGCAAGAGGATATACCGTTTATAAATAAAAATTTTGCAGATTTAAATCCATTGATCGTTGGCGTTGAGAGGTGTGAACCTGACCACAAATTTGGTCCTAGTGCACGTGACTATTATTTGATTCACTATGTGGTTTCCGGAACAGGTGTATTTTACTCATCCGGAGGAAATTATTTTGTTCGGCCAGGAGAAATTTTTATTATTCATCCTCAGGAGATCACGACGTATCAAGCAGATCATGAAACTCCCTGGCACTACATATGGATAGGATTTAACGGACGTTTGGCACACAGATTTGATTCATTGACCGCGCCGGTGCTTTCATATTCTTCCAATACTTTTTTTGATTTGTTGGAATGCAGAAACCGGCAGCAGATGCGGGAAGAATTTGCTGCTGCAAAACTATTTGAAATAGTATCAAATTTATTTGACAATGAAGGCGTGGAGACAAGATATGAGAAGCTGGCTTACGATTATATTCAAGCAAATTTTATGCGTCAAATTAAAATCGAAGAAATAGCTGATCTGTTAAAAGTCAACCGCCGGTATCTGTCGCGCCTGTTTAAGACCGCTTATGGAATCAGTATGCAACAATTGTTGATGAAATCCCGGCTGGATAGGGCGGCGTTATTGCTGCAAGACGGTGTTCGTGTTTCGCAAGCGGCGTCTTTGGTTGGCTATGAAGATGTTTTTCATTTTTCAAAAATGTTTAAAAAAAAGTTTGGTATTGCGCCGCAGTTTTACAAAGCTACAGAAAAATTGCAGCATTATTAAAATTTTTGTCGAAAAATATATTTTTTTCATTATTTTGTAAATTTTTTGACAAAATAAGTTGACGGATTTGCGTCACTATGTTATGATGAAAGAGAGATTTTTTTCACAAAATGGCTCTGTAAAGTAAACATGAAAAACTAGCCCCCGCAATCAGCCAATCTGGCTACGCAACGAGCAGAAGCTCTCGTTTTCGCTTTTTGGATAGTTCTAG
>CASGBM010000187.1 GCA_949299615.1 uncultured Eubacteriales bacterium | reverse complement strand
GCCTTTGGCAACTTATCCTCTTGTTTTTATTGCTTTGTAAAGCCATTTCCTCTCTGTTATCCCTTTCTCGCGATATCTGTAAAAGCTTATAAAATCGTTTGCTTCTCAAAATCGACAATGCCTGACACTTCGGAAAGGAAAGCAGCGCGTTCTTCTTCTGTTAACCGGCGCAGCGGCTTTGTACACTGCCCCACAGCAAATCCCATATGGCAGAGCAACTCCTTTGTAGCGGCAATTGCCTGATATTTTATCAAAACGGTAATGACTCGATTGATCGTCTGCTGAAGCGCTTTTGCTTCTTCGACTTGTCCGTTTCGGTATGTGTCATACAACCGAACAAACAGTCCCGGCATGACGTTGTATGTCGTACCAATACCCGCATCCGCTCCGATGGCAAGCCCACAAATTAGCATTTCATCCGGACCGTTAATAACATTGATATTGCCGTCGTTGATGTTTTTCAGCAGTCCCATTGAATAATAATCGGGATAGGTCCATTTAATGCCGATGATATTTTCCACTTTCATCAGTTCTTCCACAAGAGAAACCGTCAGCTTGGTATTTGCAAGCCCAACGCCATACATAACAAGCGGGATTTCTGCGGCGGCCGCAACTTCTTTATAATAGTCAATCACTTCTTTCTCGCCATATTGGAAATAGATAGGTGGGATCGAGGAAACGGCCGCGGCGCCGGTATGCTTTGCGTGAACAGCAAGCTCCAGCGTGGTGGGAAGATCAATGGCGCCAACATGCGTAATGACAGGAACCTTTCCCTCTACTGCATCTAAGACAACCTCCAAGAGCTTTTTTCTTGTCTCTTTTTTCAAAAGGAGTCCCTCTCCAGTCGAACCACAGATATAAAATCCGTTCACCCCTTGAGAAAGCTGCCATCTTACAAGCTTTTCCGTTTCCTTAACCAATATATCACCCTCGTCAGTGACAGGACTTACCAATGCGGGCAGAATCCCATGAAATAAAATATTTTGCTCCAAAATATACCTCCCAATGGATTGTAATACGTTCATTTTACTCGAATCCCATGGTTTTTGCAAGAGGATGAATTTAATTCTGTAAAAATTTTTATTCACCTAATATGTATTGATAAAATCCTTCTATCTCGTATAAAATAAGAATAATCGGAGGAATACAAAATGAAAAACATTCTATTTATTATAATAAGCTTATGCCTATTCTGTACATGGCTACCTGTGAATGCATCAGAAACGCAAGAATACCTGATTTTAATCAATGCCGAAAATCCCCTGCCTGAGGATTATTTTCAAGCCCATCAAGAAGATTTTGTTGACGTCACAGACACTCGAAAGGATGGACGTCCAGTGCAAAAAATGCGTCGAGAAGCCGCAGAAGAACTGGAAAAGCTGATTACCGCCGCCAAAGAGGCCGGCTTTTCAGATATTAGTGTGACCAGCGCTTATCGTTCCCGAAAATATCAAAAACAGCTGTTTGATGATGCTGTCGAAAGCTATCTTACACGCGGTATGACAAAAAAAGAAGCGCTGCATCTCGCCGGACGCTATTTTGCCGCACCGGGATGTAGCGAACATGAAAGCGGTCTTGCCGTAGACATGCATCACCTTTCCTGCGCAACGCTTGCTTTCGCCGAAACTGCCGAATACCGCTGGCTTGCAGAGCATGCTCATCTTTATGGATACATCCTTCGCTATCCCGAAGGAAAAGAAAAAATTACAGGAATCGCCTTTGAACCATGGCACTTCCGCTATGTGGGAAAGGAAGCAGCAACAGAAATTTACCACTCCGGCATATGTCTTGAAGAATATTTGCATAAAATTTCATAAAAATCTCAAAAAGCTCTTGCAAAATAAGTAAAGCTATGATATAATAGCAATTGCACCGCACAATCGGTGTGATTGGGCCCGTTGGTCAAGCGGCTAAGACATCGCCCTCTCACGGCGAAAACATGGGTTCGATTCCCGTACGGGTCACCACAGCAGAAAAACCACCGTATTTGGTGGTTTTTCTGCTGTTTGGACACAATATATCGTATATATCGTGATTTTAGGTAGGAATTAGGTACAGAAGCTGAGCGAAGCATTCACGCGACAATAAAAAACTTTTTTGGGCAAGTCCCATATCCCATATATCGTAAATTGCGCCGAATATGAAACGAATCAAATTTTCTTCTTCGGTTTTTTCGTTGCCGGTATGGCAAATACATCCTAATTTTATTAGACAAAAGTCAATGATAACATTGTAAGATAAACATGAAAAACGCCACAAAAAATGGTTTTTTATGACCTTATGAGGTACTGTTATTTATGCGAGACTACATTGAGAGGCGACCGCTCGAATATCGGAGATGGCTTTTTCTGCATCTGAAGCTTTGAATATAGACGAGCCTGCCACAAAAACATTGGCGCCAGCCGCTGCTGCAATCGCAGCGGTTTCTTTTCCAATTCCGCCGTCCACCTCAATATCCGCGTCCACCCCTGCTTCATCCAGCAATTTCCGAAGCTTACGGATCTTATCAAGCGACTCCGGTATAAACGCCTGTCCTCCAAATCCGGGTTCCACACTCATGATAAGAAACATATCTGCCTTATCCAGATAAGGCACAAGATCCTCCACCGGGGTTCCCGGCTTGATGGTAAGCCCTGCCTTCACTCCACAGGCATGGATCTGATTCAATGTATCCCCCGGATCTGTGCATGCCTCCAAATGTACAG
>CASGBM010000186.1 GCA_949299615.1 uncultured Eubacteriales bacterium | reverse complement strand
TCAACTTAATTATACCATAAAAACGGAGAAAAATCATCATATATCAATCAAAAAAAGCCGCTTGAAATCTGGCTTTTCAGACTTTTACAAACGGCTAATTTTACTTTGCAAAGGAGACAGAAAATATGAGCAATCCTCAAATTACGATTGAAATGGAAAACGGCGGAAAAATGATTGCCGAGTTATACCCGGAAATCGCACCAAACACCGTAAATAATTTTATTTCTCTTGTCAAAAAAGGGTTTTATGATGGTTTGATTTTCCACCGCGTAATTCCTGGTTTTATGATTCAAGGCGGAGATCCGGACGGACGCGGCACCGGCGGTCCAGGCTACTGCATTAAAGGCGAATTTTTGATGAACGGTGTGGTAAATGAGCTCAAGCACACCCGCGGCGTTTTGTCCATGGCCAGGGCTCAGCACCCGGATTCGGCGGGTTCACAATTTTTCATTATGTCCGATCCAGCCCCGCATTTAGACGGGCAATATGCTGCATTTGGCAAAGTGACAGAAGGTTTGGAAATTATGGATGAGATTATTTCTGTTCCTACTGATTGGATGGATAAGCCTTTGGAAGATCAAAAAATTAAATCCGTTACGGTGGATACCTTTGGCGTTGATTATCCGGAACCGGAAACAATTGAATAAATTCGGAATATGATGTACTAGAATGTGTATTCCACGGAGGTGCATCTGAATGAAGAACGATTTTGCTAAATGTTTTTTGCGCAATTTAGAAATTATGGAAAAAGAATTAAACTGCCTTTTGCGCCCAAAAACAAATTGCCATACAAAATGTCAGCCGCGTTGCCCTTCCTCTTGTCCTCCGCCCCACGGCGGCAGCTGCGGAAGGAAAAATTGCTGCTAGACATCAAACGGAGTGTTTATGAAAAAGCCAAAACTTTCTAAGCAAATAACAGTCTGTGAAAATTTGTCCCAGCTTTGGGAAATGAATTTATCCGCAGAAAACGAAATCCGCGCGCTGTCTTTCCAGCGGCAAACCATCTGTCAAACCAATTTTTATCGGGCAGAATTTGTATCCTGTATCTTTCAAAATGTGCATTTTTACAACTGCGATGCAGATAAAATTTCTTTTACAGATTGCGAATTTCACAGCTGCGATTTTTCTCTTCTCCCCATGCAGGATGCTAGCTTTACCCGCTGTTCTTTCTGCGAATGTACACTAGAAGGAATCAACCTTACAGACGCCGCTATGCAGGATATTTGTTTTGACCGCTGCAATTTGCGCTGTACCAATTTTTCGTTTGCAAAAATAAAGCATACCGAATTTCTGCATTGCATATTAACAGACAGCTGTTTCTCCTCCTGTTCGTTAAAAACATCGATATGGAACGAATGTGATCTTTCGGGCTGCAACTTTTTTCAAACGCCTTTATCAGGGTTGGATCTGTCCTCCTGCAGACTGGAAGGTATCATTGCTTCTCCGGACGATTTGGCAGGTGTTCTTCTGGCTCCGCAACAGGCAGCAGAGATTATCGGTTTGTTTGGGATAAAAGTAAAAAATTAACAGAATGTAATTTTTCGTTAAAATAAATAAAAAATATTAATTTCACATAATTTCTTATTGATATTTCTAACATATCGTGTTATAATAAGGATATGAAAAGAGTCATCCCTGCGGTGTGCGTGAGTTAACGATTTTTAATTTACCAACACTTTTTATACGGGAATCTGGACTTCATACGCAGCATATAGGCCCCCCATTTATGGCCAGGGGAAATATAAAGCGTGTGAGAGGATACCCACCTGCAATTGCAGGTAAAAATTAATCGTACGCACGGCACGGCGGGGCATTCTTCATGTAACGGAAGGCGGGTGCTTACCCGCCTTTTTTACTATTTTATAATTTACTGTTTGATCAACTTTAGATCACCGTTTTTATAAAATACAGCTATTTCAAATTAATTTATAAATCAAACACCAGAAGCAGGAGGAGTTAATATGAGAACACTTGAGAAAATAGATGAATTTCGCCGAGAGGCTAAAAACGCAGTATTTACCAAACAGCAAGCCGTTGCCATAACAATGAACCTATTAGATGCGGAACGGCGCTGCCAACAGAATACAGATGAAGAGAACCGCATTTTAACCGATGCGATGCAGAGAATTACATTTCAATATTTAGATGAAACCGCCAGCGAAACAGATGAATTGCTGGATCGTTTCAATGTTGCCAGACTCACTTCAGAAGATATTTTAAAAGCCATTGACTCTGTTTTGTTTGATTGCAAATAACAAAATTTATTTCGTATTTTTAAAAATTCACTTGCAATGTACTCCGATCTGTGGTATGATATATCATGTTGTACGGAGGCATAGCTCAGTTGGTTAGAGCGCTCGCTTCACATGCGAGAGGTCGTAGGTTCAAGTCCTACTGTCTCTACCAAATCGTTTTAAAACCGCATTTTATGCGGTTTCTTTTTCTTTATACACGATTTTTACACGTTTTTATTAAAAACGCCCCGGCAAAAGCCGGGGCAATAGCATAACTTCCCTACTCCTCTTTTTTACTCTGCTTAATAATCTGGTTGACATACACGCTTGCACCGGCGGACAAGATCCCCTGCACAAAGCCGGTAAAGACGGCAAGCAGGATGGCTTTCCAGCCGCCTACAGGTTCCGTTGCCGCAATCCAGATACAGCTTAAAACCACTCCGCAAGACCCCAAAATCCACGGGATATGCTTGTTGTTTAC
>CASGBM010000185.1 GCA_949299615.1 uncultured Eubacteriales bacterium | reverse complement strand
TCCGACACAAAGTGCAAGGTTTTTGGCAAAAAAAGCACAAAAACCTTGCACCTAAACAATTCTGAAACGCTTACAAACCGCTATGCGGCTGCGTTTCAGGATTGTTCAGCAGTCATTAAATAAAAATAGGGTCGTTTCACAGGAGGTATATCCCCCGGCATACGACCCTATCTTTCTTTTTTGTTATCCTAGTAAAACGACGGGAATCAGCGTGGTCTCAAAATGTCCTTCGCAGGAAATTTCAAGCATCAGCGTATTTTTTGACAAGATATTTTCATTGCTCTTAATGGTGTATTCCGCCGACTCAAAAACTCCTTCATGCATCATTGCACATATGTTTTTTGGACCTTCTGCCTCCCATCCATCCGGCAAATGCCACTGAATCGAATATAGTTTTTGTGAGCGTAACTTTTTCTTTATGGATAATTTGATTTTTTTGTCACTATTCGCTTGCATTTCTGGCTTCCCGTCATATTCAATTAAAAAATCTGCTAAAATGGAACGATGTGTAAAAAAATACTCGCTGCGTTTTGCGAGCGCCGTAGAAAAATCGTTGCCCTTGAAACTGCCAGCCGTTATTTCTGATATATCAGTTTCTATCGTATCTGCTATTTTAACGCCGCACCCGAAAAGAGTTACCGGATGCAAATCCATAATCCTTTCCGTCAAAATCGTACAGCTTTCAGGAAAAAGAGGGTCCACTCCTCTTAATTCTCCGAGATTCAGCGAGATAGTTACAATAGAATCGCCGATATATTCTCTCCAATCCTTAGGAATAATCGACATGCCGTTCATGATTCCGAGGATAGAACCGGCTGTAGCGCAGGAACAATCTGTGTCATCGCCGCAATTACACGCAATCAGCAAAGATTGTTTAAAATCTCCTTGGCCGTATAGCAGCCCGATTATTGCATACCCCACATTGGCAGGAGCTTGAAACCATCCTAAATTTTGATCGGACAGCGACAGGTCTGTAATTAAATTTCTGGTGTCTTTCCAATCCATACCGCCATCATAGCATTCCAAAACTTTCGTTATAAAATGATGCATTTGCGAATGCTCCGGAATTTTAGAAAGACCAATTTCAATCAGCGTCCTTAAATCCTGTATCACAAAGGCAGCTGCTTCCATTGCTGCAACAAAAATAGCAGCATATGTGCCTTCCCCTATGCCATGGTCAACACAGGCATCTTCATAGGCAAACGATATTGCCTTTTCCACTTGGCCAGGATAAAGGCATGCCCAAATCTCCGTCCTGATCCAAGCACCATTGGAATGTTTCCAATGGTTATGATATTGTCCGGATATTGGCGGCATTAGCCCTCTTCGCATGTTTGCCTTGCATATACCATATTCATTCCAGTAAGGCGTTATGTATTCCAGCCAATACTCTCCCAAAACCTTAGAATCCAGATGTTTCGGACCGACTTCCGTCATAGCTTTCAGCCAAATCAGCTGCAAATCCAAATCATCGTTTGGCAGCGGTTCTCCCGGTTTTGAAGTAAAACCTGTGCAGGCATTCATCTCCTGTTTTCCTTCAAATGGCGTTCCCAACGTGCCTCCAATGTTTTTTCCTATCCAACAAGCATAAATTTTATCCTTGAGTTCCTCTTTGTTCCATTGAATCATGGCTTGCCCTCCTAACATTTGATATGTTTAATTTATCATAAATGTTTCTATTTTGTCAGTGGGCAAAAAAAAGAAAAAAGTAGGTTTTTACAAGCCGGTTATACGATATTTTCCCGGCGTTTTCTGATATATTTTTTTAAAATGCGCATAAAACAGTTTTTTGTCATGATAGCCTACTTTTTCCATAATGTCAGATATGGGCAAATCTGTTGTTTCAAGCAGATAAGCCGCTTGCGAAATACGTATTTCTTTTAAGTACGATGTGAAACTTTTTCCGCAGTACTCTTTTAATAGCTTGCCGAAATATACAGGATTATAAAAATGTTGGGCAGCTATTTCAGAAAGAGCTATTTTCCGATGATAATTTTCATTAATATAATGGAATACATCACGAAAAAAGAGGTGTGAAGTATCTGTTTTGAAATAATGGTCTTGATAGAGGGCGCGAAGTATTTTGGAAAATAAGATCCGTATCCCCCCTTGAAGAATGGATTGATAGCCGGGACGCTTTTCCTCATATTCGCGGAGCAGCAAGTCAATGAGTATTTCTATATCTTTGTGTTCATTGCCTTGAAAATGGACGCATTGCTTCAAGCTAAGCGCATCCGGCTGAAACTCTGCAAACATACTATGGCAAAATAACTCTGCTATATTTTCCGCATCCATTAATTCGCTGCTGATAAAGGCAGGATTAATCAGGATGTTAACCATTCTCATCCCGTTTTCACTTTCATAACTATGGCTCTGATTACAGCTGATAAAAAGCAGGTCTCCTTGGCTTACCCCGTAGGAAACATCTTGAATTCGATGCACGCCTGCACCGCTTTTTATATACACAAATTCAAAAAAGTCATGAAAATGTTTTTCTATAAAACGAACATCCGCCAGTTCATCCAACGTGATATTTTCACTTTCTGAGATGAGCGCTTTTTTCTCAAAAGTAATCATGACCTGCCTCCTTCTAGAGCCATGTTGGATCGGATAACAAACAAAAGCAACTTTTATTCGCAAGGAATCTTCAAATAATGTCTACTGAACAAATGGTTTTGCGAAACCATTTGTGTGAAATTTACAATTTCACACCTAAAAACAGCATTAAAATACTATTTTTAGGTTCACGACATTGATTGACTGACTGTTTGTGTCGGCTGTCGGGAGACGACATCCGACACAAAGTGCAAGGTTTTTGGCAAAAAAAGCAC
>CASGBM010000184.1 GCA_949299615.1 uncultured Eubacteriales bacterium | reverse complement strand
CGTTACCCCGTCATTCCACCTGTCGAATTACCAGTTATCCAAACAACGGTATTTGTTGTTTGTCCGCTGACTTTTTACCGCCAGCGAACGAGTCGCACTGTCCCAGAAGTGGTCGGTCTTGCCTGAACTGGTGTTGCCGATAATAACGTTTGTCAGCATCTGTGCCATCAGTGTGTCGCCGTTTAAGTCCGACATACAGTTCCACGAATCCCCGTGTTCGGGGTTGACCAGGTTAAATACCTTAACGTCATACCCGTTTTTCCTATACAGCTCAGCTGTGTCGGCATAGAGCTCGGCCTTGGGATCCGTAATCACCACAGACTCATTCCGTTTCAGTGCCTGGAACAATGAATTCCGGATGATGGCACGGGACTTCATTGTTCCGGATGCGCCGAATACCGCAATATGCCGGTTGAGTCTGGTGTCTTTGGGCATACAGACCGCGTTTCCGTCATACTCACCGAGGATAACGCCTTCCGCCTTAGCCGGCGTGGTTACCTCCAGGAGATTTTTCATTTCTTTCTCGGTCATCCATGACGCCGTGCCGTATGCGCCTGATTTGCTCTTCGTAAAGCCGCGCGGGTCGTGTTCCTTGCCGCCGAACTTGTCATTCAGTTTGATATAGGCAAAGAGCGCCCCGCCCGCAATCAGGATAAATAAAATACCTTTGACGCCGTCCGGTGTGAATGCCAGCGGGATACATGCAAACGGGCTCCAGTCTAACGAAACAATGGATACGCCGCTTTCCATCCCGTCTGCAGCTGTCCATGCCGAATAGTTTGTCATGAACTGGGATAGCACGCCTCCCATATATAAAAGGCTTACGCATCCGAGTATGGCAGCAGTGACAATCACCGCGATCCTCTTTTTATCCTTCAATATCAGCGCCCCTTTCGTGACAGAGTTCGGTTTCCACTAAGCCGATGTCAATTGTTTTAATCGCTGCAAGCCCGCATAAATACTCCCTGACAAACCCGGTCTGGAACGGGAAGCATACAAGCTCGGCTTTGAGGCCCGGCTGCGCTGCGAGGGCTTCCCTGAACCGGATCAGTCTGGCGATGTCGCCGTCTAAGTGCGAAAGTATATAAATACCGTTGATATAGGCATCGTATTCAAACGAGCCTTGATAATCAGACCGGGTCTCGGGGTCAAACAGCAACTCAAGAAGTTTCCTGTTCCGGTCTGGGAGCATGAGGAGCCGCAGCAGCCGGATCCCGTCATTGTTCATGGGGACAAAATAAATGTGGCGGTAAATGGAGTCAAACCGGAACTCCGGCCGCCTGCTTTTATCCGATTCCAGCAGTGTATCGAGCGCCGCGCTGTCAGACTCGCCAAAAAGAACAGCGGAATCAACCCGGGTTATACCGGCATTCAGCCGTCCGGTTTCGATCAGGCTGTGCAGCGTTTTGAACTCACCCATACCGTTCCATTTCATGACGGCATTGCGCGTGTTATAGACCGCATAGCATCCGTTGCCGGAAAACACCGCGCCGACCATGCGTGTGAACATGGTTTTGTTCAGCTCATTGCCGCCGATATTCTTAAGCGCTTTTGCGAAATAGAAACAATCATAACCGGGTATCACCATGCGTATCTGCCTGTTCTGAAGAGCGGGGAGCATATACGGCAATATCTCAATACCGGAACGCATACACATCGCAGCTGCTTCGGCAACTCTGTGGTTCCGCTGACGGTGGGACGCATTTCCGGGGAATTTATGATTCCAGAATGCATGTAAATAGAAGCTGAGTGCATCGGGACAAATCCATTCCAGTATGGGGAGAGCGGCTTTATATAGACGGATAGATTTATCGGCGCCGGCGCCTGTTACGGTAAGCAAACGGCAGGTCATTTCTGTTCCTGTCAGGGAATTGCGGAATAACTGGCGCGTGGTCAGCTTATGGATCATCGCTTTGTAAACCCGTTCGTTTCCCAGAAGATGAACTGACCGTACCGGGTATTCGCCAACGGCTGAAAGCAATGTTACGAGCCGATGCACATGACTGCCGGGGCGGAACTGTATCATCTCTGCCTGCCCCCTGACTGCGGGGGTTTTCCGACAACATGACTGCTCTCTTTGTCGGAATCCCGTATGTGCCGGCGCCGCCAAAACGCGGATGCAAAGGGCTTTTTGTGCCTGTCTGTATATATGTGTTTTTTTACCCGTTTCAAACCGGGATTTTTACATATGTTTTTTCGCCTGTCAAACCTGCGGTTCATGCAGTTTCACCCCCTTATCCGGCATCTGTTTTTCCTGTTTCAGCCAGTCCGGAAATTCATCCTGCGGCACCACGTAAACCTCTGTCCTGTCGAACGAACCCTGTGCGCTGCAATAGTAGTGGGAACAGACAGAAGGCCCGTCGTCCGGCAAAACGTACATGGCAACAATGTCTGAAACCATGTTGACCTCGATATTGTCATGGTCGCGTTTCTTTCTTTCCGGTCTGTCCCTTGCATACACATGCCTGTATATCAAAACGGCGTCCCCATATCTTACCGGAGGGACGCCCATAAAGAAGTCGCGCATCGCAAGGTAGAGCGATGAACGTATATAATCAACAGACCCGCTGTCCTTTTTCGGCAGCAGCGCAGGGATGCGGAGCGAAAACCAGTTTCCCTCCGTAAAGCCTATTTCTACCGGGATAGAAAGCTTGATCAGGTTTTCCACCTCAAGCCTTGCCTTTGGATTCCCCGTGTACGCCGGAAGCACACGGGTCAGAAGCACGGCTTTTTCCGAGGTTTCTTCCAGTCTCAATGCGCTTTCATAGGCCTCCGTCATACAGCCCTGTTCGCAGAAACTGCGGACGGCTCCTGCCTGTTCCTGCAGTGCGTATCTTTTCGTCTATATGGTCAAGAGCTTTTTGAAATGTACTGCGCGTTTTCATCTGTGATCGCCTCCATAGAATAGAATGTTACCTCCGGCTCGTCCTGCCCTTCAAAATCAACAGTGGCAAACAGGCACGGCGCTTTCGGCATCTTCAGCTGTGACGCCATGGATATATGCGGCAGGACGATAATATATTTCAAATCATCATCCGGCTGCAACAGTCTTAACAGGCTTGTTTCGCCGTCATATAATACAACGATTTCGTAACCGACATTTTCTTTCAGAAAAAAGAGCTGTGCAGGGTAGACAGCCGGATAATGTGCCATTGGATCCACAAAATCTATAAACTTCAACAAAACCCATACGGCAAGAATCGTTCGCTGATCAGGCTGGCACATGGAGTCAAGAGCAACATAATATCCACCGCCGACATCGGAAATCTGCATCTGTTTTTTCAAATTACGCAGGATTTTCTCGGCAGTCTGCGGTGGCTTGCGGAGCATCTTTATGATTTGTGTTTTTGGCAGCGCGCCGTACTGTGACAGCCACTTGACAACGTATTGTTCGTCCTGCAAAAGCATTCTGTATCACCTCCATAAAAAAAGCAGCGCTTGATATACGGCTCAAGCACTGCTTTGATGTTATTTTGTTTTAAAATTCACTGCTCAGAAGGAAATCCGCAACATGCATCGTTTTTATCCCTTCGTAATTCCCGCCGGCAAAATTGTCGGTGGTTAACAGATATTTTGGATAGTTATCACGTATTTCAAGCAGCCTGCTGTATTCCCGCTGTTCGGTCTCGGGGGACGTTATTTCCCTTGTAACCTGAACATAAAGCTTTTCTGATTGCTTTTTTGCGATAAAATCGATTTCACCATCTGCTGTTTTCCCAATATTCACCGAATATCCCCGCCTGCGCAGCTCAAGATATACAACGTTTTCAAGCATCGCGGCAACAGAGGTCATCGTAAACCCAAGAACGCTGTAACGCAATGCTGTATCCGCAAGATAAAACTTCTCCTGTGTTTTCAACAGCTCTTTTCCCTGGATATCATATCGGGAACAACGGTAGAGTATATATGCATTTTCCAGCTTTTCAAGATAATTGTACACTGTTTCATTATCGATGGTTCTTCGCTCAGATTTCAAATAATCTGAAATTGATTTTGCCGAAAATGTCTTTCCCACATTATCAAATGCAAATTTCACAATACGTTCAAGCTGATCGACCTTACGAACCTGATTTCGCTTTACTATATCCGAAAATATGGTTGAATTATAGATATCCCGTACAATCGTATAAACTTCATCCTCGGAGTATTTTTGCAAATGTGTTGCCGGGAACCCGCCGAGCCTGATATATTCAGCCAGCTCTTCCCGCGGAGCTTTTACATCGGAATACTCTTTTTTGAATGTCAGGTACTCGGAAAATGACAGCGTATAGATGCGAAAGGCAATATAACGCCCTGTGAGATATGTTTCAATTTCCGATGACATCATCCGGGAATTGGAGCCGGTTACATAAATATCGACATCATAATCCGATGCAAGTGAGTTTACAACTTTCTCCCAATGCTTTATCTCCTGTACTTCGTCTAAAAACAGATACGTCTTTTCACCGTCGCAGAGCTTCGACTTTATTTCGTTAAACATCTCCTTAGCGGTCATGTCCTCGTATTCCATGGAGTCAAACCGATAGCTCAAAAGCTGTTTATCCGATATGCCGCGTTTTTTCAGCTCTTCCATTATCATTTTCAATATCGTAGACTTGCCGCAGCGCCGTACCCCGGTCAATATTTTGACAAATGGAGCGTCCGCGTACCGCATGATTTTATCTACATACATCGGCCGGTATATCATGATTGCCACCTCCTCTTTTTATATAGTATACCGCAATAATCGTGCTATGTCAATAGTTTTGCGGTTATAACCTTAAAAACTTTTTAAAATCACTCAAGGAAGCGGTTAGTAATAATATTTTTGCCGAAACTGAGCATTTTATAACACGCATTTTAATAAAAATACGTATTTCAATTTTTGTGCGCTTTCTTTTTTTCCCTGAGCAGGGCCTCCAATTCGGCGCGGTCCGTTGTAATCATTTCCTGTTCTTCTTTTGAGGCCTTGATCACAACGGGAACCTTGTTATTATTGGAATATACCAGCGCCTCGCCGCGTTCAAAGCGGGTGATGGACCGCATCTCGGTTTTCGTAAGCTTAAGCACATCCTGCACATATCGTGCCTCGTCAGGCTCAAGATTCAAAATGATTTTATTCTTTGAATTATTTACGATCGCCCTGCCGTACTTGCCATCCTCCAGACTGAAGAAATCAGAGAGGTCTTGTGTCGCTGAGATAGCGGCGCCCCCAAACCCACGTATGGTTTTGAAGATGGTCAGACAAAAATCGGCAGCCTGTTTGTTGGAGGACGCTCCGATCAGCTGCCAGATCTCATCAATTAAAATTGCTTTCTTCTTGGTCCTGTCTGCCTTGATGTTATCCCATACATAGTCAAGGGCTATCATCATCCCGACCGGGAGCAGCTTGCCCTTCAGCTCGGACAGATCCAGCACGATATACTTGTTTGTGAGATCCACATTGGTCTGTTGGTTAAAGGACTGCGCCGAGCCGGTCACGAACCTGCTGACGATAACGGCTATCCGCTCGGTC
>CASGBM010000183.1 GCA_949299615.1 uncultured Eubacteriales bacterium | reverse complement strand
AGATCGGCCATATGCAGCTTGACAGCCAGGGGATAGGCGTCGTAGGCTTCGCTGATGGCAAAGCAGCCGCCCCGGGCCGCGTCGTCAAAGCCGCCCATATGCCAGCGGATAGCCACTGCCTCGGCAGTTTTCAGCCGCATGAACCGCTCAATGAGAAACACGCTCTTTTCGCCGTGTCCGTAGGGGAAGGCGTCCTCCACATGGAAGGTGGGCACCTTTTCCCATTGGCCCGTGGTCTCGTTTTTTACGTTGCGGGTGCCGGCCTTGTAGTAATTGGCCTTGCACAGGTCGTGGAGCAGCGCACAGATCACATAGCTCTCCATGCTTTCCCCTTCCTCGTAAAACAGATCGGTGAGGGCATGGTAGACGTTCAGGCTGTGCTGGAGCAGACCGCCTTCACAGGCGCAGTGAAACCGGGTAGACGCCGGAGCACGGAAAAAGTCGGTGGTATCCAGCCATTCCAGCAGTTTTTCGGCTCCCGGCCGGGTGACATGCTGCCGGAACAGGTCCAAAAATTCTTCCCGCTGGTCCATCACAGTTCCAGCTCTTCCAGCACACCCTTCAGGATGGCCAGTTCGTCGTGGGTCAGGCTGATGCCCTTGCCCATCTTGGTGCCGTCGGGGGACCAGTCACGGATATCGTATTTGGGCTCCCGCTCGTTCCAGCTCACCATATTCAGCTGACGTTCCCAGCCGTTGGCGCTCTGGCTCAGCACGGCGATCCGTTCAGTGATCTCATATTTGAATTCTGCCATCTTGCAATACATCCTTTCGGTACAGTCTTTCCATCATTCTACTGTATCGGCGGCAGGATTGCAAGAGGGCCGCGGCATAAAAATTACCCCTGGGGGAACTCTTGCTTGCTGCGGGCTTTGCTGTGCACCGTTTCCTCGCTTTCCACCCATCCCTGTACCGAAGGGGTCGCCTGCTGCTGGGTGTAGTGCAGAGCAGGGCGCAGACTGCCTTGTTCCATGGCCTGGAAATTGGCCCTTGCACCGGACACTGCGTTGAGCTGTGGGGTAGGCAGACGGGTGCCCGGGGCGGGCTGCTGTTCCGGCAGCTGCTGGGGGGTGTGCGGGTCGGAGAGATGAACGTTGTTGTGCGATTTTTTGCTTTTCACAGGGATAACCTCCTTTTTGCATGCCCGCAAAGGGCGTTTGCAGCCAGTGTTCCCCAAAGAAGGCCCGATATGCAAAAACCGCCGGCTCATACCAGGCCGGCGGCGAAAAGATCTTCCAGCAGCATCTGGGTGCGCAGTTCGGCGCCCTGGCTGGTGATAACTGCGTAAGAGCCAAATGACAGTACAAATGCCATACCTGCGTATACACAGAACTGCATCATAGGGTTGTTAAGCGCCATAATGCGTTCGGCCTTTGTAAAATCTTTACAAACATCTTCGGCAGCGTTGGTAAATTTTTTCTTTTCGTAATCTTCCCGCACATAGCTCTTTACTACACGCATTGCCTGTACATTTTCCTGTACCGAATCATTAAGTGCGTCATATTTGCGGAATACACGGCGGAAAATCGGTGTAGCCGTACGAATTACCAGCACAAGTCCGATGCTGAGCAGCGGAATTGTAACAAGAAAGATCATAGCAAGCCGTCCGCCCATTGCAAAGCCCATGATGAACGAGAAAATCAGCATCAAAGGACCGCGGATAGCCACACGAATTATCATCATAAATGACATCTGTATATTCACGACGTCGGTCGTCATTCTGGTAACCAGACTTGATACTGAAAATTTGTCGATGTTCTCAAAAGAGTAATCCTGGATTCGATAGAACATATCTTTACGAAGATTGCGTGCAAAGCCTGTTGAAGCTGTGGCACAGGTGTTACCGGCGGCAACGCCGAAAATCAGCGATAAAATTGCCATGATAACTAATTGAATACCATAGTTTACGATAACGTCCATACCGCAGCCGGCCTGCATCTCGTTAACAAGTTTTGCAATTATAAACGGAATGATACATTCAAGTATCACTTCAACCGTAACCAAAAGCGGCGTAAGTATTGCCGGTTTTTTAAACTCGCGGATACTGCGAGCAAGTGTTTTTATCATGTTTGACATTCCTCCTTTAAAGTATAACGCAGGACAGTATTAGTAGACTATACTGCGCTTTAAAGCTATTGTATAAAATTTGGAGCTGCTTAAAGATTATGCATCCAGATTATCTGACATAAGCGCTGCTGTCTCAAAAAACATGGAGAGTTGTGCGTCCGTTAATCCATGTGTTATGCATTGTTCAACATCGCGGATGTATTCGCCGATCTGTGCGTCCAAACTCACTGCTTTTTCAGTGGGAATCAAGTTTTTAAGCCGCGCATCAATAGGTACGCTTTCACGCAGGATAAGTCCGTTTTTTTCCATAGATTGAAGTATTCCTGTAGCTGTAGAGCGGCTCAGGCAAAAAGCACTTTCCACATCACGTTGAAACACTTGTCGTTCTGCAGCATTTACAATAATAAAATGCATTATATGGCTTTGTACTCCGGTAATTCCCAGACTTTGCATCTTGGCGTTCATGCGTTTTTTAAGCTTATGCGAAAGAATGCTGATCCACACACCGCAGTTTTTTTTCATTCGGATTTCCCTCCTCTCAAGAGTGCAGATAAAATAATATTTTTAAATAATTGTTCGGAAACAAACAATATTTTAACATAGGATTAAAATATTGTCAATACAACATTTACTGTTTTTTAATAAATAAAACCTAAAATTTTGTGCGATTGTTGCATACAAAATAGTACATAAGAGATTCTATTAAAATTAATTGTAGTAGAAAGAGCAGGTTTTAAATGAAAGAATTGATAGATAAAATTAATACCTACTTGTATATATCATTTTATAAATGCTACAATAATACCAGGAAAGGAATTATTGTAATATAAAAATAATTAATATCGGAAGAAAAATCTGCGGATATA
>CASGBM010000182.1 GCA_949299615.1 uncultured Eubacteriales bacterium | reverse complement strand
CCGAGCAGGGCATCGTGGTCGGCTGCATCGACAGCAAGGTCGGAACCACCGCCCTGATCGACACAGGGGACGTCCATGCCCTGATGATCGGCGCGGCGGGCGTCGGCAAAACCGCATACTGGTTATACCCCTGCATCGAATACGCCTGCGCTTCCGGGATGTCGTTTTTATCAACCGATACCAAAGGCGTGCGCCCAGATAGGGTGCAATAAGAAGTAGATTAAGGCACTACCCCTCATGGTAACGAGGGAAACGACCCGCCTAACCGAAAAGCGAAAGCCGAAACGGGAACAGAGCATGGCGGGAAAGCGGTAAGCCACTTTATACACAAAAGTGCGGCTGAACTGCTACGTTAAGCGGATATGAGGATAAAACTGTGTTTGTTGAATGCGAGTTTCAAGTCCCTGTTGTGTCCGGGCGGAGGAAAGTGTATGTAGCTGCTAAAAATAGCAGTATCAACCTCCGATATGAATACCATTACATTTCAGCCTTTGTGTAATGGGTTACCAATCATTCATAAGACGAGCCAGAGAACTGGTATTAACGAAACGAAAGCATATCCGACAATCCGCATTTGCCTGCTTATTGTACTAACTGGGGATTGCCTAAGTTGGAATGCTTGAAACACAAAGTGTGTGACAGCTATGCGAAATGCCCTCACAGGTGATAAATCTCAAGCCCGAAAGGTAAGAGAGATGACGCTGAATATCCAATATGGCAACGGAGCCGCCGTAGTAGTCCGAGAACGTTAATGGCGTTCACATGGCGAAGGGCGGCAGTTACTGTGTTCTAAAATCGCAAAATTGATTAGGGAGGAAAACCTCACAATGAAACCAACAATCGAGATTTTAGAGAAAATCAGCGAAAATTCAAGGAACAACAAAGAGGAAATCTTCACAAGACTCTACCGTTATCTGTTAAGACCCGACTTGTACTATCTTGCGTACAAAAATCTCTATGCAAATAAGGGTGCCTCGACAAAAGGCGTGGATGACGATACCGCAGACGGGTTTAGCGAGGAAAAAGTCAGCAATATCATTGCAATGCTGGCTGACGAAACGTATGCGCCAAAACCCGTTCGCCGTGAGTATATCCAGAAAAAGCAGAACAGTGCGAAAAAACGCCCGCTGGGAATCCCAACCTTTACGGACAAACTCGTTCAGGAAGTTTTAAGAATGATACTGGAAGCCGTATATGAACCGGTATTTTCTCACTGCTCCCATGGGTTCCGTCCGGGAAAAAGCTGTCATACCGCATTAAACTCTCTAAAAAAGGAATTCACCGGTGTGACATGGTTTATTGAGGGCGATATTCGCGGCTGTTTTGATAACATCGACCATCACATTCTGGTGGACATCATCAACGCCAAAATCAAAGACGCCCGGCTGATTAAGCTCGTTTGGAAATTCCTGAAAGCCGGATATATGGAAGACTGGAAATACCATACCACCTATTCCGGCTGTCCACAGGGAGGCATTGTTTCACCGATTTTAGCGAACATCTACCTTAACGAGCTTGACAAGTTTGCGAAAAAAACGGCTGAAAACTTTTATCAGCCAAGGAAAAAGGTTTATACGGTCGAATACAACAGGGTTGCCGGATTGATAGCAAAGACAAGAAAGCAATTGAAAACGGCGACGGGGCAGGAAAAATCAGCCTTGCTAAAGCTCCAAAAAGAGTTGAGAGCCGAATTGCGGAAAACCCCTTGCGCTTCCAAAACCGATAAGGTTATGAAATACATCCGATATGCGGATGATTTTATCATAGGCGTTAAGGGCGAAAAAGCGGACTGTGAACAAATCAAACGGCAGTTTTCGGAATTTATCGGCCAAACTCTAAAAATGGAATTGTCAGAAGAAAAAACACTGATTACTCATAGCAGCCAGTATGCAAGATTTTTAGGTTATGACATCCGGGTAAGACGGGATAATACCGCAAAGCCGCATGGAACCCACATTCAGAGAACCTTAAAAGGAAAAGTGGAATTAAGCGTGCCTTTTGCGGATAAGATTATGCCGTTCTTGTTTAGCAAGTCGGTTATATGGCAATTAAAAGACGGAACAATAGAGCCTATCGCACGCAAATATCTTTACGCCTGCACGGATTTGGAGATTGTGACAGCCTTCAATTCCGAACTTCGGGGCATATGCAATTACTACGCATTAGCCAGCAATTTCAATAGGTTAAGTTATTTTGCTTATCTCATGGAATATAGCTGTCTGAAAACCATTGCGGGAAAGCACAAGAGCACCAGCAGAAAAATCGTCAGCAAATACCAGGACGGAAATGGAAACTGGAGTATCCCATACAAAACCGCAAAGGGTGAGAAACGCCGTGGATTTGCAAATTTTATGGATTGCAAAAACACGGGCAGCTTTCATGAGGTAATCATTGACTACGCTGTGCTTTACGCCAGTACAAGAACCACATTTGACGACAGATTATCTGCCAGAGTGTGCGAATTGTGTGGGAAAACAGATGTGTCCCTCGAAATCCACCATGTAAACAAAGTGAAGAACCTCAAAGGCAAAGAATTTTGGGAACAGATGATGATAGCTAAAAAGCGAAAAACCATAGCGGTATGCAAGGCTTGTCATTGTCAAATCCACAACCCTTGAATTCCCTTGATTGAGCAGTAATGGGGAGCCGGATACACCGAGAGGTGTAAGTCCGGTTCCGGGAGAGGTCTGGGCAAACCTGCCATAGCAATATGGCAAGGCGGCTCTTTCCTACTCTACGACGTCATGCGGAACTACGGCAACATTGCAAAACAGTATGGTTACCATGTGTCGGTGATAGATTTGCGACACCCCACTCGCTCCAACGGCAACAATCTGCTTCATCTTGTAAACAAATATATGGATTTGTATCAATCAGAGAACAAGCTCATCTACAAAGCGAAAGCGGAAAAATATGCAAAGATTATTTCCAAAAC
>CASGBM010000181.1 GCA_949299615.1 uncultured Eubacteriales bacterium | reverse complement strand
TTAGGATTTTCCTTGCTACCGCAAGCGGGTGTGGCAATTGGGCTTTCTCTGGTTGCGACAACGGTGGTGCCGGAGTACGGTGCGACCATTCGGGCAGTAATTTTATGCGGAACGCTTATTTACGAATTAGTCGGTCCGGTTATTACAAAAATAGCACTGAAAAAAGCTGGTGAAATATCATTGGATTTGCCGAAACCGACGGCAAAGGCCAGTGAAAAAACAGGCGTATAAATTATATAGAAGGATGAATTCTGGAAAGGAAAGCACAATGGAAAAAAGCAGAGTAGATCTTGCAGTGCAAAAACACGAGAAAGGATATAATTGCTGCCAGGCGGTGGCATGTGCATATTGTGATTTGTTTGGAATGGAGGAAGAGGAAGCTTTTCGAGTGACGGAGGCGCTTGGGTTTGGATTGTCCGGTTTGCAGGAAACCTGCGGTGCTGTTACTGCTATGATGATTTTGGCAGGTTTGAAAAACAGTGATGGAAATTTGGACAAGCCCGCGTCCAAAAGAGGAACTTATGCACTTGGAAAACAGATGGCAGATATTTTTCAAGAATGGAACACATCTATCCTCTGCCGGGAACTGAAAGGAAAAAAGCTCCGTTCTTGCAGTGGTTGTATTGCCGACGCGGCAAGATTGACGGAAGAAATTCTTTTTCCGGATAAATTTGATTCATGCAGCACAGAAGAATAAAAATTAAAACAGAAATGGGAGAGAGTAAATGGCAGAAGAGTTAAAATATGTTTTCGGACCGGTGCCTTCGCGCCGATTGGGGCAATCATTAGGTGTCAGCCCAATCCCCGACCGGACGTGTAATTATTCCTGCGTCTATTGCCAGTTGGGAAGAACGCTCCATATGACAAATCAGCGGAAAATGTTTGTGCCGGTTGAGGCTTTATGCAAAGAATTTAAAAAAGCCTTGGAAAAAAACATTTCGTTTGATGTTGTAACTGTGGTAGGAGAAGGAGAGCCTACGCTATATGCGGGGTTGGGGGAATTAATTGATGGTTTAAAAGCAAGAACAGAAAAACCGGTTGCGGTTATCACAAACGGCGCGCTGCTTTATGACCGGTCCGTGCGCGAAGAACTGGGAAAGGCTGATATTGTACTGCCGTCTTTGGATGCGGTTTCGGAAGAAATGTTCCGAAAAATTAACCGTCCTTATGGAAAGCTAGATTATCAAGCCATCACAGACGGCCTGATCCAGTTTTCCAACGAATACAAAGGCCAATTGTATTTGGAAATTATGCTTTTAGAGGGTGTCAATTGCGGCGATGCGGATATTAAAGCGTTTGCGCAAATTGTAGAAAAAATCCACTGTGATCGAATTTATGTGAATACTCCGGTTCGTCCGCCCGCAGAAGACAATGTGACAGCAGCGTCCCATGCGCGGGTCGAAGCCGCCGCAAAGTGTCTGGGAGCAATTTCCATCGATATGCTGACTACCGGCAGCTTTGCCAGTGAAATTTCGGATCCATATGAGGCAATCATCCATATTTGTCAGAGGCATCCCATGAATCAATTTGAAATTAAGAGCTTTTTAGAATCTAAAAATATATCAAACCAGGCGGAGTTTTTTAAAAAACTGCAAAATGACCCGAGAATGACCGCGTTAGATTATAAAGGGATCTTAACATATCGGGTAACAGGAGGGAAACAATGAAACCAACAACGAAAAAAGTGGCTGCAATTCATGACCTTTCCGGTTTTGGACGAGCTTCGCTTTGTTCCATTATTCCCACGCTTTCTTCCATGGGAGTGCAGGTATGCCCTGTTCCTACGGCAATTTTATCTACGCACTCTGGCGGCTTTACGGACTATACCTTTCATGATTTGACAGAAGAAATCCCTGCCTATATTCATCATTGGGAGAAACTGGGACTCACTTTTGACTGCATTTATTCTGGCTTTTTAGGCTCGCCGCGCCAGACGGAGCTGGTAGCTGAAATCTGCAAAAAATTCCGGCGGGAGGATACGCTTGTTGTGATTGATCCGGTTATGGGTGACAATGGAAGTTTATACAGTTCCATTTCGAAAGATATGATCCCGGAAATGCGCAAGTTAATTCGAAGTGCGGACATCATTGTTCCCAATTATACGGAAGCGGCATTGTTGCTGGAACAAAAAGCAAAAGAATCCATTACAAAGGAGGAAATGCGTTCCTGGCTGCGCGCTTTGTCCGACATGGGGCCGGAAACTGTTTTAATTACCAGCGCACCTGACACAGAACATCCCGATATGGTGGGGGTTGTTGCTTACGAACGCTCCAGCGGAAATTATTGGAAAGTGACGAGCAGGCGGCTGAATGATTATTATCCGGGAACAGGGGATGTTTTTGCCAGCGTAATGATTGGTTCCCTTCTTCGGGGAGAGAGCCTGCCCGGTGCGATTGACTGGGCGGCGCAGTTTGTTTCCCAATGCATTAAGGCAAGCAGCGGATATGATTATGAGCGCCGCGACGGAGTCCAGTTAGAACGCGTGTTGCCGCTTTTGCGGGGGGAACACCTGATCAGCGGGTATGAACGGTATTAGTGCTGTTATGCTTAGAATCGAAATGACGCGTGTATTTTTTAGCAGGGAGGAAGAATGCAGTTTGAAGGCATCGGCTGAGACAGAATCGCAACAAGAACGGCATTATGTTTACATGGTGCGATGTGCGGACAACAGTTTGTATACGGGGTGGACAAACCGCCTGCAGGAGAGAATTTTGGCGCACAATGCGGGCAGGGGAGCCAAATATACCAAATCAAGGAGACCGGTTACGCTCTGCTATTGTGAAGAATTTGATTCCAAACCGGCAGCCCTCAAACGGGAATGCGAAATTAAAAAATTGAAACGGAAACAAAAAGAAATATTAATTAATGACTGCTGAACAATTCTGAAACGCAGCCGCATAGCGGTTTGTAAGCGTTTCAGAATTGTTTAGGTGCAAGGTTTTTGTGCTTTTTTTGC
>CASGBM010000180.1 GCA_949299615.1 uncultured Eubacteriales bacterium | reverse complement strand
ATTTTGTGTGTTCATCATATTCACCTTTTCACTAATAATTCGCCCTTACAATTGCCCTTTCTGGGACTTACTCGCGGGTCTTCCATCTTCACATTTTACGGTGAATTTTCGCTAATATGCTTGTTAGCGCGTTAGCTTACACACATTATAGCCATCCCGATCCGTTTTGTCAAGGGTATGGCGGTGAAAAGTTTGGCGCTGGGCTTACTGATACATCATTCCGGGCATTTTCACGCTGTGGCGTCCGTCATTCAGCATTTTGAGATCCCCAGTAACCCTACATAAGAAAATCCAAGATGACCGTTCATCGGCGTTCCTCCCCGAGAACAAAATCAGCAAGCGGCTCAATATATTCTTTTGAGGTATGGTCATAAGATGTATTCAGAGCTTTCAGCATTTCTTTCTCGTATTCGCTTTTCTCTTTTTTTCGTTTTACCATAGCGGCAAACACCTTCATCATCAGCTTGTCACCGAAAGGCATATTTTCATAGCGCAGTCCGCCCTGCATATAAAAATGGGGAACTTTATCCATCTCTTCTGTTGTAAGATTATTTTTCCAAGCTTCTTCTATCATCTCTGTTGCCGAATTAGGCGTAGCTCCGGTAGCGAAAACAATCAGCTTTTCCGCCGTACTTTTCTCGAAAAGAGCTTTTGCATTTTTCAGTCCGTCCACAAATCCGGCATGAAACCGTCCGCCGAAAATAATGGTTTTGTATTCCGACATTGTCTCTGCGGAAACTTTTTTCAACTCCACGGCGGAGCAGTTCAGCTTTTCGGCAATCCATTCGGCATATTGCTTGGTAAAGCCCGTGACGCTCTTATAAACTACTAAGATCTGCTTATTCATTTCTATTGTCCTCCAATGCTTGTTTCAAAAATGCTTCATAAGCCAGCTCCTGCTGGTTGAAAATTTCAGCTTCGGAAATTGAGGAAGAGGTGACGGAGTAAATTGTTCCGATACCAATGGTATAAATCAGCATATTCAAGTGCAGCCGCTTTGCCGCAGAAATGGAAATATTTAGATTTTCTGCAATTATTTTTGAAACATTCGGATTGGTTTCCGAACAGTAAATGTCATCAAGAGAGGAAACATTTTTTCGTTCCTGAAACAGATACATTCTGAAAATATGAGGTTCATTTTTTGCAATCTGAATATATGCGTGTCCGGTGCTGCGGAACAGGTCGTTTCTGTCAACGGTTTTTCCGACTTCCGCCAGAATAAAGGTCCTTGCTTTTTCTGCAACGTCATTCTTCAGTCCGTCCATATTTTTGCAGTAGCTGTAAATCGGCTGTACGGAACAGCCCAATTTCTCCGCAATGGTTTTTACAGTCGCTTTTTCAATTCCGTCCTTTCGGGCTATCTCAAAGGCGGCGTCCACTACCATTTCTTTTGTTATCCTTTGCTTTGGCATAGCCGTCCCTCCATAAAAAATAGAGTTATATAAACTTATTATATAACTCTATTTTACATAGACACAGGATAAAAGTCAAGGAAGATTTTTCAATCTTGCATTAGTACGGTCGCTTTTTGTCCAGCCAGCCTTGCTCTGCCCAATATTTGCCGTCGAGGTATTCGGGATCAGCTTTATGTAAGGACTTTTGCATTTTACGACAGAAAGAAAACTTAAGTTTTGTAATCAAATTTGTATGTGCAGGTTTGGTATAGTCGATGCGTGAAAATTCCCGTGAAAGCTTTTCTATCTTTTTTGTCAGTTCCGTTTGCTTCTTTTGGGAAAGCTTATCCCAGATAATATTACCCATTAAAGCTCCGGTAAAAATACCGATTTTAGAAATGCCCCACCAAGATAAGCTGTGCTTTATATCTTTTGCCGCAGATTTTGCACCGGCACCTAAACACTGTGTAATGATGACCGCACGTTTCCCGAACATTTCAGGAGCAGGGCGGTGCGGCAGCCAGCGGTAAGCAAAATGGTCGAGGAGATTTTTAATTGCGCCGGTTGCGTGAAACACATAAGCAGGAGAGGTCATTACAATTAAGTCTGCTTCCAAGAGCGATCTATCAATTCTTTCGATGTATTCTGCGTCTTTACAAGCCTTTTCGCCCTTTAAGATGCAGTTTGTGCAGCCGACACAGAAATTGGGGCAATCCTTTGGGAGATAGTATTCCGTAATGTTTGCCTTATTTTTAAACTCCGCTAAAAACATCTCTTTCAAGCGGTAGGTTACACCTCGTTTTTCCGTTGCGTTTATAACCGTTATTTTCATTCTGATACCTCCAAAATATCGTGCAGAATTTGCGTGTGCCACGCCTTGCGGTTTTCCTTTTTACTTAAATCAATATCAAGTATTGTCGAGGTCGTTTCATACCGAAGAAATGTCTGCTGCATAACCGAAATCAAGCAAAAAGTCTTTCTTTTTACGGTGCTTTCGTCCCAATCAGGACGGCAGGCAGCGACAAGAGGAAGATATGCGGCATAAGTTCTGTGTGTGTTATCATTTGGTTTTGGATTTTTCATATCGGTAAGCACCGATATTTTTGAAACGGCATAATGCTCAAATAAAAAGTCAAGAGTCATATTGCCGAGATATTCCAGTTTTTCAAAAGGTGGTAAGTCCTTTGTCTTTTCTCGAATACTCTGAAAGTTCTCGACAATTCCGTTTATAATGCGCTCAACGCATAGTTCAATCAGGTTATCCTTGTTTCCAAAATGATAATTTACAAGACCTAATCCAACGTCTGCGCTTTTGCATATTTCACGGACGGTAATTGCTTCTAAATTTTCTCCGTTTTCCCTAAGAAGTGCAATCGTCGCCTGTATGATTGCTTCTTTATTATCCACACTGTACCTCCTATTGAACACTGTTCAGTCACATTATACTGAACGCAGTTCAAAAGTCAAGCGATTGCGAAAACAAGTGGAATATGCAACGATTTTCGGTGTCAAAACGCCCTGTTCAAGCGGCTAAGAGAGCAAAAAGCGGCGGGTAACCGCAACAGTTGTTGGTGATAGAAGT
>CASGBM010000179.1 GCA_949299615.1 uncultured Eubacteriales bacterium | reverse complement strand
CCGGTGGTTCTCAGGATACATATAATTTTATCAATGATACGATCAGTGTATCAACTGCTGAGAATACTTTGGCCAACGCTTTACAAAGCGGCCAAACGGTAATTATGCAGCTAACTTCTATCAGCAACCCGACTGATGTTGGCTCGATGAGGTATATTATCCTTTGCGGGATTAATCTGACAACACATGAATATATAGTGTTTGATCCGGTACTTAACCAGACCATCACAGTTTCACAGGATACGATTCATACCGGTGGGTATAACGGAAATTCTGATTTGAAATTCACTGGACAAGTCATTGAATTTATGTAATGTAAGTTACAGGTATTATGGGGCTGTCGAAAACCAAGCGACAGCTCCACACTGCCCACGACTTGCTTACAATAAATATTTTTTTGTGGAGGTATAGGGTATGAAGGTAAAGGTAATTTGTTTTCTTATGGTATTGAGTTTGGTCGGTTCTGTATGTTATGCAGAAGATACGGTAACGATCGGTTCAGAACCCACGTCGTCAGAGCCTGCGGCTGTGGTTGTAGAGGCTTTGGAAGACATGTCAAGGGAAACGTATACGGATTATGTGGAATCGATATTGGATTGGCTGTCGCCGGGCGATTTGATTACCATGCGCGCCGACGCGCTCCATTCTTATTTCAGCATTTCAGAGGACCGTTTCTTTTTTGAGACAGAGACACTGAGCGACGAAAAGCGGCAGGCGCTATCCGACGTCCTGCTCAGCCTGTATGATGCGGTTACTCAATATGGGACGCGGGTGGAGGACGAAGACAAAATCCTGGAGATTGGCAGGAGCATTGGCGACAGCTCGGAATGTGAAAATGTGCTGTCCATATCCTTTACGGACAGCGCAACCGGTGAACGCGTCAAATGGGATGTAACCGACGAGGGGGCTTTTGTCCCGTGGGGGTATTACGAAACGGACGAGGCGGACAAAATCATTGCCGCCGTTGAAAATGCGGTTCTTGCACACAAGGAGGCTTTATTAAACTACCGGATTTCCTCCAATCTTTCCAACGTGGATTTGTCCTCCGAAAATGTGGAGGTAATCGAACGGCTTACATTTGAGATCCCTCTTACCGGATCCGCCGGAGAAACCTTTTTTCATTCCTTCGGCGAGGTGGGTGACCGGCTCCAATGCAGCGTTGAGCAGGTCTCGGTCGATACGGAAGATTTGTTCCTGCTGCGTATAGGGAATAACGGCGGTATCCAGGAAACGCTTTATACGGTTGTGTCCGGTCTTGATTTTGGCGGCGGGAACAGCGGGAATTCTTTGGAGTTTACCACCAGCCTGCATTATGATGGATCGGTTTTTATCAGGGAAACGTTTGTCGGAGGCAAAAAGGCAACCATCTCCATTTCAGGCAGTTCCAATGGCGCACAGGTTACCGATGTGTCCATTTCCGTAGACAGCAGAGGCATGGGGAAATCCGTCCAGGATATGCCGGCTGAAAACGTACATTACGAATTTTCAGGGGACGACACCACGCTGAATTCGCGGAGAAACCTGTATGTCTTATTCGGAATGGAAAAAGAGGATTTGATAAAGGACGAGGAAGAAAAACCGGAGGAGGAAACGCAGGATCCCGACATTTCCACAACCAATATGCGGGGAGAATATTTGGATGGCGAAGAAGTAATTGATTTCTATATTTCTTTTATCGGCGAAGCGGATATTACCATTAGCACTGCTTCAGCACCGGATTGGTTCCAAAAGCTGGGCAGCAATGTAAAAGCGACAATTGTGGGTGTGACGCAGACGCTGAACGGCGAAGACAGGCGAAGTTATACCATGCTCCGTTTCTCAGGTGATCAGGGCATCCAGTGGTTTGATAATAATGAAACCAATCCTGAATTTGATGCAGAAAAGAATGAATACGCCGTGTATAACTCGTTCCATTCCCTGCTGTCCTTTGACGGATTTCAAAAGGTTAGAAACACGCAGGAATATGACACGGCAAGCGCGACAATGTATTTTAACAATGATGAGGACAGGACCTTAAAATCTATTACATTTGATATTGGAAATGCTTCTGCCAAAGTACAGGTAGACGATATCAAATATATTGGCGGAGGGAAAATCGCATATGAAAAACTTTGGTAAAATGATTGCCTTAATCTTAATTCTGGCACTGACAATCCCGATGTCTGCATTTGCCGATGACAATACACAGTATGCGGATACTTTGTATGAGCTTGGGCTGTTCAAGGGAACGGACAACGGGTATGAACTTGAAAAAACATTTACGAGAGAGGAAGCGGCGACAGTATTGGTCCGTTTGCTTGGAGAAGAGAAAAATGTAGCTTTAAAAACATATCCCACGCTGTTTACCGATGTGGAAAGTGACAGGTGGTCGTTTCCGTATGTGATGTATTGCTATGAGAACGAGATAACAAGAGGGACGGGAGAAGACACATTTTCACCTGTGCAGGAAATCAGCACCGAAGAATTTGTGACATTGGTGTTAAGATTGTTGGGATATACGGACGCAGAGCCCAAAACTGCTCTTGAAGATTGTATTTATCTAAATCTCTTAAATTCCGAAATTGCGAAGGAACTTGAACTGTCAAGCAGCTTTACGCGAAACGATATGGTATATATTGTGTATCGCAGTTTGATGACAAAAACAGCGAGCGGTGATATTTTGGCTGATATTTTAGCAGAGAAAGCAGTTATATCAGAAGAAGAAGCCGAAGAATTTGATGTGTATGGCAGTGCAGATAATATAGATGAGCTGCTTGATAAATTATTAAATTAACTATATTCTTTTTTTGCGGATTAATTTTAGTGGGAAGAACTTTGTTTTTAATCTCCGGTAATATTTGCGGAAACCGTGTCCGTCTGGGGAGAGCGCTGCAGAAGCCTCCAATTACGCAGGAGGAATTGGCGCAGCGTATTCAATTTATGGGATACGAAAACATGACAAAACGGATCATTTCACAGATTGAGAGAAATTAGCGTCATGTATGTGATCTGGAACTCATAGCGTCATGTATGTGATCTGGAACTCATGCTTTTATCCAAGGCTTTAAATGTGAGTATGGAGTGGTTGTGCGGAGAAGGGGCTGACTTGCAATCTTGAATAAGCAAAAGAGCGGTGTTTGGCCGCTCTTTTCGCTTTAGTGATGATTTTTTTTTGGTCTGTAAACCAGCAAAGCTATGCCGCATATTAGTATAGCGCATTGCGCCAAAACAACGGATACAGGCAAAGAGAAAGCAGGATCCAATATCCCCAGCGTCAGAGGGTAATTAGTAAAAAAGCTGCCGTTCCAGAGGCTCAGTGTCTCCGGCAGGGGAAGCGCCATACACACAAACGGGACAGCCATCCAGACATATATCAGCCACGGCCTGATTCTTCCCAGCAGCCAGCCGCTGCCCAAAGCAAATACCAGCGCAGGGAGCAGTGTGACCAAAGCGGGTATAAGCAGTTCTCCCCAAGCATACCATCCAAAATATCTGCCGTAAAATACGGCGGCTTCCGCAAGACAAACGAGCGTCAGCAGTACGGTTCCCGAAAGAGCTGCGCCGCACCGTGCCAGCGCGTACCGGCGGGGGCTTGTCTGCGTTGCATCGGTAAGAACAGCCGCACGGCGCGCCTTGGCAGAAGTGAAGAAGGTCAGGAAAAACAATACCCCAATCCAGAGTAGCGGCAGCATCCGGCTCAGGTAATCCCCAAAGCTCCATGCCGAGAAAGGCGCGGTATGGGATACGCCTAAAATGGTCGCGTTGCTCAGTACCTGCCAGCCGTAAAACAGCAGTACGAATAAAATTCCGCAGAAAAACTTGTTAAAAATCAGTCTTTTGCACTCATATAGAAAAATCTTAATCAAGGTTTAAGTCCTCCTCTCCCAGCCCACAGGCATCCAAAAAGTTTTGATAGGTCAGATACGGATGATATGGGTCAAGCTCCCG
>CASGBM010000178.1 GCA_949299615.1 uncultured Eubacteriales bacterium | reverse complement strand
TGGCCAAAAAAGGTGTAAAAACTATAATATACACGGATATTGCTACCGACGGTATGCTCACTGGTCCCAATCTTTCCGCTATGCAGCAAATGTCGGAAGCATGTCCGGCACAAATTATAGCCTCCGGCGGAATTGGTAACATTGAAGATATTTTGTCTTTGCAAAAAACAGGAGTAGAAGGCGCGATCATTGGCAAAGCGCTGTACACCGGAAAAGTGGATCTGAGGGAAGCATTTCAACAATTAAAACAGGCGGAGGGAGGCATTTTATGCTGACCAAACGAATTATCCCATGCCTGGATGTCCACAATGGCCGCGTTGTAAAGGGAGTTAATTTTGTTGATTTAAAAGATGCCGGAGACCCGGTAGAAATTGCAAAAGCATACGACCAGTCAGGGGCGGACGAATTGGTTTTTTTGGATATTACGGCTTCTTCTGATGCACGAAGCATTATTTTAAACCTCGTACATAAAACTGCGGAACAGGTCTTTATCCCGTTTACCGTAGGCGGCGGGATTCGGACAGTAGAAGACTTCCGCGAGATTTTAAAAGCCGGCGCTGATAAGATTTCCGTCAATTCTGCCGCTATCAAACGCCCGGAATTAATTTCGGAAGCGGCGTACAAATTTGGTTCCCAGTGCGTTGTTGTTGCCATTGATGCCAAACGAAATTCAGACGGTAATTTTTCAGTTTATTTAAACGGCGGCCGTGTAGATACTGGCCTTGATGCAATTGAATGGGCTGTTCGTGCTGAAAAACTGGGCGCAGGAGAAATTTTGCTGACCAGCATGGACGCCGATGGAACAAAAAACGGATATGACCTGAAACTAACCAAAGCAATCGCCGAGTCCGTGCACATTCCGGTCATCGCCTCTGGCGGCGCCGGAGCGCTCCCCCACTTTTATGACGCAATAGAAATAGCCGGTGCTGATGCGGTTTTAGCTGCTTCTTTGTTTCATTATAAAGAATTAACGATTCGGCAAGTAAAAGAATATTTGCGGTCCCGCGGCATATCTGTACGTTTATAATTTGCTTTTCGGCTGCAAAACAGGAAAGGATGAGATAGATGGATATAAAATATGATGAAAAAGGTTTGGTCCCTGCGGTTGCGCAAGATTATATTTCCGGCAAAGTTTTAATGGTTGCTTATATGAATGAAGAATCTCTGCGTCTTACCATAGAAACCGGAAAAGCAACCTATTTTAGCCGTTCCCGCCAAAAACTGTGGGTAAAAGGGGAACATTCCGGTAATTTTCAGATTGTAAAAGAAATTTTAGTGGATTGTGATGAAGACACGCTGATTTTAAAAGTAGATCCTCAGGGGCCTGCATGCCATACCGGCCACAAGACCTGCTTTTACCGCAAGCTGGAAGGCGGAGCGCTGGTTTTAGATGAGAGTGACCGATCTTCGCTTGCTGTGTTAAAAGATGTTTATGACGTAATTGCAAGCCGCAAAGAAAATCCGGTGGAAGGTTCCTATACCAATTACTTATTTGAAAAGGGAATCGATAAACAGCTAAAAAAAATTGGCGAAGAATCTGCCGAGGTAATTATTGCTTCTAAAAATCCCGATGTGGGAGAGCTTCAGTATGAAGCTTCGGATCTATTATACCACTTGATGGTTGTTATGGTAGAGCGCGGTCTTACATGGGAAGATCTTTGCCGCGAACTGGAAAGCCGCAGAAAATAAGAAAACTTAAGCGGAGGATAATTATGAAAACAATGGCAATTATATGTGAATATAACCCATTTCATAACGGTCACGCTATGCAAATTCGTCAACACCGTACGATGTACGGTGTTGACTGCGTTATTGCCGTCATGAGCGGCAATTTTGTTCAGCGCGGCGCTCCTGCCATCTGCGATAAATGGACGCGCGCCCATATGGCGTTAGCCGGCGGCTGCGATCTGGTTTTAGAGCTTCCTGTTGTCTTTTCAACGCAGTCAGCGGAACGTTTTGCAAAAGGGGCTGTTAGTTTGATTGACAGTCTCCGCTGTGTCGACTATCTTTCTTTTGGCAGCGAATGCGGCAATATCAACGTTCTTACCCGTGCGGCAAAAATTGTTGCTGCGCCTGATTTTCACAATAAGGTATCCCGCGCTTTAAAAAGCGGGATATCCTATCCTGCTGCACGCCTTTGCGTCCTTGCAGAGACGTTGGGACAAGAATCTGCCGCCGTGTTTTCAGAGCCGAATAACCTTTTGGCAATTGAATACATCCGCAATTTACTTTTATTAGGCAGCCCCATTATTCCCATAACTTTAAAACGGTCCTACAGCCATCATGCGCAAAATCCGGAAGATAGTTTTTGCAGTGCATCATTTTTGCGAAAGCAAATCCACCGCGGACAGGATATTTCCAATTGGATGCCGGATCCTGTTTTATCTGTTTTAGAAAACGCGATAACTGCTGGAAAAGCACCTGTATCTTTTCAAGCACTCAATATTTTGCTTCCCTATTTGCTTCGTTCCGTTTCTGAAGATCAGCTGCGCACGCTCCCTGATATGACGGAAGGGTTAGAATCACGGTTTATCCATGCCGGGCGATTGCAGCACACATTTTCTTCCATAGCTGAAGCAGTAAAAACAAAGCGTTATACCCGGACTCGGATTGACCGTACGCTCATCCATTTATTGCTTGGCATGAACAAAAAGGATTTTAATACCCCCCCTTCTTATTACCGCGTTTTAGGAATGAATACTGTTGGGAAAGCATTTTTGCGGGAATTGAAGTTTATGAAAGAGCGGCGTGTAATAACCAAAACAGCTGGGATTTCTTTTTCCAATTCTGACGCAGAACGAATGTTTTTTCTGGATTGCCACGCAACGGATATTTATGCCCTGCTCTATCCGAATCAGGATTTCAACCGCGCTGGTCTTGACTTTATTACTAGTCCGATTCTTATTCCGGATACTCACTTTTAAAATCACTATTTCCTAGGAGGTTCCACCTTCCAAAAAGTCAGAGTGATAAATAGGATTATATGATTTTATGCCGCTTTGAATAAATGAATTTTTTAGAAAACAGCGCAAGACTCAAATAGAACGGTGCGTCGGGGCGCCGCACCCTACGCAGGCAGTGTAAATAATGTCTACTGAACAAATGGTTTTGCGAAACCATTTGTGTGAAATTTAC
>CASGBM010000177.1 GCA_949299615.1 uncultured Eubacteriales bacterium | reverse complement strand
TGAACCTAAAAATAGCATTTTAATGCTGTTTTTAGGTGTGAAATTGTAAATTTCACACAAATGGTTTCGCAAAACCATTTGTTCAGTAGGCATTAATTATGACAAAAATAAAAACAAACCCCTCTGCTTGGCAGAGGGGAAATAAAATCAGGTTTTTACTAACGGACAATTCGCCGTGCAACATAATAAACATCGTTATAATATCCGGTATTAATATTGGTATATTTTACAACGTCACCTGTTTGCGGAGAGTGAATCATCATTCCGTCTCCGGCATAAATGCCAACATGGTGAACAGTAGAACTGCCTGGGCGTTTAAACATTACCAAATCACCGGGGCGAAGTTCGTTCCTAGATACCGGAACGCCGTTCGCAAGCTGGGCGTCTGCCGTACGGTTAATGCTATAACCAAGCTGACTGTAAACGTAAGAAGTAAAGCCAGAGCAATCAAAACCGCTAGGACTGGAACCACCGTACACGTAAGGAGTACCCAGATAACGTTTTGCCATTGCAACCACACGGTCGCCGGCAGAATAGCTTCCTCTGTTTGCTACATCTTCCGGACGGACGCTGACGTAATCAGCACTGATATACGCCGAACCGTTTCCAGTGCCAATTTTAAACCAGTTCCCTTCTCTTGCATAAACATCAAGAGTAACGCCGTACCAAACACATCCAATAATATCATAATCTGTGCTGGGACCTGTCCGAACGTTAACATCGTCAGCAACAACGATTCCAACACACGGGAAAGACTCTGCACTTGCGGTAAATACCGCCGCCTGCATGACTAACAGCAGGGATACGACCAACAAAACACTTGACTTCATAAACTTTCGCATGTAAAAATGACCTCCGATTTTTTTAATCCCCTTGTCTTAAGTAAGGAATGTCACATCCATAAAGTATTACGAATTTGTTACAATTTGTATTATACTAAATCCCCCATAGTTTGTCAACCTTTTTTTAAAACTTTTTTAATAATTTTGTAGCAATTATGAATTTATTCACTAATTTTGTAATATTTTTGGGCCTAAAGAGTATAAGCAGTTACAAAATGGAGTTGAAAACGGAATGCGGCTATGATATAATAAACACAATCTAAAAAGCGAATATTTGCGATGATAAAAGTTCATTTATCATTGACCTTTGTGAGGAGGATGAAAGATGGCACAGACAGGTAAAGTACTGGCATTCGATTTTGGAGCGTCCAGCGGGCGCGCAATGTTATTTACTTTTGATGGTGAAAAGCTTTCTATTGAAGAAATGCACCGTTTTTCCAATGACCCGGTTATGGTAAACGGTAGCTATCACTGGGATATTTTGCGTTTGTTTTTTGAAATAAAAAAAGGTATTTCAAAAACGATTAACGCTGGGCATAAGGATATCGAAGCGATTGGAATTGATACATGGGGTGTAGATTACGGTTTGTTTGATGAAAACGGCAAGCTTTTAGGGAACCCGTATCATTACCGGGATGGACGGACAGACGGAATGATTGAGCTGGCAGACCAAAAAGTGGGGAAAAAATATATTTTTGAGCAAACGGGGATTCAGTTTGATTTCTTTAATACAATATTTCAGCTTATGGCCGCAAAAGAACAGCATGACAGCACATTTTCTCTAGCAAAAAAACTGCTGTTTCTGCCGGATATTTTTAATTATTTTTTAACGGGCGAAATGAGAAATGAATATACAGAATCCTCAACGTCTATGCTTTTAAATCCGTATACCAAACAATGGAATTATGAGTTGATGGGAAAAGTAGGCATTCCCACGGATATCTTTTGTGAAATCATTCAGCCGGGTAATGTTGTGGGGCAGCTTTCAGATGCGATTTGTGAGGAATTGGGCTGTCCAAAAATTCCGGTGATTGCGGTTGGCTCTCATGATACGGCATCTGCTGTTGCCAGCGTACCGGTGACAGAAGATTACAGCTATGCGTATATTTCTACCGGCACATGGGCTTTGATGGGAGTAGAACTGGATGCCCCAAGCATCACGGAAAGTACATATCGGTATAATTTTACAAATGAAGGCGGCGTTTGCGGAAAAATCCGTTTTCTGAAAAATATTATGGGTCTTTGGATTATTCAGGAAAGCCGCCGCCAGTGGGAAAGAGAAGGAAAAGAGCTCTCGTTTGACGATTTGGAGCAGGCAGCCTGGGGCGCTACTCCGTTTGAATCTTTTATCGACCCTGATTATCATGATTTTGCCACACCGGGCAATATGCCGCAGAAAATTAGAAACTTCTGTGAGAGAACCGGTCAAAAAGTACCTCAGAGTGAGGGCGAAGTAATTCGCTGCGCTGCGCAAAGTCTTGCTATGAAATGCCGGATGGTGGCGGATGCCCTTGAGGATGTTCAAGGTAAAAAATTAGAAGCGATTCACATGCTTGGCGGCGGAATCAAGGACACAATGGTGACCAGTTTTGTTGCCAATGCAACGGGAAAACGGGTTGTAGCCGGACCGGTTGAGGCAACCAGCACAGGCAATGCCGCAGTGCAGTTTATGGCTCTCGGAAAGATCAAGTCATTGCAGGAGGCGCGCACGATTATCCGCAATTCTTTCCCGATTAAAGTGTACGAACCGCAAGATACGGGGCTGTGGAATCAAGCTTTTGAAAAATTTAAAACCATAGCTTCTTTATGAGGCTTTTAATAAAAGAATGAGAGAGGATGATTTTTTTGCAGCACAGCAATAAATATGCATGGACGTGGAAGGTCAAAGAAGAATACCTGGAAGAGTATATTAAGATGCATGAAAACCCATGGCCGGAAATTATGGAAGAGCATAGGAAAGCGGGTTTTAAAAATTATTCCATTTTCCAAAACGGCAACCAGTTTTTCTATTGCTTCGAATGCGATGACCCAGACGCCGCTTTTGCTTATACCGCACAATCGGAAGCGTGCCAGCGGTGGAATGCGATTACGTCTAAAATGGTAGAAGGATCGTTTGATTTTGAGCAGGCAAATCCTGTGAAGCTTCGGGAAGTATTTTATTTGAAATAGATCAATAAAAAACAGAGAGCCATTTTTAAGGTGGCTCTCTCAGCGTGTCGATAAAGTCGACACGCTTCAAGTCGAAACCTCTTTTCAAGAGTTTTCGCTTGAAAACAAGGGCTTTCGTTCGCACGGCGCTCTCCGC
>CASGBM010000176.1 GCA_949299615.1 uncultured Eubacteriales bacterium | reverse complement strand
GTGAACCTAAAAATAGCATTTTAATGCTGTTTTTAGGTGTGAAATTGTAAATTTCACACAAATGGTTTCGCAAAACCATTTGTTCAGTAGACATTATATTATCATTACACCCATTATCTCCGTCACCCTCACACGCATCATGTTCCAGAGCGAAAACGCTATGATTGTGGACGACGCTTTACAGCGGATCGACAGTGTACTAAACCTACAACCCCTTGCAGAACCGGAGAAGGCCGAGCACACCAAAGATGCTTCGGTACAGCTTAATCATGTTCATTTCAGCTATGATGGAAAAAACAAGGTCATCAAGGATATTTCCCTTTCAATTCCCGCAGGGCAGACAGTAGCTTTTGTGGGACCTTCTGGCGGTGGCAAGACCACTCTTGCCAATTTAATTTGTCGGTTCTTTGACCCGCAGGACGGGCAGGTGAGGATTGGCGGCGTTGATGTGAAGAATATCGCCAAAGAGGAACTTATGAACACCGTCTCTTTTGTATTCCAAAATAGCCGCTTAATCAAAGCCTCAATTTTGGAAAATGTGCGCATGGGCAAACCGGATGCTACCCGCGAAGAAATTATGGCTGCCCTCCATAGCGCCCAGTGCGATGATATTCTGGAAAAGCTGCCGAAGGGCGCGGACACTGTGATCGGAACAAAAGGTGTTTACCTTTCCGGGGGCGAGCAGCAGCGAATTGCCATCGCCCGCGTAATGCTGAAAAATGCGCCTATTGTAATTTTAGACGAGGCTACCGCCTTTGCTGACCCGGATAATGAATCCCGTGTACAGGCCGCTTTCTCTAAGTTGTCCGAAGGAAAAACGGTGATTATGATTGCTCACCGGCTATCTACTGTGGCTGGAGTAGACCAAATCTATGTCATTGAGGACGGACAGATCACAGAAAGCGGAAAAAGCCGGGAGCTGCTGGAAAAAGGCGGCGTATTCAGCCGCATGTGGCAAGACTATCAAACTTCCGTACAGTGGAAGGTTGCAAAACGGAGAACCATATTTTTCTTATCGGTGCAGTCGTTACGGCAATATACCAAATCCCTGTTCCTATCACCATATCCGGGAAAGTGTTATCAGCCAGCTTGTGATACATTCTATCAAGCGGATTTTAAGGCGTGTTTTGCAAGACGAAAAATCTTTTTGTGAGGAATTGAAAGGAAAATGGAAAGAGAAAAACAGCAATAAACCCAAACTTGCACAAAAAGAGCTTGCTTGCGTTCAGCAGCGGCTCGGCGAGCTTGACACGCTGATTACAGGGTTGTATGAAAACTATATCACAAATATTTTGCCCGAACGGCAGTATAAGACGCTGATGATAAAATACTCGACGGAGCAAAGCGAATTGGAAACAAAAATCGCCACATTAAAAAAGACCATCAGCGAAAATAAGGGCACACAAATACAGACGGGTAAATTTATCAATGTCATTAAGAAATACAAAGAACCGACAGAATTGACCGCCGATATGCTGCATGACTTGATTGATAAAATTGTCATTCATGAAAAGACAGGCGATAGAAAATCAAGACAACAGCAGATTGATATTTATTTCAATTTCATCGGCAAGTTTGATCTGGCATATACTGACGAGGAACTTGCAGAGGAAAAACGGCTTGCCGAAAAACAGGCAAAGGAAAAAGCGGATAGAAAGGCGGCGCAACGAAAACTTGCCTCTATTCGCTGCCGCGAGAAAAAGCGCGCTCAAAAACTTGCGGAAAACGACGGGCATATATTCTCAAAGCGAAATTGTTTGTATTGCGGCAAGGAATTTTACCCTAACAGCGCAAAGCATATATTCTGCTGTACGGAATGCAAGGACAAGGCGAGGTCTGAACGGATTGCAAAAAAGCGATTTGAGGAAAAAGGCAACCACACATTTAAGCAGAAAAAATGTATGCTTTGCGGTAAAGACTTTTGGCCGAGCAACGGCAGAGAGTGTCTTTGCTCACAGGAATGTAAGGATAAAAACCGCAGGGAAAGACAGCTTGCATACTACTACACCCACAAAGAAATGTGGAAATAAGACAGGAGGATTTACCATGCGCGAAACGATGATTGAAAATGGTATTGCTTACACAAAATGCGGTGATTATTATTTACCGGATTTTGAACGGCCAATGCAGACAGATGCAATCGGCCGCTTCGGGAAACGGCACGAAAGGTATATAAAGGAACACCACAAGCCATATTACACCGCTTTATTTATGACAGGCAGATTGTTTGAATACCTTGCCGGGGTTGACCGACAGGCACAGTCAGAATACGACATACTTATCCCTGCACTTGCAGAATTACAAGGTATCACAGAACAGTTAAAAGCCGAAAGCCCTATGCAGTGGGTTGGTTTGATGAACAATGTAAAAGCACAGGCAGAGGAAATCATAAATCAAAATTATATTTATACAAGGGGGATTTTCTGATGATGAAAAAAGCGGTATGGATATTAGCGGCAGTCATAGCATTTTCAAGCACTTTTTCTGTAAACGCTGCGGACATTCCTTTGGAATCCGCACCAATGGGCGCAACACCCGAAAGCATACAGATAACGCAAAATCTTATGGGACATATCCTTGACGAGGTGCAGGACGGTTTAGGTTATGCAGAAGCAAGGGCAAAATCAAACAACATTCTTTTCAATGCGGTAATCAATCAACAAACTTGCGGTTATGGTTTTGGTATTCTGTCAGCAATCGCAAATAACGCCATCTTTGCATACAGAGATATGTACCTACGCCCCGACTTTTATATACAGGCCGAGGAAACTGTTAAGACGCTGATCGCCGACATCGTACAAGAGGTTGAAAACGGAACAACGGACTATGACACAGCGGTTAAACAGAGTAAAGCGCGAATTTATCAATCGTTCAACCCGTCCTTTCACTATGACGAGCAAATGACGGTTGATAGCTGTTACCGAGATGTGCCGCCGATAGACAACGTATATTTTAATCGGGCAAGAAAGCTGCTGCAAAATGCAAGGTCAAGAGCCGAACAGAACATAATAAACCAATAAAAACATATCAACAGACAGCAAGCCGTTTCCGAGTGTTCGGAGGAGGCTTTTCACTTGCAAAAATTAAATAATGTCTACTGAACAAATGGTTTTGCGAAACCATTTGTGTGAAATTTACAATTTCACACCTAAAAACAGCATTAAAATGCTATTTTTAGGTT
>CASGBM010000175.1 GCA_949299615.1 uncultured Eubacteriales bacterium | reverse complement strand
AGGGAGTGGAGGAGATTCTGTTATTTTTGGCCTTTTGGAGAGGGCTGCCTTATTGAAGATGTTACTTGCCGGGAAAACGGCTCATGGTTCCCTTATCAGGAACTGACATATCAAAGCACAGGCTATAGTGGTCTTTATCCGGGCTCAGCGACAATGCAGTTTATGGCGTATTACAACGAAGATGGCGGATTGTATCTGGCGACACATGACAAGGATGCGTATTTAAAATCCTTTGAATACTATGCGGATAGAGAGGGGATTTGCCTAGAGTTGCGCGTCTATACAGACGGAGCAAAAGAGACGTATATAATGAATTTTGAAATCGTTCTGGGAGTATTTGACGGAGATTGGTATGATGCTGCGGAAATTTATCGTAGCCGGATGGAGAAAAACAGCCATTCTTTACCGGAAAAACTGTTTGAAAATAAACGAATACCGCAGTGGTATTCGGATTCGCCGGTGGTTGCACTCTATCCGGTACGCGGAAAAAAGATTGTTGCGGATCAAACCAATCTTGAGGAATTGTCGGAGTATGCGCTTTCTCTAAAAGACGTTAAGCCTGAAAGCGGACGACAGGAATATCTGGAGAGTGTTGTCAACTAAATCATTTTTAATATGGAGTAAACTTATGAAATATTTAATCGGAATTGATATAGGAACCTCCGGCACAAAAAGTGTTTTGTTTGATACGGAGGGTAACACGGTTGCATCGGCAACGGCAGATTATCCGCTCTATCAGCCAGAAAACGGCTGGGCAGAGCAGAATCCGCAGGACTGGTGGAAGGCTGTTTGCAGTACCTTAAGCGAAATTTCAAAAAAGGCATGCGGTGAAATTTGCGGTATTGGGCTTTCCGGGCAAATGCACGGATTGGTGATGCTGGATGAAAATAATGAGGTAATTCGCGATGCAATTATTTGGTGCGATGGTAGAACGACCGAAGAATGCAATGAAATCGAAAGCATAATCGGACACGACCGATTGCTTGAAATCACCGGAAATCCGGCATTGGAAGGTTTTACGGCGTCAAAAATTATGTGGGTGAAAAAGCATGAGCCCGAAAACTTCAGACGCTGTCGGCATATCTTACTGCCAAAGGATTACATACGATATATGCTGACAGGCGTCTATGCGACCGATGTGTCGGATGCTTCCGGAATGTAGCTTTTGGATGTCGGCAAAAGATGCTGGAGCGATGAGGTGTTAAAAAAGCTCGAGATTGATGAAGATTTGCTTGCAAAGGTTTATGAAAGTCCCGAAGTGACAGGCTATGTAACCGAGAATGCCGCAAAGGCTTGCGGCCTGACAAATGGTATTCCCGTTGCGGCAGGCGCAGGGGATAATGCCGCGGCTGCAATCGGCACGGGTGTATGCGAAAACGGAAAGGCATTTACCACCATTGGCACAAGCGGCGTTGTTTTTGCGCATACTGATGAGACGATTTTTGATCCAAAGGGCAGAATACACACATTTTGCTGCGCTGTTCCGGGGGCATGGCATGTAATGGGAGTAACACAAGCGGCCGGGCTTTCGCTTAGCTGGTTTAAAAATCAGTTTGCAGGAGATTTATCCTATCGTGAGATTGACAATCTTTGCGAAAACATCCCCATTGGCTCTGACAAGCTGATCTATCTTCCATATCTTATGGGCGAGAGAACGCCGGTTTTGGATACGAATGCAAGAGGGGTATTTTTCGGATTGTCAGCAATGCACACAAGGGCACATATGGCAAGAGCGGTGATGGAGGGGGTTTCCTATTCTCTGAAAAACTGTCTGGATGTGCTTTGTGAGGTAGGTGTTGCAGCAGCTGATATGGCATTGTGCGGAGGCGGCGCAAAGGGAAGCTTTTGGCGCGGTATGATTGCCGATTTATTCAATATGCCGGTCAAAATCATGCAGTCGGAGGAAGGACCTGCACTTGGTGCGGCAATCTTAGCGGGATGTGCATCAGGTATATTCAAAAACGTTCCCGAGGGCTGCGAAAAGCTCGTGAAAGCAAAACATGAACAGCAGCCAAACAAAACAAACCATGCAGAATACGAAAAATATTATCAGGTATATAACAGTCTGTATCCGTCATTGAAAAGCAATTTTTCCATGCTTGCGGATTTAGATAAATAAAAGAATGTAGGTTTGTCAAACATATTGAACAGCGAATTCATAAGGAGATAGCCAATGGAGCGGTCTCATGGGGAAGTTGTTAGAACGGCGGTTGTGTGCAGCAAGCTGTTTTTCAAAGTCTTCTAAGGAACAGAAGGAATGGGAGGAATAAAAGCGTTTTTGATCCTCGCGATGGCTTCGTTCCACTTTTCCATTGTGTCTAGGCGTGTAAGGCCGGATGAGCTTATGACGTATGCCGAGCTGTTGTGCGGCGGTTTCAAACAGAGTAGGCAGTTCCCGCTTTGCATTGGCAAAACGGTTGGTAAACTCAAAGCCATTATCTGTCTGCACACACTCCACCTGAATTCCCCGGCGAGCAAACCACTTTACCAGCTTACTCAGGAAATCTGCAGAGGAATAAGTGGACTGTTCGGGGTAGGCAGCCAGAAAACGCAGCCTAGTAAACTCATCAATGGCGGTGTACTGGAACAAGCGCAGTTCAGGATCGGCGATGCAGCGGCGGGGAACTACTTTAACATCGACCTGAACGCGCTGGCCGGGATAGGTCATCTGTTCATAAGGTTTAGGCGTGTACGGTTTTTGCGGTTTTGGCGGCGCAAACATTCCCAGCCTTCGCATGACGCGAAACAGGCTTTCCGGACGGCGGGTATATCCCCGCTGTTTCAACCGGTGCCACAGTTCTGTCATACCCAGCGGCGGATTTCTGCGGCGCATATCCCGGATCAGTTTCAGTTCAGCTTCTGTGTGCTGATTTGGATGGCTGTGAGGCCGTCTGGACCGGCAGGCCAGAGATTCCACGTTTCCATCCCAACGGGCTTTCCAAAAGTAAATGTAGGAGCGGCTTTTGTTATATTTCCGACTGGCACGGCTCACGCCGTATTTCTCTGCATAGTTCATTAGGGATTGACGGTATCGCATGTCTTGTGTTATACTACTGCTCATGAAGGATCCTGTCTCCTTTCGGTATATTAGTTTAGCCGTTTGTAAAAGTCTGAAAAGCCAGATTTCAAGCGGCTTTTTTTGATTGATATATGATGATTTTTCTCCGTTTTTATGGTATAATTAAGTTGA
>CASGBM010000174.1 GCA_949299615.1 uncultured Eubacteriales bacterium | reverse complement strand
TAAACGCACTTCAATTTCGTACCGTTCTTCGTTTAAAAGATGTTGCCCTTTTCTGTGTTCTGTGGTATAATTCGGATTGTCCATAGTGATGATCCTTTCAGAATTGGTGTAGCAAATTAATTCTACCACAGGTTCGTCACTATGGACCTATTTTTTTATTTTATTTCAACTTCATTTTACAACGCGCGGTTCTTAAAAGAAACGCATACGGTTACAAAAATTTTAGAAGATTCAGAAACCGTATTTTACATATATTTTCTCATATGCAACAAAACAAAGAACAAGCAGCTGCCTATTAGCAAACTGCTTGCACTTAATTTCTCATTTTAACTCTTTACCCCAACTATTGACAAAGAGCCCAAAGATAGTTCAGGTTCCAATAGGTGTTTCAATCAGTCGATCATATACCGATAAACGCCTGATTTTTCTTTAAGCTTTGCTGAAGCTTTTGGATATCTACTTCACGCACGCTCTTGCCTTCTTTTGATGCTAAACCAACCGCTGTTCCTGCTGCCTCTCCGATGCAGCAAACCGTCGGCATAATTCTATAAGAAGCCTGAGCTCCGTGATCCGAAGAAATGCATCTTCCCGCAACGAGTATATTATCGGCATTTTTCGGTATCAGGCTACGGTAGGGTATTGTGTAATATTCTCCATGGGCAAAAAAGTAATGACTGGTTCCGCTTCCTTCAGGATTATGAATATCAATATCATAATTACAAGCGGCAATGGCGTCTTCAAACTTAGTGCACCCTTTGCAATCCTTTTCAGTTAAAACATAGTCGCCCACGATCATGCGACTTTCACGGACACCGATTTCCGCTGCAGTCATCATCAAAAAGCTGTTTTCAAGACCGTCTGCGTGCTTTTTCATAAAATCGTAAACTTCATATACCTGCCGACGCGCAATCACTTCTGCCTCTGTAACCTCTTCCGGTACAGTAGGATTCTTTTTTACAACTCTTGTAGTATTGAAATGGAGCACATTGGGAACAAGCGTCTTAAACACGAGAATATCTTCTCTCGGGTTAATAAATTCCCCGGCTACCCGCGCTTTTTCATACTCAAGCTTAAGTTTGTCAAAACTTGCTAGAAATTTTTCGACATCGACATTCCCAAGACGGAAACAAAGGGTCATCGGTTGACATAAATGATCCTGCTCTCGTCCGAGTACGGTAGGACAACCGGCAAGATAAGCAAGCTGAGCATCTCCCGTAGCATCAATGAAGTAATCCGCATTTACCGTCATTTCACCGCTTCTCGTCGCTACCGTCACAGATTGTACCCGTAAATCATCTTTTTGTGCTCTGCAAAGATACGCATGAAACAGCAAATCTATATTTGCTTCAGCAACCATTTCATTCAAGATGTATTTCAATTCCTCTTCCAGAAAAGAATCACCGCATAAAGCGTGACGTTCCTTCATTCGCTCATTTATTGTTTTAAAAATACCGGCCGAAAGAGCTACAGTGTTGTTATTGATTCTGGTTGAATAGGACATGAAGGGATTGACCAGACAATTAACAGCCGCGCCGCCAAGGCAATTTGATTTTTCAATGATAATAACGCGGGCCCCTTCTCTGGCTGCCGCCAACGCAGCGGCTACCCCTGCAAACCCGCCTCCGATCACAGCAATATCATATTTTTTCATTGTATCACTCTTTTCTTTTTTTACCATTATAACATTAAAATGAAAACTAATCTAATACTATCCGCTTAAAAACTTGCACAAAAGAAACTTTTATGCTACAATAATTAAAAAATATTTAATCAGGTGAAGAAATGCAAAATCTTCAGGTCATGATTGATCAGCTTACCAAGGAGCGTCATTTACATATCAGCATCTTGGATCTTACCGGCATATTAAATAATACGATGACAGAAATTTCGTTTAAGAATGTGATTCATTCAAAGCGGTTTTGTGATATTGCAAAATCAACAGACAAAGGTTACCGTACCTGTTTGCGTTGTAAAATGCTTGCCAATACAAAAGCGATTCATGAAAAAATGCCGTTTTACGGTCACTGCGTCTATGGATTGTGCGAGGCTGTTTTTCCCGTTGTAATGAACGAGACGGTCTTTGCAGTCGTATATATCGGAAATGCCGTGATTGATAAAAAGCAAACAACGGAGCGAATAAAAAAGGTATGCAGTTATACGGGTGTGAATTTCTATAAACTTAAAAAAGAAATCAATCAATGCGAATATACGAGGAATGCCGCCGAACTTTTGCAAATTGCGGAACTGGTCTCTGACTATTTGAAATTGCTTTATGAGCATGCGCCCCCTACGACAAAAAAACTACATTGGCTGGTTTCCGTCATGAAATGTTTTGCAGATGAAATGTATTGTTCAAACATTTCATTAAAAGAGCTGGCGACCACTTATCAGAAAAACGAAAAATACCTCGGCAGGCTCTTTCAAAAAGAGCTTGGAACCAGCTTTCATGAATATTTAATGCAGCTCCGTCTTCATAAAGCAGAATCTTTACTTCTTCAGGGCAGGGATAATATAATTGATATTGCATTTGATTGCGGCTTTAATAATATCTCATATTTCAACAGATCCTTTAAGAAGAAGCATGGTATGACGCCAAAGGAATACCGTATGAAAAATGGGAAAATTTGAATGTGACATAATGTTGATTTTGTTAAACTTTTGTGTTACAGTAACATTTCAGAAAGATGTTTTTGCATCTGTAGTGGTAAGCAGGCGTCATCCTGCTATATGGTCATGACATGTTTCTGCTTCTATTTTTTCTACTCCCTTTTGATTACATAATTTCCTAAGTATTGCTCCTATATCCTTTTTCAGTTTGCCATATATCTCTTTTCTCCTATACTTCGGAGCAAAAACTATATGGTACTGACACCTATATTTGCTGTGTGCTGTACTTTTTATCTCATTATTTTCTTTCATTTGAAAAACCTCCTGTATTTTAGTAATGCGGTCGCCAAACCACTACTATTATACACGAGGTTCTTCTTATTTTTAAGTCCTTCGGCTCGCATCAAGCTCGCCACATTTTTTGTCGCTCCGCTCGCTTTTCTTCCCTCGGTAGAACCGAGGGTTTTTTTCCACGTCTAAAGACACCAACAAAACCGGTTTCCGTTCACAGCTTAGAACGGAAACCGGTTTTTTTCAATATACAGATATATAAACGTATTTATCCTGCCGCACCGTTTTCCTTAGAAGTGTTCTCCCTT
>CASGBM010000173.1 GCA_949299615.1 uncultured Eubacteriales bacterium | reverse complement strand
TTCATGTCGAAAAACCTCCTTGATAAAAATTATTTCTACCATAATTTTCACCAAGGAGGTTCGTCTTTATACTATTTACACAACTTTTTCCGCGCCGTCTTCTAAGGGACGGATGCATTGGGTTTTCCGCAAGCAGTGCCAATTTATTTTTAAGCTGCTTCTTTTCGCCGGAGGATAATGTATTATAGTGTTTCTTAAAACGATTGGTAAATGTAAATTGAAATGCCATCAATTTTCCTCCAGCTTTTCAAAGAGAGAATCAATGTTTTCAAAAGTAGGTTGATTTCCGCTTTTTATGTTGCTTTTTACTTGTTCAACCTCTTTACGAAGCGCTTCAACATAATTCTTGGGATAAACTGCAACAGGCATAATACAAATCATACCGTTATCCTCGTAAATATCAAGTTTATCTCCTTCAGACAATCCAAGTTTTGCAACAATCTCTTTCGGTATTGTTATTTGTGATTTTGTACGCAATTCCGCTAACATATTATCCACTCCTATGAGTTAGTTGGAAAGTAATACTTTCTTACTTTTATTGTATGCCGTTTTGATTAAAAAGTCAATAGTAAATTTTGCATATCACGAAGCAAATATTCTTCGATTTTTTGCCGGTATCCCTGTACTGTCAAGTGATACATCGCTATGGGTATTCCATAAAAACGGCACAGTTCACACATGGCAAAACAGCTCCCGGGTTTCGCTAAAGCTTACATCTTCAACCACATATTATAGCTATGAGATCGGAGAAAAACCGGTCTCATATTTTTATAATATGGAGGTTTTTTATGCAGCAAACAAAATGTAGTATTTGCAAGCAGCTGTATCCGAGCGAAGAGCTTACGAAGTTTGATGGGTCGTTGCTGTGTCCGTCGTGCCTGGCGGCAGAAACGGTTATCTGCGCTGATTGCGGAAAGCGCATCCGAAACCGCGACAACTGCGGAACTATCAGCTATCCGCTATGCTCCGAATGCCGCGAGCGGGAGTATGATTTCTGCAAAAACTGCGGCACGCTAATGCACCGTGACAGAGCGCAGTTCATCGACGGTGAGCCTTACTGCTCCGACTGTTACGACTCCCATTACCACGCGGTCATCCACGAGTACGACTACAAGCCCGAGCCGATTTTCTACGGCAGCGGTCCGCGGTATTTCGGGATTGAATTGGAAATCGACGACGCGGGCGAATCAGGCGAGTATGCAGAGCAGATTCTTTCCGTCGCAAATCTGCCGAGTGAGCGGATTTACTGCAAGCATGACGGTTCGTTGGATGATGGGTTCGAAATCGTGTCTCATCCGATGTCACCGGAATATCATCTGCACTCCATGTGCTGGGAAAAGGTTCTGGCAAAGGCGGACGAGCTGGGTTATTCCTCCCACGATGCCAAAACCTGCGGACTGCACATTCATGTCAGTCGCGCGGCATTCGGCGAAAGCCGGGAGGAACAGGAGGAAGCAGTCGGACGCGCGGTGTATTTCGTGGAGCAGCACTGGGACAAGCTGCTAAAGTTTTCGCGGCGAACACAGCATCAACTGGAGCGCTGGGCATCCCGATACGGATGCAAGCCGCATCCGAAGGAGATGCTTGCGCACGTCAAAAACGGTCACTGGAGCCGCTATACCTGTGTGAATCTGGACAATCGCGACACGATTGAATTTCGGATTTTCCGCGGTACGCTAAAATTCAATACCTTTATTGCCACCTTGCAGCTCGTGAATCGAATCTGCGATGTGGCTTTTTCGTTGTCCGATGAGGAATTGTGCGCTCTGTCGTGGGAGGATTTTGTCAGGCAAATCACCGAGTCGGAGCTGCTTGCGTACCTTCAGGAGCGTGGACTCCTGCCTGAAAGTGAGGTGCGGAAGGATGTGTAGCTTGTTTGGGATTTTGGATTATCGGCAAAGGCTGAGCGTTCGCCAGCGCACACAGCTTTTGTCCGCCCTTGCCAAAGAAAGCGAGGAGCGCGGAACGGATGCGACAGGCATTGCGTATAACGCAAACGGTCGGCTGCACATTTTTAAGCGTCCCGCGGCGGCACACACAATGAAATTCCGGCTGCCGCAGGAGGCTTGCTTTGTGATGGGTCACACGCGCATGGCGACTCAGGGAAACGCGATCTTTAACTGCAACAATCACCCTTTTCCCGGGGAAGTGGGCGGTATGGATTTTGCCCTGGCGCACAACGGAGTGATTACCAATGATTTCCTTTTGGAACAGCAGCTTCGATTGCCGAAAAGCCGTATTCGCACGGACAGCTACGTGATTGTACGGCTGCTGGAACGTCAGAAGGAGCTGTCGAAAAAATCCCTCGCCGACGCAGCAGAGCGGCTGGAAGGCTCTTTTACCTTTACCGTGCTGACGGCGCAAAACAGCCTGTATTTTGTCAAGGGCAACAATCCGCTGCACCTGCTGCACTGGAAAAATCCGGGCTTGTACGTGTACGCCTCGACGGAGGAAATCATGGAGCAGGCGTTGTCTGCGGTGCGGTTTTTGTCGAAGGAGTATGAGGTTTTGAAGCTGCGCCCCGGTGAAATTTTGCAGATTGATTCTGACGGAACCTGCTCTTGCGGCGAGTTTTCGGCGGCGCGCCTGTATCAGACGAAATACGTTTCGTGGGGGTATTCGCCTTGGTTCGGTGGAGCGAAAAATGAGCGGAGGAAAAACGAAATTGTGAAAAATGAGCAGCAGATGTACATCCGTGAGTTAAAAGCGGTCGCGAGCGCCTACGGCTTTTCGATGGAGGACATTGACCACATGCTCGCAAACGGCTTGTCGCCCGCGGAAATTGAGGAGTTTTTCTTCTGTGGGATGTGAAAAACGGACGTAAAAACGAGAAAGGACTCGAAACAAATTCAGCGGAAAGGAGGGATTTCCATGCTGTGGATGATTTTGGGCTTTGTGACAGCTTACCTCGCACTGTGTATCATCAGCGAATGCCGCAAAACCGCGGAAAGCGCAATATAGCTGACTTCCGGTTCATCTTAAAAGCGTTCCTGGACGGTGTTTTGCTCGCCCTCTCGCTGTTCTTTAGAGAAGATGGGGATAAAGGGGATAAATAAGGAAAGAAAGGAATCAGAAGAAAAAGATACATATCCCGGCGGCTTGGCAATATGCCTGGCCGCCGGGAATTTTTAATTGGCAATTTATTTTTTAAAATTTGTATTTTTCCGATTTTTCGTTCTATAAATCTTGTTCAGGTGCAAGGTTTTTGTGCTTTTTTGCCAAAAACCTTGCACTTTGTGTCGGATGTCGTCTCCCGACAGCCGACACAAACAGTCAGTCAATCAATGTCGTGAACCTAAAAATAGCATTT
>CASGBM010000172.1 GCA_949299615.1 uncultured Eubacteriales bacterium | reverse complement strand
ATCCTCATCGGCTTTAGCCTTCTCTGAACCCCGCGACTATCGCGGGGTTTTCGTTTACAAAGAGCCGAGAAAGGAAACTTCCTTACTCAGCTCTCAATTCGTTTATATTGGTGTTTTAAGCGACGATTTTGCGGCCGTTGACTTCCGCGAGGACTATGCTAACCTAAGCCTGCCGAAAGAGGCAAAATTCAAGAGGTGCAGAACGATAAAAACCAATGAAAGAAAGCCATGCGCGGCGGAAAAGCGGCAGCTGGTCCCCCAGCGGGTTAGCGGGGACGGCTCCGCGCCGCCGCGCTTTTGGTTTGGTTTTCCGTTTTGTTCTTGTTGTCTTTTCCGTGGCGTGTGCTTGGCTGCGGCGCCCGAGCGCGAAGCGCGAAGGTTTGTGGTGCGGCGACAGCCGCACCACAATGCATAAAAGCCGCACTTGTCTATTCCAAGCACATGCCATGGTGCCAAATCGGTTATTCGATGACAAAATCGGTAAAATTATTTTCTGTTTGTACAAATTTCAAATATGGAGTGCCTTGGTAATATTGCAAGCAATGACAATCAGACGATATCGTGAACGTGCAACAACGGCTGATTACCCTATATCGATCAAGCACGTAATTGATCCGCAATATACGAATACACTACTCAATCACTTTCTCACTGACGGCGTGTGTCTTCATTGAAAATATATACCACAATAACTGCTTAATTAGGGTCATCCATGATATCGCAAAAGCAAATCGAAGATATAAATTTGCTTTTGAAAAAATTTTGGAAGTCGTTGTTCTGAAAGTAGATAAAATTTCCAAATATTTCGGTTGTTTAATTCGCAAAACACAAGAGGTAAAAATACAGCAAAACAATGGCGTTTTTTAATCTGTTCATTGTACATTGCGTATTTCTCACAAATACTACTATATTCTTGCAACCTTTCCCCAAGGCGGATCAACCTCGTCATTATTCAACAGCCATAAAACCGGAATACCGCCCGCAAGCCTTTCTTTTGGAAACGGCGCAAAGCCATCCGTTAAAATGATAATAGCAGCAGGAAATTTATCTTGCATATGCGCTTGGACGTATTCAAATACAAGTTTAAAATCCGTGCCACCGCCACCGGCAGGCTTGATAACTTTGAATTCTTCCTCGTTTGTGAAAGGTATCGGTTCAATGATTGTCGTATCAAAAAATCCAAGCCATCCCCTTAACTTTCCGTTAAATTGATCGATGGCTCCTTTTGCTTCAGAATACGCCTCTGTTACCATATTGTCCGTCATTGATCCCGAAGTATCGATCATAAACAAAATATCTTCCACAAAATCGTCTTTCTCGTTGAAGTCCGGTAGAAAAAATGGACTTTCATCAAACCTTTTATCCGGCGGTGCGAAGGAATAATCGACAATCTCCTCCTGAACAAAATCATTCAAAATCATCCGCCAATCTGTCTGCTGATTTTTCAATTTTTTTAAAAGGCGTTCGGCAAACAAAGGCAGAAGACCTCTTTGATTAGAAGGATCTCGTATTGCGACAGCTTCACAAGCATCCTCAAACCGTTTTACCCATACGTCGCGCAACGTATCGTTTTCTTCATCCATACCCCAATGGGTATGATCATCCCATACTGCTTCTGTTTTCATATTAGCAGCTTGTTTTTTCTCAACTCGTCCTAACGCAATGCCGTTTGCAGCACCGTGTCGCTCATCAACGCGGGGATCTGCGCCCGATTTATTATCGGACAAGCACGGTTTTGCGTTATCGGACACGAGCATGTCATAGATCTGCTCAGCCGTGTATTCGTATCCCTCCTTACCATCAGGAGCAAGATGCATGGAAATGCCGTATTTCTTCAAAGTTATGGCTTTCAGATCCATGTTTTTACTCAGGAGTATATTTGAATTGACCACTATGTCACAAGCTATGTTAAATTGCTCATTATTTCTGAACCCTTGCCTTAAACAGTGCTGCAAAACAACGTGCAATATCTCATGCATCAAAATAAAATCCAATTCCGAGTCGCTTAGCTTGTCCAAAAATTTTGGACTGAAGAAAATTCTTCGCCCGTCCGTTGCGGCTGTTTCACAATTTTCGTCGATAGAAAAAATAATATGCATCAAAAGTAAGCCGTAAAATCCGTTATTGCATAAAATTCTCATGCGCGAAAGCAAAATTCGCTTTATATACTCCCTTTTCTTGTCATCAGAAAGCGCCATTCATGAAACTTCCTTTGCTGCTTAGCCATTTTGCAAACTCTGGTATCGACATCAGCCTTTTTTTATAATCCTCCTCGATACACATATAGCCTTTCATCAGCACTGCTCCGAAATCCGGCGGCATTTTGTCCGCAAACCGGATCGAATTTGCGATCCTGCTCATTTCATCCTTGTGCTCTCTTGCATAAGCCGTCATTGCTGCCGTCAATGCATACAGGGCGTCCGTATTCTGCGGTAATGCCGGCATTTTGCCATTAAAAATATCTTCGATGACCGGAAGCTCCTTATACACTTTAGACCATGTTCTAAATTCTGCGGCTGCGCCGATTCCGATGACTCCTGCAATCAATAAGTAAATATTGTCGATATCATCATCAATTGCATTGAGTATATTGCTTACTATTTCCCACGTACGGGGAGTCGGGTAGGTAAGATCGTTGCTCGAGGAATCAAAGCCCATCAGATAGTTCTGCCTAAATGAGAGAAAACCGATTACTTTGTCGTTTACTCCTGATTTAATTGCCCACTTCTTCCATGAATCAAAGTTCCCTTCTATTTCGATATGCATAAGCCTGTTTGCAAGTGCCTTCGGCATTTTGTAAGCTATCGATTTATCCGTGATACGATTACCGGCGGCAATAACGATGCAGTTGTCAGGCAGCTTATGTTCTCCTACTACACGGTCAAGAGTTATTTGATATGCCGCTGCCTGAACAGACTGCGGCGCTGAGGAAATTTCATCGAGAAAGAGGATATTTACAATATTATTACTCGAATCCATTTGAAAAATCTGTGGCTTTAGCCACACGGCAAGAGTCTTATCTGCATTGGAGGTCGGAATACCCCGCAAGTCAATCGGATTGAACAAAAGCAGCCGTACATCCGTCACCTTTACTTCTTTTCCGGTATTTGCTTCAATTTCTTTTGCAATCTGCCTCACTGCCTGTGACTTCCCCACTCCTGGAGCTCCCCAAAGCATAACGGATGGCATTGTTTTGACGGGTAGGTTGTTTTGAACCACCGTGCTGTAAGCTTGAGACAATATTTCTACTGCTTTCCCGACACTTATAGAAGGAATGTTTGCTGATTTTACATCATTCATTTCTTATCCACCCCGAGCTTTTTATCAATACTTTCAATCTCCGCTCTGTATTTTTCTATTTGCTCGCTGTAATTTAC
>CASGBM010000171.1 GCA_949299615.1 uncultured Eubacteriales bacterium | reverse complement strand
AGGTTTGTCCGCTCGGCACGCCGCCTTCGTATGCCTGCGGCGTTGCAGTAATTTTCTCCATTTGTTCAATCGAAACATCTGCTATGCTTCCGTATAATTCCACTCCGCCAAGATCCCAAGCTCCCCAGTCCTTCCCGTCCCGGGCAACCAGTTCCAATGCTTTTACATCATAAAAGTTTAACAGATCAAACTTAACAAAGTATGTCGTGTCAACAGACGGCGTTACAACCATAGCGGTGTCCTCGCTGCCGTCATTTAACGCAAATGCCTCTTGGCCCCGTTAAAGGGTATTCCTTCTGTACTGGTATACGGCTTGTGCAGTAAAACATTTCTGTCCTCGGCTTCAATTACCGGCGCCTCTGTTCCAAAAACCCGAAATTCTGCACAACCAAACATATAACCGGCTGGGATCACTCCTGAAATAGCTACATACTGACCGCGCTTTGCCTTTGGCAAACGGTAGCTCCAGGTTCCTCCCTCCTGAATCGCATCCTCAGCGTTATAAGACGGTGTTGTTGCAACAACCGGCAGGTTTTCCGGATCTGAGGTTCCCAAATGTACAGACACATTAGAAAGCTCATGAATCTCATAATTTGGCGTTCTTGCCTGCAGCTCAATTTCTTCTACCATATAAACACCGCCCAAATCAATGCACAAGGTAAACGGCGTGTCCTGCCCATCAGTCTGGATCGCAGTAAAGGTCGCGTCTTGCCCGTCTACCATTTTGTCTGGGCCATAGGTTGCAATATCTCCTAAAAAGTTCAGTCCCTCGGTCCACGTCATAGATTTATTCAGCGCCAGATTTTCTGCCGGCTCCGGCGGGACAATGGTAGCTTCTGATCCAAAAACGCGCAATTCTGCCACAACCTTAGCCCAGCCGATAGGACATTCGCCCGCAACCGCAATATAACGGTACGTCTTAGCTTGCGGCAATGGATAGGACCATGTTCCGCCCTGGGTTACTTTATTTTCCGCTTCATGGTGCGGCGTGGTTGTAATTTCCTCCATTTGCGCCGCTGGAACATTTTCCAGACTCCCCTTGACGGAAATCAGGCTAAATTCCCCTTCGCCTCCCCAGCCGGCATCGCGGGCAACTAATTCCACAGTTTCAATGTCATAAGGTTTTCCAAGATCAACCACTACACTGTACACAGCGGGAGATGCCGGATCAGAATTGGTAACGCCCCAGATGGTTCCCAAATCACCGTCTGTTAAGGTTTCCGGCAGCATTCCCATAGTATTTAGGTTTTCCCCGCTTACAACCGGCGTAATTCCTTGCGCAATGTTTTCCTCTGGCTCCGGATCTGGTTCCGGTGGTGTTACACTAGATTCTGATCCAAACACCCGGATTTCCGATATAATTTTATTCCAGCCTGCCGGAGAAACTCCGCTCACAGCAATATAACGGTAGGTTTTTTGTTCCGGCAAATCATAATGCCAGGATTCGCCGGCACCGATGTCCATCTCCGAATCACTTGGCGTTTCTGTTATGGTTTCCATTTGATCAACAGCAATATCCTCATTGCTGCCCAGAAAAGAAATTAGACTGATTTCCGTGTCGTTTCCATACCATTTATGCCGGGTGGATAGTTCAAGAGCCGCAATAGAATACGGCTTTCCCAAATCAATTTTAAACCAAAACGGCGTTTCAACGGCCCCGCCCAGCACAACATTTGTAGCCACTGTGCCATCAGTCAGGCTGGTAAGGCTTCCGCCGTTTAAATTCAGTCCATCCATGCAGGTGACAATTTTTCCAGCCGCAACATTTTCCCAATTTTGCGGCAGCGGCTCTGTATCCGTACCAAATACGCGAACTTCGGAAACAACCCTGACTTCTCCCGCTCCTACTGCACCGCCGACAGCAATATAGCGGCAGGTTCTCTCTTTGGGAAGATCATAATGCCAAGATTCTCCCGCTCCGACTACCATGCTGCCGGAATGCGGAGACATCGCAATTTCTTCCATATTTGCTACGTCAATATTCTCGTTACTGCCAAAAAATCGAATTTCCCCAATTTCATTATCGTCTCCAAACCATTGAATTCTTGTTGCTAATTCAACCGCAGAGACGGCATATTCTTTTCCCAAATCGATCTTAATCCACCAAAACGGTATTTGTGAGCCGTCCGTAAAGACGACAACGGAAGTGTCCAAATTTCCATCTGTGACAACGCCCGCATCCGTCATAACGCCATCCATATACGTTACAGCTTTGCCCTGTGCGATATTAACCGGTTCTTCAGAAAATACCACTCCTCCCATGGCAAATACCATAACGATTGCTAATAGTGTGCTGATCCACCTTTTCATGACAGAAATCCTCCCTACTCATTTTTAAATTCGGAAATTTTTATTCCAAAATCCGGTGTGTAAAAGCCGGTAAAACCGGATTGATTTGCTATATTTGCAAACGAATTTACAGCTAGAATATCATTCATCCACACGTTTACCAGCGTTTTGCCATTTTGCGGAGTCAGTGCGATACGCACGGTGTTGGCGGCGTTAGGCTTTACTGCAAAGGCAAAGGATGACAGTTGTTTTTTTGCCCCTTCCGCAACCTCATATAAAATGCCGCTTGTTCCATCCGTTACGATTTCAAAATGATTTTCTCGGACCGTTTTCCCGTCCAGTTTTAAATCCGGCGTATTGGATCCGAAAATTAAGGTAAACGGATCAACAATATTGTCTGTGACAGGTTCAAACACAACCGTTGTCACTTGACCGGAGTTTGCTGCCATTCGGTTCATATACGGCAGCTGATTGGCTGTAAGCAGCGTTTTCCCGTCATGCAGAGTGCTGACGCTTTCGTATTCACCTGAAAGCGTGCTCCATGAGGACTGCTGCGTACTTTCACCGCAAACAGTCTTTACCGTCCAGAAACTGTAACTGTTTAAAGCTTTGGAATAAACGGGTATTTTGAACTCTTTTGTTAAATCCACCGCATCCAATTTAGCTGCCACTACTGCTTCTCCAAAAGGAACCGCTGTCAGATCTAAAGAAGAAAGATCGGTGTTTAGCGGAAAATACAAAGTAACCGTCTTCTGTTCTCTATCCATATCCGTCCGCTCTGAGCCCGGTGCATACACATATTCCAGATCGGTGCTGTTTTTCGATAGGGCAAACGCGCGGTAGGCTTCTTCCAACTGTAACAGCAGGCGGTATTGTTCCGCGTCTGTTTCAGGATTTTCCGATTTCACCTGACTGAGTTGGTTTGCAAATTCCTGTGCCGCCTTTGCTGAAACAGTGTCGCTTCTTGTATCGGACACCAAAATTCCGGAGACTATGTAATGTCTACTGAACAAATGGTTTTGCGAAACCATTTGTGTGAAATTTACAATTTCACACCTAAAAACAGCATTAAAATGCTATTTTTAGGTTCACG
>CASGBM010000170.1 GCA_949299615.1 uncultured Eubacteriales bacterium | reverse complement strand
GTGGATTTCAGAACCGTCACATTCCCAAGGTATTCCCACGAATCCTCGGCTCTGGTAAGAATGTATTTGGGAGGCGAGTTCGGCTCGGACCCCGATTCCGTGCCTGCCAAGACGGCATCTGTTCTTTATGCCGTCGACCGCTATGCATCTTTCAAAAAAGATTGGGAAGACTATTATAGAAACGGCGGAATCATCGTGTGCGACAGATACACTACTTCAAACGCCGTACATCAGACCCCCAAGCTGCCTGAAGGCGAATGGTTTGATTTTACCGATTGGCTGTTTGACTTTGAGTACAGCGTAATGGGGATACCCGCGCCCGATATGGTGCTCTTTCTCGATATGCCGACCGAATATTCTCTGTCGCTGATTGAGAAAAGGCAGGGCGACAAGGGGGATATACACGAAAAAGATCACGAATATCTCGCGAGATGCCGCAAATGTGCCCTCAAAATATGCGAAAAATACGGATGGAAAAAGATAAGCTGTGTAGAGAACGGGCGCATCAAAGCAGCTGAAGAGATATCGAACGACATAGCAAAACTGGTACTCGAAAGAATCGGAATATGAATTTCAGAAAAATCACAATAGAAGACCGAGACGCTGTTCAAAGTCTTATGAACACAGACCCTGAATTTATGAACGAGCGCAACTTCTCCGCCATATTTTTGTGGTCTGACTATTACAAGGGAAAGGTTTGTCTGGAAGATGATGCCTTTTACTATTTCAACGAATATACCGACGGCGTGTTTTCCTTCGCCGTGCCTCTGACTTTAGGAAATGTCAGAGAAAAGTTTAGAGCTTGGTTTGGCAAGGGCAATTATGAATCTTGCAGACCTGAGGGGAATTTCCTTTCTTTACGGCAGCAATCCGCAGCTTGGGTGGCTGTATTCCGCTTTGCGGTTTCAACAAAACGAGGAGGAATATTGCCTTTCTTTAGATGGTTATTTTACAGCAAAACATGAATAAAATTTGGAGGTTTCTTATGGCAGAATTACGTTACAACCCTTTAACAAAAGATTGGGTCATGATTGCATCGCACCGGCAAAACCGGCCGCAGATGCCAAAGGATTGGTGTCCGTTTTGTCCAGGATCAGGAAAAGTACCTGACCATTATGTGGTTTACAAATATGACAATGATTTTCCTGCATTGTCGCAAAATCCGCCTAAGCCGGATGAGGTGTCAACGGAACTGTATCAGACAGCAGAATCCTATGGAAAGTGTGAGGTGATATTATACTCGCCGGAACACACAACAACTTTGGCGCAGCTGGTCGAAGGCCATATCCGAAAGCTGGTTGATTTGTGGACGGAGCGTTTTGAAACGATAAAAGAAGATAAAAAAATAAAATACGTTTTTATATTTGAAAACCGAGGAGACGTTGTCGGCGTCACCATGCCCCACCCACACGGACAGATTTACGGTTATCCGTTTGTGCCGAAAAAATTAGAACTGGAGCTTGCCGCATCGAAAGAGCATAAAGAAAACACAGGGAAATGTCTGATTTGTAATATGATTGAAGAAGAACAAAAATTTGGTCAGCGTGTCATTATGGAAAATGACGATTTCATCACGTTTTTGCCATTTTACAGTGAATATCCTTATGGTGTGTACATAGCCAGCAAACGGCATTTGGGTACGCTTTCAGATATGAGTGATGCGGAAAAAAATAACCTGGCAAATATTTTAAAAAGTACGGTAGGGACACTGGACAGTCTGTTCGATTACCCGTTCCCTTATATGATGTGTATGCATCAGCTTCCGGTAAACGGGGAAGATGCCAGTGAATATTATCACTATCACATTGAATTTTTCCCGCCAATGCGTTCAAAAGACAAGCAAAAGTTTAATGCCTCTTCGGAAACGGGCGCATGGGCGCACTGCAATCCAACCGCACCGGAGGAAAAAGCGCAGGAACTGCGTGAGGCTTATGCGCGCTATTTAGAAAAAAAGAATTAAATCAGCATATGGTATGAGATTATCCAATGATTAAAAATGAAGAGGAAAAAAGGAGAAGGAAAATGACAATACAAGAATTAAAACAAGAGTTTGTTTCTTGCTACGGCGAGGGAGGAGAAATACGGATATTTTGGTCTCCGGGGCGTGTAAATCTGATTGGTGAACACACAGATTATAACGGCGGATATGTTTTTCCGGCAGCACTTTCCATGGGGTCTATGATTGCCCTGCGTCCTCGCACCGATCACATTGTAAGAATGAAAGCAACAGATTTGCCGGATCTTGTGGAAGTGGACACGCATCGTTTAGAAGATTACCGTGATTTATCATGGGGAAATTATCAAGCGGGCGTTATGAATGAACTGCAAAAAGCCGGATATGAAATTTGTGCTTGTGACATGCTGTTTGACGACACGTTGCCGCATGGCGGCGGACTGTCATCCTCTGCCGCCATTGAGGTTGTGACAGCTTTGGCTTTTGCAACGTTGTCCAATGAAAAAAAAGGAATCAAAGAGCCGGTTGATATGATTGAAATGGCGCTGATCGGTCAGAAAACAGAACACAATTACATTGGGGTAAATTGTGGAATTATGGACCAGTTCGCATCGGCAATGGGGAAAAAGGACAGTGCCATCTTTTTAAAGTGTGACACGATGGAATACCGGCATGTCGGTCTTGATATGGAAGGTTATACGTTGATTATATCCAATACAAACAAAAAACGCAGTCTGGCAAGCTCTAAATACAATGAACGCCGGGCCGAATGTGAAGCGGGCCTTGCCACCTTAAAAACGTTTTTTCCAGAAGCAAGCAGCCTGAGTGATATATCATATAAAGAATTTTTACTGCACGCGGACAGCATTCAAGACGAGACAGTCCGCAAAAGAGTAAAGCACGTCATTTCAGAAAATGAGCGCGTTTTAAACAGTGTGAAAGCGCTTTCTAGCGGTGATATGATTTCTTTTGGGCAGCTGATGAATGCATCCGGGGATTCTCTCCGTTATGATTATGAAGTGACCGGTGACGAATTAGATGCGCTGGTGGAAGAGGCAAGAAAGGTAGACGGCGTCATCGGATCCCGCATGACAGGCGCAGGATTTGGCGGCTGCACAGTATCGTTGGTAAAAGCAGAGGCAGTAGAAGCGTTTATCGCAAAAGTGGGAGAGGCATATGAAAAGAAAATTGGTTACCCGGCCTCCTTTTATGTTTCACAAATTGGCGACGGCGGGCATGAAATGGTTTGATTTTAGATTTTAAAAGTAACTATTTTGCACAATTCTTTGGAAAGGAGAAAGGTTCATGCAATTGTTGGTTTTGGTTTTAAATAAAGTGGAGCTATTGGAAGAGCTCTTGACGCAATTATCTTTAGGAGGAATTAACGGAGCCACCATTTTGCAAAGCACGGGTATGGCGACTACGCTGGTCAATTCGGAAGAAGAGATTCCCATGTTTCGAACCTTATCAAAGCTTTTAAATCCGGAAAGAGAAGAGAGCCGGACCATATTGATGGTAGTAAAG
>CASGBM010000169.1 GCA_949299615.1 uncultured Eubacteriales bacterium | reverse complement strand
CGCCCCCGCTCATATCCAAGAAAATCCCATGCAGGAACCAACAGCCCCGTATCGCCGTTTTGTTCCCTTACACTCACAAGGCCCAGGCGGACGGACGTGATCTGGTACTCGATGCCGCCGGAATCCTCCCACATGTTGTTATAATCGACCTCATTGCCAACAATTACGGCCATCTTTTCAAATATTTCAATAATCTTTGAAAAGGGTAGCAGTTCCGACTCCGTAACAACCGTCTCGATCATTTCATAGGGACTCATGTATTCTAAGCGCAGGATTCCCTCATCATCGATCAAGATATGAATGGTCTCATAATGCCAAGGCTGACTGTATTGACCATAGGCCGCAGTATGGTTTGTACAGGTCTCTGTCACGCCGCATATCTGCCGTTTGAAAATCAAATGGTGCGCAGGCTTATAGTCGTTATAATCTGTTCGATAGCGATACAGGCAGTTGGCTGCACATACAAAGCCTTCGATGCCCATTTGCGCAACGGTTTTCTCTGCAAGCTGTTGCGCTTCCTCTGCGGTAACGGCGAACTTCGCGCGTATTTCTGATTTCAAAGTGCGAGTATACCTTTTGATCCTCTGTGGTAAACAGCGCGAGATAGGTGTTTGTGTTTTCCACTTCCTTTCCGTCTACCCAACTTTGCCGGTATTCCCATTCAAAATCCGGCGTATAGGACGGATATGCCGCAGGTGCGCTTGCAGCCTTTGCCGTTAGCTCCGCCAGAGCGGCTGTGGCTTCCTCCCGCGTATTATACTGCAAATCAAATAATACCGAACCGATGCTTTCCCAGTCCGACAGGCCATAGCGTAGGTGTTCCATCTTTCGTTCATACGCTCCCCGGGTCAGGTTATCGTAATCGTACTGTACATAATTCGCATCACTGCCCATCAGCACCAGTGCATAATTCTGAGCCTGTTCTTTGGTAAATTCGGTGGGCTTTACCCGTACGATGGGCATCTCGTTTTCAGGCAAGAAAACCTTTGCATCGGCAAACACATGAAGCCGCCCGCCCTTGCTGACAAGCTCCCCGGAATACACTTCTGGCGCACCTAAGCGGGTGTAAAGATCAACCGCGTTTGCTTCCGGGCGGTTCGTCTGCGTGTTGTCCGTCTCTCGTTGTGCGTTTTTAATCATCTGTTCCGTATTGTTCCCCACCACAATCGGGCTTTCCGGCGTTTTCTGACAGGCGGTGAAGGAGGGAAGCGCCATGAAGATGGTCAGTAGCACAAACAATAGCTTTTTCATAATCAGTACCCCCTCATAAGATCGATTATGCTTCCATCCAGCGCATTGATCTGTACAATGATTTCATCCCGTCCGTCATTATAAAAACCGGGGCGAATTGTCTCGCTTCCATCTTCGTTGATAAATATTACTTTCCCATAAAAACTCCACACCGGTATTAGCAGGCCGAAATCGATTGAGTTTTTCTCGACAATGCGATTGAACTCAAGCCTAATTTTAGAAATATCAATTCTGACCTTTTGCTCATTATCTTTTTTTGACAGCTCCGCATACTTGATTTTGACCATCTTGTCAAAAATATTTTGTATTTCATCAAATTGTATAAGATGGCAGGACTCCGATATCGTTTCCACAACTTGAAATGGTGAAACCCAGTCAAGCCGAATGATACCATCATCATTAATTAAAATTTCGAGTCCCTCATAATACCAACTGGGCGCAAACGAATCGTCTCCGTGGCTTGTATACATTCCGCCTAAAAAAGTACAGCATACTCCCTCGACCTTGCGGGTATAGCAAATCTTGTAGGCATAACTGGAATCGTTTTCCGCCGCGGCTAAATACACACCGTCAACCACCATATCGGTTCCAGTCAGAAGCGGCGCGATGTATTCAAGCGCCTCATTTGGCGTTATAGACATATTACCCTGTACAGCAGACGGGACAATATCATACTCAAAAATACAGCTTGTTGGAGAGGTCGTATAGTTTTCCGGTGCTGCCTGTGCCGTATAGCACAAATCCGCTTTTTTCTTTACGGGGATGCCGCCTTGTATATCTTCCCCTTCCCGTTTGGTAACGTAAGTTTCAGTCATTGAATTATTGTTCTCAACGAAAAAGGTTGTCTCCTTATCCGCATCTGCCGCCGATAATCCATAATATGTATACATTTCCTCTCCGCTAACCGGATCGTACCGGGTAAGGAAATGCAGGTTGCCGTTGCACAAAGGAACAGTATCCGAATCGGGTGCTGTTTCCCACTTCTTTTCAGTAACGCGCAAAAGATTGCGATACATCGTCAGCATTTCTTCGTCCTCAGCATATTGTGGATCCTGAAGCACCTGCTTTATCAGGATAATCTCTTCCTCAAGCTGCTTTCGCGTGCTCTGAGAATTATCATACATTACGCGATCTCCACATAAACCGTTAAATAACTTCGTTACCAACTCTTGTGAGAAATCAGCGGGTGCTATTTTGAGCAAAGGAATACCGCTGCATTCGGGAACAATCACATGTGCCGACACGTTAATTGATAATGTTTCAGAATATGCATTGGCATAATTCAATTCATCCGGTATATTGAATTGCTTACGTATCGAATCGTTTGCATCTGTATTTTGGCTGCTGGTGGCATGCTCAATCATTGCATCTTGGTTTTTCCCCACCACGATCGGGCTTTCCGGCGTTTTTTGGCAGGCGGCGGCGCCCAAAGCCATGACTGCGATAAGCAATAAAACAATTACTTTTTTCATATCGTATAACCTCGCTTTGCTGTTGTTGCCTCCATGATACGGGAGGCATTGCCGCAAAATCCATCTTCAAACTGTAATGTTTTTGTAATTACGGCAGGGTGAGGCGAACGGTCGTGCCGCGGTCAAGGGCGCTTTCCACCGTCAGTTTTGCGTTGTGCGCATCAGCGATCTGCTTTACGAGGGCAAGCCCCAGCCCGCTGCCGCCCTTTTTCTTTGAGCGGGATCTGTCCACCATGTAAAACGGCTCGAATATGCGGGACAGCGCTTCCTCCGGGATGCCGCGCCCGTTATCCGATACCTCTATCGTGCTGTCTAATGCTGTGAGATACACTTCCCGGTTTTCCATGCCGGCGTCGTAGGATTTTGCCGCGTTATCTACAAGGTTGATGAGCAGGGACTGCATCAAATCCGGATTTACATGCAGCAGGTCGTTTTTGCCGCAGTTTGTTATCAGCTGCACATTCCTGTCGGCAAGCGCCTTTGCCGTACTTTGCTGTACACGGCTAAAAAGCTCTGCGGCTGAAACAATCTCTTTCTTGATCTCCTTCTCCGGCGTGATGAGTTTCAGCAGCGTCTGCACCAGACGCTCCAGCCATGCGCACTGGGTCTCGATGTGTTCCAAAGAAGTGTCCTTTTCTGCATCCGTCATGTTGGCGCGGCGCAGCATACGGGAGTGGAGCAGCAGCGCCGTGAGCGGCGTCTTAAATTCATGGGTCACGCCGCCGATGAAGAGCCTCTGCCGTTCCGCTGTTTCCGTAAGCTCTGCGATATGGTGTTCCACTGCCTCTGCCATACGGTTGAAGTCATCCGCAAGCGCGCCAACCTCATCCCCGGAAGAAACCTCTGCGCGAATGCCGTACTCGCCTGCGGCGATGTTTCTGGCCGTATCGGCAAGAGCGGTAAGCGGCTTTGTGCTGCGCCGCATGAGCAGCGCAATCAACACCGCGCCTAGGAGAATGCCTGCTGCGCTCACGAAAACAAATGTCCATACCATATTCGTGATGCTGTTATATGTGGCAGAAATATCCTCTACAACATAGACTGCATACTCCGCGTTTCGCAAAGTCACAATGCTGCCGACAAGGAGCACATTCCGTCCTTGAATCTCCCTTTCCGTGATTTGGACGGGGGCAGTGCGGTCTGTGAGCGGCAGAAATGTGTCCGGATCAATGCTCACACCGGAGTAAAGCGTTTCGCCGTCTTTCATAAGTACGGAGGAGGAATCGGCAAACCGGGAGAAGCAATAGTTCACGAGGGAGGCTTCCACGGTGGCGGAGTCATCCTCGGTAAGATAATAGCTCGCCATTTCTGAAAAGGAGGCGGCAAGGCTTTTTTGCTTGTCTTCGGCGTAGCTGTAGGTCAGTTCCAATATGCTGTTTTTTGCGTGTACGAGAAGCACTGCAGAGCAAGCGAA
>CASGBM010000168.1 GCA_949299615.1 uncultured Eubacteriales bacterium | reverse complement strand
CCCATGTAACATTCTTGCTTGTGGCCGTTTCGGGAGCGAATATCGGTGTAAGCGTTAATGTTCCGTCACCCGTGCCGATGCTTGCCGTTTCTTTATCCAGTGCTATACCGGTTACAGGGACGGGCTTGTTTTCTACCGTTACACTCCCGTTTGAAATATCGAACGCAATTTCGTCGAATGAAATGTTGATAATATCTCCGGCGGTATATTCAGCCTTGATTTCATATGTTCCGGGAACAGCGTTTTCATTGATTTTGAAATTCAGCGTTGCAAGAGTGCCTGAAGCAGTTGAAATGTTTTCCAAACCGCCCGCCTCGTAGGAAAGCGTATATATATCCGCATTCAGGTTTCCTTTTGTCCACTCGGAATTCTGATAAAAATTCCCGTTTTCAACGCTTGTCAGTTTCATTGCGGTTTTATCATACGATATCCGCAAATCCATACCCCAAATACCCGGATTGTTTTCAATTGACACTGCAATTGAGACTTCATCGCCGACATAAGCTTTCTTTTTCTCAAGAGAAATCGTCGGATTGGATACCGCAAGCGCCGATATGGCAGCGGCACTCATCGAGAAAAGCATCGTTACCGTCAGCAATAAAGCCAAAAGTTTTTGTCGCATAGTATTTCCTCCTTTTTATGCTCCCAGCTCTACATCTAAACCGGCTAAGAATTGTTTTAGATATAGGGAATCTTTTTTGTTGATTACTCCGTCGTGAAAAACATCAGCAGCTTCTTTATCGATATCTGTCGAGTTATCAGCAAGGTACATCTTCATTAAAAGAGAATCCTTCTTGTTAACAACACCGTCACCGTTCAGATCACCGTAAATAACATCAATTACTATAATTCCGCCTGAAACAACGGCCGGATTGATTTCTTCAAAATCGGCATTGATGATGTCACCGTTATTGAACGAAACGGAAATCTCATAAAAATCATCTGCTTGTGCATCTTCATTTACGGTAAATTCCAAGGTGGCAATCACCCCGTTTGCCGTAATGTTTTCAAGTCCACCGGCTTCGTAGGAAAGAATGTATTTTTCTCCGGAGAGATTTCCCTTAGTCCATTCTGCATCTGCAAACACCATGCCGTTTGTTACGGAAACCAGAGTCAGTTTAGTTTTATCATAATTGACAGCAAGATCCATACCCCACATTCCGGGATTGTTTTGCAAAGATACATTTACAAGAACCGTTTTTCCGGCACGTACTTTTTTGGTATCAATCGTAATCTGTATCGGATTTTCCTCCACATAGTCTGTGTAACTGTCAATATACTGAAATCCGCAAGCAGAGCACCTGTGGGTCGTATATCCCTGCGCTGTCGGTGTCGGTGGGGTAACGGTATCCACATAGGAATGTTTCAGCATTTCAACATCCGCTGTTTCCATCACTTTCCCGCAGCCGATACATTTTTTCGCCTTCGTTCCGCATTTGCTGCAGGTTGCAGGTTCGATGATTTCCCATTCACCTGCTGTATGAGCAATTTTCGGAAGTGTTACGATCGTGTATTCATCGCATCCATCCCCGGTACAATAAACCTTTTTGCTGCCATCCTTCGTGCAGGTCGCAGCCTCAATCAATTCCTCTTTGCCCGAGAAATCGTGTACATGCGGTGTTTCATAATCGGTATACGAATCAACGTAGGAGTACCCACATACAGTGCAGGTATGGGTGGTATATCCCTGAGAGGTGGGAGTGGGCGGCGTGACAACATCCGATAGTGTATGCTTTGTCATAGCAATGCTTTCGCTCTCCATAACCTTTCCGCAAGAGGTACACTTTTTGACCTTGGTTCCGGTTTTATTACAAGAGGGCTGTTCTGTAATTTCCCAATCTCCCTTAATATGGTCGATCATATCAATAGCAACCACCGTATATTCACCGCAGGATGAATTCAAACAATAAACTCTTTTTTCACCCTTTTCGGTACAGGTAGCCGGTTTGATAATTTCCTCTCTGCCGGTAAAATCGTGAATATGTCCTTCACTCAGCTTCGGGATACGAGCGGTTTCGGTTTCATCACAGTTTTTGCACTTCCGTGCCTTTTCGCCGTCTGTATCAAAGGTCGGCTCGGTCGTAATTTTCCACTCACCGAAATCGTGGTCGATTTTAGGGATAGGCTTTGTAATAAATTCGCCACATTCTGTTTCCGAGCAGTAGACTTTCTTGCTGCCTTCGGCAGTGCAGCTTGCCGGAGTAATGATTTCCTCTTTGCCGTTAAAGTCGTGCGTATGACTTTCGCTCAGCTTTGGAATGCGCTGCGATTTATAAGCGTCACATCTTGAGCAATATTTGCGGCTCTCTCCGTCTTCACGGAATGTTGCCGCTTTAAAAACTGTCCATTCGCCCCAAGCGTGACCGAGTGCCGTAAGTTCCCGCTGTTCAACGGCATCGCCGCACAGAGCGCATTTCCGCACTTCCTGTCCGTTATTTGTGCAATCCGGAGCGATAGATTGTTCCCAATCGCCGGGAATATGTTTCAACATCTCCGTATAGGTGTCTGAAAAAGATTCGTAACAAACGCTACAGGTGTGTTTTGTAAACCCTTGCTCTTTACAAGTTGCAGGAACAACCGTGTCAACATACTTGTGCGGGGCTTTGGGGATAATAACTTCATCCGTTTTTCCGCAGCCTGCATCGGTGCAGGTGCGGCGTTTCAAGCCGACATTTTTGCAGGTGGCTTCTGTAATTATCACCCATTCGCCGTATGTATGATTTGAAATATCAATATAACCGTTTATCGTAGTACAGGCTACATCCGTTTCTTTTCCGCCAACGACCTTATAAAAGCTGTCATATCCGTCACGGAATTTAATTTTTATATCCGCCTTACTGACAGAGGCGTTTGCAGCCACATTAAAGTGCAGATTGGCAACGATTCCGTCATCGGTGTAGTTATCCGCTCCCGTCCAGGCTAAATTGATACCGTCGTCGGATGTTTCTTTTGCCACCTTATAACCGGAGTCGATTGCAACCTCGGACTTTATAAGCACAAGCTTTTGCGAATCATATTCTACGCAAAAGCCCTGGTGATTATTGGCATAGTGCGCCCACATAGGCATATTCTGATAACCCGCAGCCGTCAATGAAGCTATGCGCAATAGTGAAGAGAAGTTCCGACCCTTAGTGGGATCTCGATTGAAGACATTTCCCATCTTACTCTTGTCGTAAAAGAACCCCTTACAGTCAAACGGGTCATTGAAGTCCTCAGGTGATGACAGATATATTCTGCAGTCCTTAAGAGTATTGAGTTTTTGTCTATCTAAATCCCTCTCGGAAAACAAACCAGCAGCACTATTATTAGAAGTGCCCGGCGAAGACAGGCTATTGTATTTCCACAATTTCGGCTTACATTCGGAGTGAATCTGACTCATCAATTCTGAGAGTTGATTCCAAGTAAGGGTAGGATCCTTCGCCTTCTCAACAATATCTAAGTAGTCCACAATTACCTCCACACTTCGTACCGCATGCAGGATTGAGTACTGCACGTAGTTAGTACCGCCGTTCTACGAAAACGGTACCGCCTCTGGACGAGAGGCGGTACCGCTGTTCTACAAAGCAGTACCGGTGACTTAGTCCCAGTATCCCTTCTCCCTCTCCGCCTT
>CASGBM010000167.1 GCA_949299615.1 uncultured Eubacteriales bacterium | reverse complement strand
TCCACCGTATGCCCTTTCCTACTTTCTTTACCGCTCGTACTTAATCATTTTCATGACCACGTACGTTGATATATACTTTCAGCTGTTTCTCTTTTTTTTGAGATTTTGCTTACGTTTTTGTTTCCAATATGTCAAAGATCGTTTCTCAATTGCTTGAGCTGGTGAGAAATACGGAATCGAACCGTCTCTGTGCCGCCGGCCGGCTTTCCCTGAAGCTTTCTGGACCCTGCCCCGAAAGCGGGTGCAAAGGTAGGCTTTTTTTCCGGAACCTGCAAGTCTGTCGCAGGATTTTTTCTTTCCGGATTTCGCTTTGCCCTGTATTTCTGGCACAGGCTCGACATCATTTTTTTGTTCCATCTCTTCCGGCTTCCTTCCGCCGTGAATATCGCCGGGACGGTATCTGCGCATTCCCTGTTTTGCCATTTTTACACCTCGTTTCTAACTTTTTTAGGCTTCATTTATTAGTATCCGGCACTTTTTAGGTTCTATACGCGGTGAAATAAAATTTTTACATCTTTGTCATCTGTGCATAAAGCTGTAGCTCTCCCGTTAGTCTAAAATATATATTTTCGATTATTTCTATAGATATTGCTTTGCAAATACCTTTTACCTTTGCAATTCCTCCGTAGGGTGCGGCCCCTGGACGCACCGCAGGTTTTGCGCTGTATCGCAGGTATAATCCGGGACGTCTATGAGCCGTCCCCTACGTTTCGCATTTTCTTTTTTGCCTTGTGCAAAGTTTTGGTTTTGCACATCCTCCGTAGGGCGCGGCCCCTGGACGCACCGCAGGTTTTGCGCTGTACCGCAGGTATAATCCGGGACGTCTATGAGCCGTCCCCTACACGCATCCGTTATTTTTGCACTATGACACGGATATGAACCAGAACGTACCCCAGACCTTCGCGGCGCCGTCCCCTACAGGCAAATCCATTTGTTTGTGGAAATACATTTTAAAAAACATCATAGATTTCGCTGCGTTTTTTGACAGCCTAACTGGTTTAAACCGGCCGGTCATTTTCCCGATGATGGTCTCAGCCATTTTCGATATGTAAGGTCAATTGCCGCCGCGCCCAGCGGCGCTGTAATTAAAATCGAAAGGACAGCCGCCGTCAAAACAGCATTTCCGCAGGACAGGCCCATCGCCAAAGGAATGGAACCGATCGCAGCCTGAACCGTTGCTTTCGGCAGATACGCCAGCATGCAAAACATACGCTCTTTGCGCGTAAACGACGTTTTTATCAGGCACACAAAAACGCCGAGCATCCGAAACAGCAAAACCCCAAAAATAAGCACTATGGCAGCAGCACCGCAAGCCAGCGCATACTGAATATCGACAGCCGCGCCGACTAAGACAAACAGCAAAATTTCCGCCGCAACCCACAGTTTGGAATACTTGCCGGATAGACGGTCTGAGACAGGTTTTCTCATTTTCTGCACCGTAATTCCCATACTAATGACAGCGAGCAAGCCGGAAAACCCAATCACCCCTGTAAAAAGATGCTCCGCGCTGACCAATAGGAAAGACACGCTTAAAATCAAAATCGTTTTTAAACTGTCGCGCATATGCACCTTGCGAAACAGCAAGGAAAACAGCAGCCCAAAAATAACCCCGCCTGCCGCGCCCAAAAACACCGACGATGGTATTTTAATAAAATCCAGCGCGGAAAAAGTTCCGCTTGCGGCAAATCCGGTAAAAGAAGTAAACAACACGATAACAAATACATCATCAACCGAAGCGCCCGCCATAATCAGCTGCGGAACCCCCTGCTCGACTCCGTATCCCTCGTCCATCAGCTTTAGCATTTTCGGCACGACAACCGCAGGTGAAACTGCCGCAATTACCGTTCCTAAAATTGCCGCATCCAGCAGGCTAATGCCCAACAGCCTCGGCGCTAAAAGCACCGTTCCCGCAATTTCAAAACACGCCGGCACAAAGCACATGAAAACCGCACTGCGCCCCAGCTTCTTTAAATCAGATAGATCCAGGTTTAAACCGGCACGTGTCAAAATAATAATGAGCGCAATCTGACGCAAATCTGCAGAAATTGTTAAAATTGAGCTATCAAGCAGATTCAGCACATGCGGCCCCAGCACAATTCCCGTGATTAACATTCCCAAAAGAGGCGGCAGTTTTATTTTTTGAAATATACCGCTAAGCAAAATGCCACACAAAAAAATAAGAGCAAGACTAAGTAACATATCATGTTATCCTTTCCGCAGAAACAAAAAAAGCCAATGATTCTGCAACCAAAATAATCGCAGAAGTCATCAGCTTACATAAGCGGTTTCGGCATGGCCGCGGGAGAACTTCATTCCCAAAATGATTATAACACAAGCCGTTCCTTTTTGCAAGCGGCTTTCAGAAATACTTGCGAAAATAAAACCATTTCAGCCGCGCTCTGCTTGCTAGCCGATGGGAAAAAGCAAATATAAAATCCCTCCGATGACGCCTGTACCCAACATCACAAAAATCGGATTTGGTTTCCATTTCCGCAAGACAAAAAACGCCGCTAAAAACAGCAAAACTGCAATCAGGTTAATGGAAGACGGATGAAAGGAAACCGCACTTTCTCCCCAAACTGCCAGTTTCAGCATACTCAGCCCGGCGCCGGCAATGAGCGCTACCACGGCCGGTCTCAAGCCGCCCATGATTCCCAAAAACACAGCATGATTTTTGTATTTTGTATACACACAGGAGAGCAAAGCAAGAAGCAGGCACGATGGAAGAATGCAAGCGATGGTGGCAATTGCCGCACCGGAAAATCCAAAAATACGAAGACCGACGAACGTCGCGGCGTTTACCGCAATCGGCCCCGGAGTCATTTCCGCAATCGTGACAAGATCGGCAAATTCCGTCAGCGACAGCCATTGATGCAAGTTTACGACCTGCTCCTGCACCAGCGGGATCGCCGCCATGCCTCCGCCAAAGCTAAATGTCCCAATTTGCAGAAAACTAAGGAATAAACTAAACAGCTGCATGTTCTTGTTCCTCCTTGTCTTTCCCTTTCAGCAAATAAAAAAGGCTTCCTGCCAAACCACACACTACAATAATGATAGCGGTATTCACCTTTAAGAAAAAGGTTGCAATAAACGCAGCTGACATAACAATAATAGAAAAAATTTGTTTTCCGCATACGATATTTTTGCCCAAACCAAACACCACATCAATTACAACCGCCGCAATTCCCGACTGCATTCCCTTCAGCACCGCCGCCACCACAGGATTCGTTTGAAAAGCTTCATAGAAAAAAGAAATCACCGATATGGTAATAAAGGGCGGTAAAATCGTCGCAAAAACAGCAATTAAAACGCCAGGAACACCCGCCACGCGTTTTCCGAGCAAAACTGCCGCATTCACCGCAACCGCACCGGGTGCCGTTTGCGCCATTGCTGCAATATCCAGCATTTCTTCCTCTTTGATCCAGCCAAGAACATCGGCAAACTTCTTTTTCATTAAAGAAATGATCACATAGCCGCCGCCAAACGTAAATGCGCTAAGTAAAAAGGTAGATACAAATAATTTCCAATATATGTTTTTCTTCATTTTTTCGCCTCCGCTTTTATTATACCGTTTTGTTAAGTTAAATGAAAATTGAGACCTTGAACTCCTTATGGTATAATGGTTTTACCCCTAAAACCTATACCTCCCGAAATTATCGAGAAAG
>CASGBM010000166.1 GCA_949299615.1 uncultured Eubacteriales bacterium | reverse complement strand
GGAGAGCGCCGTGCGAACGAAAGCCCTTGTTTTCAAGCGAAAACTCTTGAAAAGAGGTTTCGACTTGAAGCGTGTCGACTTTATCGACACGCTGAAACCCCTGTGAAATCACAGGGGTTCTTTTTCTATTCTTGCTTCTGTGCTAACATTTTGTTTCGTTCTTGTGCGGCTTTTTTACAATAGGTAAATAAAAGCTCTAAATAATCATGATAATAAGCAAGCGGCACGTCCGGCGGCGTCTGATGATCAACGCTCGGCAGATAATTTCCTCGGCACACAGCCGGGTAAATCCGCTCAAACTCTTTTTCCATCGCTTCTTTTCCAAATTTCATTACCATTTTGTCAAATCCGCCGATGAAGAAAAAGTCAGGGTATTGCTGGGTGAGCTGGTTAACATCCACGCCTGCTTGCCGTTCCAGCGGCAAAATCCCTTCCACGCCGGCGCTTTTAAGCCACGGGATCATGCGTGTAATATCCCCGTCCGAATCGACAATCACATGGATCCCTTTGCTTTTCAGCACAGGAATCAGCTGCTTGTAATACGGTTTGATAAACTCGTCAAACATTTCTTCCGAAAGCATGGGACCGAGGTTATAGGACATATCTTCTCCAAAGGTCATAAACTGCGGCGAGCAGTATTTTGTAAATTCATCGATAATAAAGAGGTAATATTCCACCGTGTCGCGGCAAATCCGATGGTATAATTCCGGTTCATCATAGAAACTGAGCAAATGGTCCTCGATGCCGAACAGCATCCGCGGATACCAGAAAAATCCGCTTAAAGTAAACCAGGTGATGTCGCCTTGCTGTTCATATTCTTTTTGAATTTTTTCAAAAAGCTCACGCATGGCATAGATGGGTTCTTTTTGATAAAGATAAGGACGAATTTTGTCATATTCCGCCTCGTTGCTGATAATCCCGTTTTCTTTAAACTTTGGGATCGTATTTTCATCAAAATTTGGAAACCAGATTTGGTTGTCATAGTCAAGACCAAAATCTTTTTTTAATTTTTTGCCGTCATTTCCGAATTCAAGACCCTCACCCTTCCAGCGGTCTAACGTGAGCCCCCACCACATTGCCCATTCGAGGTGCGGCAGGTCGTCAAGGGGTCTGCGCTCAAAAAAAGCGGACATTCTTTCCCGTGCATTCATAAAAACAGCCTCCTGTTTTTTTCTTTCATTATATGTTTTTAAAACCCGAAAGTAAACGCGGCATTTTGATCAAAATAGGGTGTAATATTGATGTTTGCATTTTAGGAGCCCTTCTTGCATTGCATTGATTTTTATGGTAAAATAAGAAAAAACCACGGAAAACTGCTGAAAATGCACTTTATTTTCAGAAAAGAAACGCCGTTTAGGGGGCAATATTGATGTACAGCCGGCTGGACAAAAGTTTGTTTCAGGAAGCCAATGTGTATTGCAACCGGATTGAATTTTATAAAATTGTGAGCCACAACCATGAGTTTATTGAATTTGCTTATGTGGAAGAAGGGGAAGGCATCCATTTTTTAGACGGGAAGGAAGTACCGTTTCAGGCGGGTGATTACTTTATTATCAACCAGGGCGTTTACCACCGCTTTTGTTCAGAACAGAAAATTACGGTGTATAACAGCGTATTTACGCCGGATTTTTTGGATTTTACCATGACGGACCTGCCGGATCTTCATTCTATGGCGGCACATTCTTTTTTTTCTTCTATTATTTTAAAAAAAGACTTTCCGCCCGAAGAACTTAAATTTCATGCTGACGAAGAAATCCGACGTCTGTTTTTGGAAATGTATGACGAATTTGAAGGGCGGCGGATGGGATATTTAAAAATTTTGCAAGCAGACTTAATGAAACTAATAATTTTGACATTTCGCCGGATGTCTGCCACTGATTTTACCATTCCCGCACAGGCAAACGAGACATATAACCGGATCATAAAATACCTTTCCACACACTTTGCAGAAGAGGTTTCTCTTTGCCGTCTGGCAGATATGGCATATGTATCTAAGGAGCATTTTTGCCGCAGTTTTAAGCGCTATACGGGAATGACACTGACGCAGTTTTTAAAAAAAATCCGAATCCGCGAAGCGGAGCGGCTGCTTTTGGAAACCGACCTAATAATAGGGGAAATTTCGCGGCGCGTGGGGTATCAGGACGAAAAACATTTTGCAAAACTGTTTCGTTCTTATCTGGGAGAATCGCCTGCCGTGTTCCGTGCGCGTCACCGAAAATAAAAAGGAGAAAACTGCCCGCCTTTGCGGCGGGAACATGACTATCTGAAATCCTGCCTGCATATACTATATTGTAATATGGAAAAAAACGGAGAGGAGCGCAATGGATTATGCTAAAGCAGGAAATTCATTTTTTTATGAGCACCCTAGGTTCGGCAGGTTATGTATCTTATTATGATTCCAATTTCGGCGGCTTAAAAACAGCAGTCCGCCTTTTTGGCTATCCCGGACAGCTGGCGGAACAGCTGGTGGAAACGATTCAAAAGGAAGCGGAAAAACGCGGCTGTGTTTGTGAAATCATTCACCAATTTTTAAGCGGAAGACCGGAAGGGATTATCCTTCCAGAAAAAAATGCAGGGCTTGTCAACATTCCCTGTTACCTTTTGGGAGAAGAAAACGTGTTGGCCGTTTTAGAGGATGAGAGGATCGCACAGGTAAAAAAAGAATTGTCCGAGGCTGAAACATGCATGAAAGAAGCAAAAAAAATCCATGATGAATGGGAAAAAATCTATGTGGCAAACATGGATTTTGGCGCGGCAGATTCGCTGGCGGAAGAAATGTGCAAACGGATTGTCGGCGCGCAGAAAGGAGCAGAAAGTGCAAAAGTGACAGACCGGTTTTTAGGCGCCGCCACCGCAGACGGCTCCGTTGATCAAATTGAAAATATTACCCAAAATTTACCCAAGCGGTTTTTTATCAAAGGCAGGCCGGGCACCGGAAAGTCTACGTTTTTGCGTAAAATTGCACAGGCGGCATCTGCCGCCGGTTTTTGCGCAGAGCAGTATCACTGCTCTTTTGATCCCAAAAGTCTGGATATGGTGGTCGTACGGGGTCTGGGTGTTTGCCTGTTCGATTCCACGGCGCCTCACGAATATTTTCCGTCCCGTGTATCGGATGAGATTGTGGATATATACGAGACCGCGGTCACGCCGGGAACGGATGAAACGTATGAAAAAGAACTGACCGCTTTTAGCGCCGCCTATAAACTAAAGGTGCTGGAAGCAAAAAAGGCGCTTTCCCGCGCGCAGGCAAGCGAACAAAAAATACAGGCGCAGCAGATGGCGCACGTAGATTGGTTAGAATATGAAAAAGCGGCAGAAAAATTTTGCGGCATGCTGCTGGAAAAATAAACCAGGATTTTGCATCCAAACCGTGTAGGGGACGGCTCATAGACGTCCCGTTCTGTGGGGCATATCCCGTGCGACGGGGTGCGTCCCAACCTGATGGTGTGTGCTGGTTTCATTCCTGCGGGTTCTGTATGAAATAACGGTGCGTCCAGGGGCCGCACCCTACGCAGGTTATGCGAATATAAAAATAACAGCAAAGCCGAATGGGTATGAAATGGAAAGAAATAAAGCATAAATTAATGTCTACTGAACAAATGGTTTTGCGAAACCATTTGTGTGAAATTTACAATTTCACACCTAAAAACAGCATTAAAATGCTATTTTTAGGTT
>CASGBM010000165.1 GCA_949299615.1 uncultured Eubacteriales bacterium | reverse complement strand
CTGTCGGGAGACGACATCCGACACAAAGTGCAAGGTTTTTGGCAAAAAAAGCACAAAAACCTTGCACCTAAACAATTCTGAAACGCTTACAAACCGCTACGCGGCTGCGTTTCAGAATTGTTCAGCAGTCATTTATTAGTTATCCCTTTTTAAAAGAAAATACGCATATTCTTTTAAAAATTCTGATTTTTCCCCATAAAACATAATTTGTTCAATCGCTTTTTGTGTATATTCTTCCAGCATTTTCTTCGACTGTTCCAAACCATAAAGCGAGACAAATGTTGTTTTCCGGTTTTCTTCATCCATACCCGTTTTCTTACCCAATAGTTCGGTATTCCCTTCTACATCCAAAATATCATCTTTAATTTGAAATGCCAAACCTAAATTGCGCGCATACGCCGAAAGACGCCAATCATCTTCCGAATCTCCATTACCCGCAATCACACCCAATCTCACTGCTGCAATAATTAGCGCTCCGGTTTTATGAAGGTGCATGGCACGCAATACATCTTTACCCACTGCGCGCCCTTCGCATTCCATGTCAATGACCTGCCCGCCGATCATCCCTTCTGTTCCAGCGGCTTCTGCCAAAACAGCAAGTCCTTTTATCATTTGCTGGGGAGACAGCCTCGAATGCTTTAAAACCACTTCAAAAGCTCGTGTTAACAGCGCATCACCAGCAAGAACCGCCATTGCTTCGCCGAAAACAATATGATTGGTCAGCCGCCCTCGCCTTAACTCATCATTATCCATACAAGGAAGATCATCATGAATCAGCGAATAGGTATGTATCATTTCTAACGCGCAGGCAAACGGCATCACACTTTCTTCCTGCCCAAATAATTCTGCTGCCGCAAGCGCAAGAACTGGACGCACACGCTTTCCGCCCGAAAATAGGCTGTATTCCATCGCTTCATATATTTTTTTTTGATAGTTTTCTTCTTTTGTAAAATATTCGCACAAAGACCGGTTCACAAACTCAATTTTTCGATTGATATTATCCTCAAACGTCAAGCCGGCAACCCCCATACTTTTTCTTTCACTCCTCGTTTTCCACAAACTTTTCTTCGATTGGTTTTCCCTCACTGTCTTCAAGCAATACTGTAACTTTTTGCGCTGCTCGGTCTAACATTCCTTGACAGTTTTTGGACAATTTCATTCCTTGTTCAAACAATTTCAAAGAGTCATCCAAGCTGCTTTCTCCGCTTTCCAGTTCTGAAACAATTTTTTCCAATTCGTCCATGCTTTCTTCAAAGCTTTTCGCCTTTGCCATGCTTCCACCCTTCCTAGCAGACTTCTTTTATTTTTCCATAATTTTCTTTCATATAGTAAAATAAATATTGCTGTGCAACCCCGGCATAGCCGCAAAACATGTTATCGGCAAACTCTGCAGCCTGTTTTGCTGAGCATTCTTTATGATAAAGCATATCCAGAACCCGCCGAATCCATACATCAACGGGGAACGCTTCTCGTTTTCCGAGTCCAAAAAGGGCAATACAATCTGCGACCTTAGGTCCAATTCCATTTATTTTCATCAATTCCCTTTTGGCGCAGCAATAATCCATAGTTTCCAAAGCGCGCAAATTGACTGTGCCAGAATTCACTTTTTGCACCGCATCCATTAAATATCGGTCCCGGTAACCGGCAGAAAGTATGGATAGGTCTCCCAAACAGATCCCTTTTAAGCGTTCCGGACCGGGAAACGCAAACCATGATTTTCCAAATGCATGAATTCGTTCGCCAAACGTTTCACACAGGATTTCAATAATTTTTTTTATTCTTGGGATATTATTATTTGAAGATATAATAAATGATAAAATGGTTTCCCACAAATCCTGTTTTAAAATTCGAATGCCGCCTCCGCATTTTATCGCCCGGTCCATTACGCCGCCGTCACTGAGGCAAGCTTTTATCCTGTTATAATCGGTGTTTAAATCAAAATAGGTTTCCCATATGGTTTCAAATTCTTCTTGATTCGTTCCCTCAAAGACTATATTTTTATCGATCAGGCTGACTTTAAGTACTTTTCCGTTTGCTACGCCAATATATGAATTTGTGCCGACAGGATTCCAGCGAAAACATTGCCCGCATTCAAAAATATGCTTTGGATGAAAATCCTGAGCAGGAATCATTACCTGACTTATTCCCATTTCTCTTCCTTTCTTCCTGTAAGGCCACCCTCTTCCATTAAATTTAGAAATTCATTTTGTCTGAGAGCCTCATATAATACAACCGCTACAGAATTTGATAAATTGAGCGAGCGGTTTCCTTCAGCCATTGGGATTCGTATCGCACGGTCATAATTCTGCAAAAGAAGCGTTTCCGGAAGGCCTCTGGTTTCTTTCCCAAAAACCAAATAATCTCCGTCATTATATTTCGGCTCGTCATACCGAAGCTTTCCTTTTGTTGTCGCAAAATAAAAAGCACCCTGATTTTTATGAAAAAAATCTTTTAAATTATCATAATATCGAATATCAAGTTCATGCCAATAATCCAATCCGGCACGTTTTAATTTTTTATCATCTATCGCAAACCCCATAGGTTTCACAATATGCAAAACGCTCCCTGTCGCTTTGCAGGTACGAGCGATATTGCCCGTATTCTGCGGGATTTCAGGCTCTACCAAAACGATATGCATTCCCATCAGCTCATTTTCCCTTCTTTCTCTCCGCAAGCATTTGAGCTGACAAAGCGTTCTATGCGCTCCAGCGCCTGATGTATGCTTTTAATACTGTACGCGTAAGAACAACGGATAAAGCCTTCTCCGCTTGACCCAAAAGCTGTACCGGGTACAACGGCAACCTTTTCCGTATATAACAGTCGTTCGCTAAAAACATCCGATGCAAGTCCGGTTGACTGAATAGACGGGAAAACATAAAATGCGCCTTCCGGTTCAAAACAGCTTAAGCCCATTTGATTAAAACCATCCACAATTACCCTTCTGCGGCAATTATATTCTTCTTTCATTCTTTCAATATCCGCATCTCCGTTTTTTAATGCTTCCACTGCGGCATATTGGCTGGTGGTGGGCGAACTCATAATTGCGTACTGATGTATTTTCAGCATGGTTTCCATAATTTCATGCGGACCTGCGGCAAATCCCAGCCGCCAGCCTGTCATTGCGTAAGTTTTAGAAAACCCGTTTACAACAATGGTACGCTCTTTCATCCCTGTGATATTGGCAATTGAAACATGCTCTTGTCCATACGTCAATTCTGCGTAAATTTCATCAGATAAAACCACGATGTTCGTTTCGCGCAAAACCTCTGCAATTGCTTCAAGGTCAGATTTTGTCATAATTCCACCGGTTGGATTATTGGGGTATGGCAAAATTAAAAGCTTCGTTTTTGGCGTAATAGCTGCTTTTAACTGATCCGCGGTCAGTTTAAATTTATTTTCTGCCTTTGTTACAATAGAAACCGGGATGCCTCCTGCCAAAATCGTACATGGTTTATAGCATACAAAGCAAGGCTCCGGAATCAAGACTTCATCTCCGGGATTTACCAAAGAACGGATACAAAGATCAATTGCCTCGCTTCCGCCAACTGTCACAATAATATCTTTTTCCGGATGATAAGACAGATTCATGCGGCGTTCCAAATATGCGGCAATTTCCCGGCGCAGCTCCAAAAGTCCCGCGTTGGAAGTATAATGTGTGTGGCCGCGCTCCAAAGAATGAATCCCCGTGTTTCTAATATGCCACGGTGTGACAAAATCCGGGTCGCCCACTCCTAAAGAAATGGCGTCTT
>CASGBM010000164.1 GCA_949299615.1 uncultured Eubacteriales bacterium | reverse complement strand
AACCTAAAAATAGCATTTTAATGCTGTTTTTAGGTGTGAAATTGTAAATTTCACACAAATGGTTTCGCAAAACCATTTGTTCAGTAGGCATTATTTAAATTAAAAATAAAATGTTTTTATTGCAGCGCACAAAAAAGAGCCGGCTTTGAAACCGGCTCTTACATTTTACATCAATGATAATTAGTTCAAAATTGCTTTTTCTGTTTCTTTATCAAACAGGTGAATCTTATTCCCCTCAATTGCAATTTTAATTGTGTCGCCCGGCTGAGCGGTGGTTCTCGGATTTACAATTGCTGTAAAGTTCGTACCCTCAATGTTCAGGTATAAGTGCGTCGAAGCACCCATGAGCTCGGTAACTTCTACCTTGGCTTCTACCACAGACTCCGGTGTTGCGGAAAGGTATGCTTCTTCATCATGCATATTTTCCGGACGGATACCCATGATAACCTGTTTTCCAATATATTCGGAACCTTCCAGTTTCTGTGCCTTTCCTTCCGGAATTTTAATGGAAGAGTTTCCAAAGGTCAGGTACATACCGTCATCTTTTTTCTCCAGCGTCGCATCAATAAAGTTCATCGGAGGACTTCCGATAAAGCCAGCAACAAATACATTAACCGGATTATCATAAAGAACCTGCGGTCTGTCAATCTGCTGAATAAAGCCATCTTTCATAACAACGATACGAGTACCCATTGTCATAGCTTCTGTCTGGTCATGCGTTACATAGATAAACGTTGTCTGCAATCTTTTATGCAGCTTGCTGATCTCTGTTCTCATCTGACCTCTAAGTTTTGCATCCAGGTTGGAAAGCGGTTCGTCCATCAGGAACACTTTCGGTTCACGGACGATAGCACGACCCAAAGCAACACGCTGTCTCTGACCGCCGGACAAAGCCTTTGGTTTTCTGTCAAGCAAATGTTCAATATCCAGAATTCTAGCAGCTTCTGTTACTCTCTTTTTGATATCAGCCTTCGGCATTTTTCTCAGTTTCAAACCAAACGCCATGTTATCAAACACCGTCATATGCGGATACAGAGCGTAATTCTGGAACACCATTGCGATATCCCTGTCTTTTGGAGCAACATCATTTACCAGTTTCTCCCCAATATACAATTCGCCTTCTGAAATTTCTTCCAGACCGGCAATCATTCTAAGAGTAGTTGATTTACCGCAGCCGGAAGGTCCGACCAATACAACAAACTCTTTATCCTCAATATCTAAATTGAAATCACTTACAGCAGTAACGCCGCCGGCATATCTTTTATAGATGCCCTTCAGATTTAGACTTGCCATTATGTGTTAACCTCCTCATACTTAACTGTACTTTTACTATACCTATGATACCACAATTCCCTTGGAATTGTTAGTCTCTTTTTAACCAAAATTTCAAAAATTTATTTAGTAACATTGCATAAAAACCTTTTCAGCCTTATAAAAACAGCTTTACGCCTCTTTTATGCTTAGGGAAATCCGCTTTTTTGCAACGTCAAGATCAATAATTTTTACCTTAACCACATCGCCTACGTGAAGAACTTCCATTGGATGTTTAATGTATTGATTGCTGATCTGAGAGACATGAACCAGCCCGTCCTGATGTACGCCAATGTCCACAAAAGCACCAAAATCAATAACATTTCGGACCGTTCCGGTTAAAACCATCCCAACGCTTAAATTTTCAATGGACAAAAGATCCGAGCGCAAAGTCGGCTTTGGCAGCTCATCACGCGGGTCCCGGCCGGGACGCGCTACCGAATCGGCAATGTCGCGCAGGGTCGGTACACCGATCCCAAGCTGTTCTGCCAGACTGTTCAAATTTTCCTGTTTTAATTTTTCCATAAATTCCGCTTTTTTGCTGCTAATCTCCTCTAGGCGGAAACCCTCTTTTTCCGCCAGCGCCATCGCCGCATCATATGACTCCGGATGAACGGAGGTGTTATCCAGCGGATTTTTACCACCCGGGATCCGTAAAAATCCGGCACATTGCTGATACGCTTTTTGTCCCAATTTGGAAACTTTGAGCAATTGCTTTCTGTCTTCAAATTTTCCGTTTTCCTCCCGGTACGAAACAATGTTTTTGGCAATAGAGGCATTGATGCCTGCAATGTGCGATAAAAGCGACGGAGACGCCGTGTTTAAATCCACTCCTACACTGTTGACACAATCCTCCACCACGCCATCCAACGCCTGTGAGAGGCGTTTTTGATTCATATCGTGCTGATATTGCCCAACGCCAATGGATTTTGGATCAATTTTCACCAGTTCTGCCAGCGGATCCTGCAGCCGGCGCGCAATAGACACCGCACTGCGAAGAGCAACATCATAATCGGGAAATTCCGCCGCGCCAAGCTCTGATGCAGAATATACCGAAGCCCCGGACTCGTTGACCACAACATATTTTACGTCCTTTTGCATTTCGGATATAGCGTCTGCCACAAAAATTTCCGACTCTTTTGACGCGGTACCGTTGCCTATGGAAATCAAATCCACGTTATATTTTTCAATCAGGCTTTTGAACACCTGTTTTGCCTTCTCCTTGTCATGATGTTCCAAAGTACAGTAGATAACCGTTGTGGCAAGTACTTTCCCCGTTTCATCTACCACCGCGATTTTGCATCCGGTGCGATATGCCGGATCGAGCCCTAAAACTACCTTCCCTTTAATCGGCGGCTGAAGAAGCAAACTGTGCAGGTTGGCGGAAAACAGCTTAATTGCGTCTTCGCCGGCACGTTCTGTCAGCTCGCCGCGAATTTCATTTTCAATGGAAGGCGCAATCAATCTTTTATAAGCATCTTTCGCCGCTTCCTCGATATATTCACCGGTTACAGACGGCGGTGTTTTTAAAAGCTGGCTGTTTAAATATTGAAAAACCGTCTCTTCTTCCATAGAAATCCCAGTTTTCAAATACGCTTCTTTTTCCCCGCGGTTAATGGCAAGCAGGCGGTGATTGGCAATTTTAGAAAGCGGTTCGGAAAAATCATAATACAACCGATAAACGCTGTCTTCCTCTTTTGCGGCTTTGGAGACCAAAAGCCCTTTTTGCATCGTTAAACGCCGGATGTGCTTGCGAAAATCTGCATTGTCCGATATCATTTCCGCAATGATATCCATCGCGCCGGCAATTGCGTCCTCCACGCTTTCTACCCCTTTTTCACTGTCAACAAACGCTTTCACACGCTCAAAAAAAGTGTTATCCCGGATATTCTGTTCCAAAATCAGCTCTGCCAGCGGTTCTAATCCTTTTTCCTTGGCTATGGTAGCCCGCGTCCGGCGTTTGGGACGGTACGGCCGGTAAATATCCTCTAATTCCTGCAAAGTTTCCGCTTTTCTGATTTGCTCCTCCAGCTCCGGCGTCAGCTTTTCCTGCTCGGCAATCAGTCTGCTAACTTCCGTTTTCCGCTCTTCCAAATTGCGCAGATAGGTCAACCGGTCTGCAAATTTTCTTAAGCGCTGATCGTCCAGCTCACCCGTTTTCTCCTTGCGGTACCGTGCGATAAACGGAATGGTATTTCCTTCTTCAATCAGTTGAATGGTGTTTGTCACCTGAAAATCCTTTAAATCAAATTCCTTTTTTAAGCGTAATGCAATCGGTTCCATCAGATTTTGACTCACTCCTGTTTGTTTTTATTGTCTTCTGCTTGTCTTTGATGATAGAAAACATTTCAAGCAGGCTTGTAAATGCTCATGCATTTCCTGCCAGGATCCCTTTGTAAAAAACAGCCCCGCCGAAGTTCAGCAGAGCCGCTTTTTGTTTATTTAATGACTGCTAAACAATTCTGAAACGCAGCCGCATAGCGGTTTGTAAGCGTTTCAGAATTGTTTAGGTGCAAGGTTTTTGTGCTTTTTTTGCCAAAAACCTTGCACTTTG
>CASGBM010000163.1 GCA_949299615.1 uncultured Eubacteriales bacterium | reverse complement strand
ACCTAAAAATAGCATTTTAATGCTGTTTTTAGGTGTGAAATTGTAAATTTCACACAAATGGTTTCGCAAAACCATTTGTTCAGTAGACATTATTTATTGGGAGAAAAAGGGACACAATCTGCTATTGAAATGCGAAAAATGGGTGAGAAATATGGGTATTATGCTTGTGCTGTAACAAAAATGCAGTGAATCTGCCGTGAGAAGCAGACGCACTGCATTAAAATAAGGTATTGCCTATCCGATGTTGGTTAACTGGGATGGGAGGCTTTTTGCGGGTATTTCCGTCAAAAAGCGCTTTCCATTACCATGGCTCGCTTTCGTTATAATAGGCAGTGCCGACAAACCCAATTTGTTTAAAGTCTTCTTGATGGTGCCGTATGATATAATCGATATAGGTTTCTACCATCCATGCAGTCAGGCGATATCCGGCTGCCGATAGATGACCGCCTACATAAAAGTTTTTTCTAAACTCGCTGTCATATAAAGGGACATACTTGCGGAAATCCAGCACATAGCAGTGTTCAAAAATTTGGCTGAAGTCATTTACAAGAACCGCATGTGCATCATAAAGCTCTTTGCGTTTCGGCTCTTCCTCAGACCGAGGCATGGTCATCAGAAAAAATTTTGCTTTCGGCTGCATTTTCTGATAGCGTTGTATAATTTGTGCATAATAGCCGGCAAAGGTCGGCTTGTTGTTTTTGTAATCTTCGAGGTTTGCATCCTCGGCAGAACCAAAGTCAATTTCACCGTTTAAAACCGTTGAGACATCGTTAACGCCCAGTGCAAGAATATATGCTTGTGCTATATATTCCGGACTCCAAAAATTTTGGCTGTCCGCAAATCCGGTGCAATATTCCTTCGCAGTCATTCCGCCCCGGGAAAAATTATACACCGTACAGCCCGCATCGCGCGCGAGAAATTGTCCCCACGAATAATCATAATAATCATGGTAGCCTTTTACTCCGTTTATTAGAGATTCAAATTCACCAGATGACAAGCTGTCTCCGATGCAGGCAATTTTGCGAAATATTCCGCAAAACCCACCGTTAGGTACAAAACGTTCCAGCGGTTTTTCTTTCTGATTTTCATTTGGTGTTAGGAAATCGCATAGTCTCATAAATTTCTCCTTGCCGCCCAGCCTAGGGCATTTATTCTTTTCTGTCAACCAGCAAGATTTGCTGCCGGCTAAAAATAAAAGGGAATAAAATCACCGGGACAGCAGCCACTATGGCAATCAAGCCGCAAGGTTGTTGCGTTAACAGAATAAAAATCAATCCATGAGTATTATAACATTGTGCGCGCATAATGTCAATATGCGAATTAGTTATCCTATCGGCAAGGGTATATTGAGAGACAATCCTACAGAAATTGGAATACAGAAATAAGCTTGACAGCTTTTGCACGGGGATAATTTTTTTAAAATTTATCAGCCAAAAACTCGGTGCATTTTGTCGCAGTAATACTGCACGTTTTCCCATTTTGCATCCGGCGCAATTCTGTGGTCGGGGCAGGGGATATAGCCGCCCAGGGCCACCAGAGCCTTTAAACGTTCAATTTCCGCATCAATTGCAGCATAATCGCGGGCAAAAACAGTTTTATTCATGCCGCCGACGCCGCGGATTTGTTTGCCGTATTTCTCTCTCCAGGGTTTAATGTTTGCGTTCCATGTTCCGACTTCAATCGGGAACATAGTATTTACGCCGTTTTCAAGCCAGATGGGGATCAAAGAATCGATCATCCCATCGCAGTCTAAGGAAATAATATCAATTCCATAACTGTTAATCAACGAGTTAATCCGTTTGTAATGCGGTCCGACTTTTTCAGCAAACACATCGGGAACCACAAGCGGACCGTTTTTAAAGCAAATGTCTTCCCAGTAGTGTGCATAGTCAAATTTTGCGCCGCTTTCTAACGCAGCTTTGGCACACTGATAGGCAAGATCTCCAACGGTATCAATAATTTCGGTATACAAATCTTCATCGTCAATATACATATAACTGATGTTTTCCACACCGACCCAGTCTCGGATTTTTCCAAACAAGCTGCCGGCGTGCAGCGCGAGAGGGACATCGCGATTAGAATCATCTGTGTATTTGGCAAAAAGAGAAAGATCTAACCGGTCCTGGGTAAATTGCAGACGCGGCAAGAACTCTTTTTCCCAGGAAGCGCGGTCAACCAAAGTGTGCCCAATTTCAGAAGGGATGGACTCAACGCCGGGTTTTTCCAGTTCAATTACGCCGTAGATGTTGCGGACAACTTCCGTGCCGTCCTCTCTTTTTTCTAAAACCTCACGTTCAAACAGAGGATAAATATCGTTGTTTCCGGAAATACAGTTGTTCCAGTTAAAATCAAACCCCAGCTTTGCCACAATAGCACATTCGTTTGGAGAACCGTCATAAACATCTTTTCCCATTTCCGGGCTGATATGCCCTTCTTTTACCCATTTGTCGATCGTTTCTCCCCAAAAACCAAAATGTACAATCGGCAGGCGGTCATAGTTTTGGTAGCGTAAAATAGCGAGTGCCCGTTCGCGGTTTGTCATAATTTTTCCTCCATTCTTGAATCTGTGATTCATTTGTGATATGATTGGTTTAGTCTTATTATAACAAATATAAAATCAGAGTTCACGGGGAGAAATTGCGCACTTTATTAAAAAATAGACGAAAATTGCGGTGATGAGAGATGAATTTAAAATATTATATGGATACGGTTTCTTTTTGGAATACCGCGTCTATTCCTTCAGAATTTGCAAGAAATTTGCCGTTTTATATTCAGCAATGTGCATATTTTCGTGCGGGAAAGGATTATTTTACCGAGCGCTCGGGAGTGGACAGCTATTTGCTGATGTATACAATTGCTGGCGAGGGGGTTTTGCAGTATCGGGAGCAGGAATTTTATTTAAAACCCGGGTATGCTGTGTTGATTGACTGCCGAAAATATCAGTTTTACAGTACAGGAAAGAGCGGAAAATGGGAGCTTTACTGGGCACACATGACAGGAGAAGGAGTGCGGAAATATTATGAATTGGCATTTGCAGATAAATTTGATGTGCCTTTTGTGGGGAATCGATTAAAGCCGGTTTTTGAAAAATTATTTCGTATGGAGCATGAGTATTCTATCAGCCACGACTTAAAACTTTGCAGTATAGCAAACGAATTTCTCAGTATATTGATCGGAAAGTTTTTGGAAGAGAAAAAAACGGAGGAACATTTCAGCATTCAGGAAGGCGCAGAATATCTTGCGCAGCATTATATGGAAAAAATTTCGATTTGCGAACTGGCGGAGAAAATGAATTTTAGTTTATATCATTTTATTCGGGTGTTTAAAATGGAAACTGGAGAAACGCCGTATGAGTTTTTAACCCGCTGCCGCATCAATCAATCACAGATACTACTGGTAACAACCGGACTATCGGTAGAGGAAATTGCCGGACAGGTGGGGTACCACGATGTAAACACATATATTCGCGCGTTTAAAAAATGGACAGGAACCACGCCGAACCGCTTTCGAAAAGAAGGCGCGAGAGAAGACGCGGCATTGGTCCGTCCAGAAATACCAGGATAATGTTATTTTTATAGTTTTATTGGGATAGATAAAATTGTAAGGCGTTAAGGAAAAGGGGCTGTGGCAACCTGATTTTAAAAATCATTTTGCTGTGGTCCCTTTGCAAATACCAAAAAACCAAGCTTTTTTATTGTAATAAAACGAGGCGAAATGGGGATGGAACAACACGGATAATAACTGTTATTTTGCGCGCTCTTTGCGAGGGATAATGAGTAATTAATGTCTACTGAACAAATGGTTTTGCGAAACCATTTGTGTGAAATTTACAATTTCACACCTAAAAACAGCATTAAAATGCTATTTTTAGGTTC
>CASGBM010000162.1 GCA_949299615.1 uncultured Eubacteriales bacterium | reverse complement strand
AACCTAAAAATAGCATTTTAATGCTGTTTTTAGGTGTGAAATTGTAAATTTCACACAAATGGTTTCGCAAAACCATTTGTTCAGTAGACATTATTTAAGATTTATATATTTTATATTGCCAAATCTCAAGCAAATTAAGCCTGATTGTTTTGTGCAAACTGGCTGTTGTAGAGATTGGCATAAAACCCATTCTGCTCCATCAAAGATTTGTGATTGCCCTGCTCCACAATATCGCCATCTTTCATCACCAAAATATTGGTTGCATCACGGATTGTTGACAGACGATGCGCGATCACAAAGCTGGTCCTTCCTTTCATCAAATTATTCATTGCTTTTTGAATTAAAACTTCTGTTCTCGTGTCAACAGAACTGGTTGCCTCATCCAAAATTAAAATATCCGGATCTTTTAATATTGCCCTGGCAATCGTCAAGAGCTGTTTCTGCCCCTGAGAAATATTGGATGCTTCTTCATTCAATACAAAGTCATATCCGCCTGGCAAAAGTTTGATAAAGCTGTGTGCGTGCGCGGCTTTTGCAGCAGATATAATCTCCTCTTCCGTTGCGCTTTCTTTGCCATAAGCAAGATTTTCTCGGATGGTACCCTGAAAAAGCCAAGTATCCTGAAGAACCATTCCAAATATGTTTCGAAGATAGCTTCTAGTAAACTCTGTCGTTTTGATACCATCAACATAAATCCCGCCGGAATTAATTTCATAAAAACGCATTAAAAGATTTACCAGCGTAGTTTTTCCGGCTCCTGTAGGTCCGACAATAGCAATTGTATCGCCGCTTTTAATTTCCATGTTTAAATCTTTAATTAAAATTTTCTCACTGCTATAACCAAAAGAGACATGACGAAAAGCAACACTGCCGTCAATATGATTTAAAGTTTTAGGTGTCTTTGTATCTGGTATTTGCTCCGTTTCATCCAGCAACTCAAACACACGCTCTGCGGCGGCAACTGTTGATTGCAGTATGTTCGCAATATTTGCAATTTGACTGATTGGCTGGTTAAATTGGCGTAAATATTGTATAAAAGCCTGCACTGCACCGATTTCCAAGCTTCCTGCAGCAACCATAATACCTCCGACTACACAAAGAATGACATAGCCGATATTTCCAATTAAATTGGTCAGAGGAATTATAATTGACGAGGCAAAAGTAGCGGTTCGGCTGTTGTGATACAGTTCTTCATTAATTTCATCAAACCGATCTTTTACCTGCTTTTCATGATTAAACAATTTTACAATATTATGTCCGCCATACATTTCTTCAATATGGCCATTCAGCTCACCCATCGATTTTTGCTGCCCTTTAAAAAACTTTTGCGTCTTTTTAACAACTCCAGCAGAAATAAATGCGGAAAATGGCAATGTTGCAACTGCAATCAGGGTAAGCCAAGGGCTAACAGTCAGCATCACAACCAGCAGCATAATAAATGTAATAACAGAATTGATTACCTGGGTTAGACTTTGCTGAAGAGAATTGGAAATGGTATCGACATCGTTGGTAACACGGCTTAAAATTTCTCCGAATGTCTGAGAATCAAAGTACTTCAAAGGAAGCCGCGACAGTTTTTCATCAACATCCTTTCGCAGACTGTACATAGTCTTCTGTGCTACGTGCGCCATAATAATTTGTTGAAAATAACTAAAAATACCCCATAGCAGATATGCTCCGCCTAACATTAGCAAAATGTAAAATAGCTTTGTAAAATTAATCCCTGTTTGGTTTACTATTCCGTTGTAAATGGTAGTAGTTGCGTCTCCAAGAATTTTTGGAGCTAACGTATTAAAAAGCGTCGCAAGTAAGACAAATAAAATCATACAGCACGATGCAAACCAATACGGCTTTAAATATCCCAGCAATCTAACCAGTGTCCCTTTAAAATTATTTGATTTTTCCCCTACCATAACGGCGCCTAGGCCATGTCCCCTAGGGCCTCCCATGATTTTGACCGGTCCTCTTTGCGTACTCATGCCATCTCCTCCTTTGTCAGCTGAGACAGCACAATTTCACGATAGACGTCACAGGTTTCAAATAATTCCTGATGCGTACCGCAGCCAAACAGTTTCCCTTCATCTAACACAAGAATCTGATCAGCGTGCATAATCGTGGATACTCGCTGTGCAACAATAATAACTGTACTCTCTTTTGTCTGTTTTGCTAAAGCCGCGCGTAGATTTGCATCGGTTTTAAAATCCAAAGCGGAAAAGCTATCGTCAAAAATATATATTTCAGGTTTTTTGATTATAGCTCTTGCGATTGCCAGACGCTGTTTTTGCCCACCGGATACATTTGTTCCGCCTTGGGCAATATGCGCCTCAAAGCCATCTTCTTTTGTCATGATAAAATCGGTCGATTGTGCCGTATCCGCTGCAAGTCTAATTTCCTCATCCGAAGCATTTTCTTTTCCCCACAAAAGATTTGATTTTATCGTTCCGGAGAACAACACAGCTTTTTGAGGAACAAATCCTATTTTTTCTCTTAACTCATGCTGTGTATAATCCTTTACATTTAAACCGTCGACGAGCACTTCCCCTTCCGATACATCATAAAGCCGAGGGATTAAATGAATTAAAGTTGATTTTCCGCTTCCGGTGCTGCCTATGATTGCTGTAACTTGACCCGGCTTTGCACAAAATGAAATATTTTTGAGAGCGGGCTCATCAGAATTTTCATAATAAAAGCTAACGTTTTTAAATTCTACTTCGCCCTTTTGCCCCATGGGGGTTTTAGGCTGCTTAGGATCTTCTATGACCGGCTCTGTTTCTAAAACTTCAGAAATTCTGTTCGCCGATGCTTCCGCACGTGGGTACATAATAAACACCATAGAAAGCATCATCAGCGACATCATAACATGCATGATATACTGTAAAACTGCCATCATATCTCCGACCTGAAGACTTCCGGCTGAAATTTTATGACTGCCGATCCAAACAACTGCAATCGTGCCGCCGTTCAAAACCAAACTCATTGCCGGCATAAGCACGGAGGCTATTTTTTGCAGTTTAATCATGGTCTGTGTCAAATCGCGGTTTGCATCATCAAAGCGTTTTTCCTCAAAGTCCTCCTTATTAAAAGCGCGGATAACCCGAATTCCAGTAAGCTTTTCCCGAATAACTAAATTAATCCGGTCCACTTTGCGCTGTATTACAGTAGACAAAGGAACAGCAAATTTCGAAACTAAAACAATAATGACAAGCAGAAACGGTATTAATGCAGTAAAAATAACCGCCATACTTGCATTTTTTGAAAATGCAAGAAAAATAGAGCCAAACATCATCAAAGGGCACATCATAACGATTCGAATAAATATTGTCAGAAAATTTTGCAGCTGTGTAATATCATTAATGGTTCTGGTTAGCAAAGATGACGCTCCCAGTTTATCAAACTCAGCATTAGAAAACAATTGCACCTTATGAAAAACACTTTTACGGACGTCACGGGCAAAACCTGTCGAAATTTTTGCACCAAAAAAATCCATCATAATAATTGCAAATGTTGAAACTAACGCCACCACAAGCATAATAGAACCCATTTTCCATATATATGGCATGTCTGAATTGCTAATTCCGTTATCTACAATCATTGACATCAAATTCGGTAATGACAATTCCCCGAAGACACGAATAAGAATTAATACAAACGCCAAAATGATGCAGCCTGTGTATGGTGTTAAATAACGGGAAATTCTTTTCATGCATCCACCTCCTAATTAGTTATGTTATAATAACTATTGTAAGTCTATCACAATCTGCAATTAAAATCAATATAATTTTGTAAGCTTTTAATTAATGACTGCTGAACAATTCTGAAACGCAGCCGCATAGCGGTTTGTAAGCGTTTCAGAATTGTTTAGGTGCAAGGTTTTTGTGCTTTTTTTG
>CASGBM010000161.1 GCA_949299615.1 uncultured Eubacteriales bacterium | reverse complement strand
CTAAAAATAGCATTTTAATGCTGTTTTTAGGTGTGAAATTGTAAATTTCACACAAATGGTTTCGCAAAACCATTTGTTCAGTAGACATTAATTAAAGCAGGAAAGGAAGCCAGCAACCCGATTCCCAACAAAATAAGCCATGTATTATACCACCTGCGAACAGGACTTTTGGGATTTCCCAGAACACTCATTACCTGCTTTTTATGACTGTATCCATGATAAAACGGAGCCAATACATATGGGACTGCAAAATCGCCGACCATTGCTGCTAATAAACAAATCCATCCGAATTCTAACATTTGCCATTACCTTCACTTTCTTTCCGTTGCATATGCTGAGTGCGCCGGAGTAAAGTCCTTATTCAATCCGCACAAAGCTCTATTTTATAAATATCATCAAACGGGATTTCCGTTCCGTCTTCCAACAGAAGGAACCGTTCGTATTCATTCAGTCTTTTCGCCCGGCTCTTCACTGTCAAATACGCGCCGCCATCCTTGCGTTCGTCTGGCTTGAAATAGGTGATTTCCACTTGGGGATGTTCGTCAATGCGCTCCATCAGCATATGGATACCGGCATTTAGCTCCATCAGTTCATATTCGCCAAGCTCCGACCGTTCATCGGTAAGGCGCGCCGTTTCTTTGATCGCCGCGCCATAGCCGGTGAGGGCGGCAAATGGAGCAAACTGCGCAGCGCGGTCCAGCCTTGACATCCTTGGCCGGGTAGTGGAAGCATGGTGCGGAAGATCAATGATATCATCATAATCGCCGTTTTTTTGCTCGTTGCTCACTTTCTTTACCTCCAACTTGATTCAATCGTGTTTATACCAATCACATTCTTTCCCATGCGCGTTCAATATTCCTATAGCTTGCAGATAGGAGTATATGATGGTGGAACCGACGAACTTCATGCCTCGTTGTTTGAGATCTTTCGATATCCGGTCAGACAGAGGGGAAGTAGTTCTGACTGTGTATTCCTCAATGATGGTTTCCCCATTTGTATAGCCCCAGATGTATGCATCGAAAGAGTCGTATTCAGCTTGTATTTGCTTAAAAACAATCGCATTTGTAATGCTTGCTTTTATTTTTAGCCGATTGCGGATGATTGCCGGATTATTCATGAGCTGCTGTATTTTCTCCTCACCATAGCAGGCAATCTTATCCGCGTCAAAATGATCGAAAGCGGTGCGGAAAGCTTCGCGCTTGTTTAACACACATTCCCATGACAGGCCGGCCTGAAAGCATTCCAACAGCAGCATCTCGAAAAGCTTTTGATCGGAATGTTCGGGAACACCCCATTCTTCATCGTGGTATTGAATATATAACGGGTTGCGCATATTTACATAGGCACACCGATTCGGGTTTTTGTTCATGCTTTGTGTCCTCCGATCTGGTTGTTCCTGTCTTTTCCTGTTGCGCCTTCTGACAGATTCGTCCCTTTCAGAACAGCGTTTTTACCGAATCTTTTCTTGATGTCGATCATAGCTTCCTGAATTTTTTTCTCGCGGGCAAGCTCTGCCTGTTGTGCTTTTTGTTTTTCTTGTTCTGCCGCATAGTCGGTGAAAAAGTCCATCTGTTGATACCGAGGTGGTTTTGGTATCGATTTTTCATCAATCACACGGTTTGCCGTAACATTCAGCCGCCGTATCAAAAGATTTTTATCAACAATGCGGTCGAAAAGCTCCAGCATGGCGGCCATGATCTGTTTTGTCGAGGAAGAATAGCCCGCAAGATTCGCTGTGCCGTGACCATGCTTCGGAATCTTTCTTCCGTAACGGTCTGTTTTAACTTCGCCGTGGTACTTCTTTCTGCGGTTCTGATCTGTCAGATTCTCTATGTCATAGCCGACAGTAAGCGTGAGCTGATTGGTCACAAGTCCTTTTTCTACCAGATCCAGCACCAAAGCATCCGTCATTTCCTTTACAACAAGCTTTGCTTTTTCAAAGTCATAGGGGCACTGCAGAACCTGCCCGGAACCAATGCTGTTTGACTCCGGCTTATATGCCTTAATGTCTGCAATGGTGCATGGCTCCCAGCCCCATGCGTGGTCGATCAGCAATTCCGCATTCACGCCAAACAGCTTGTACAGCAAATCTTCGTTGTAATATTCATTGGGTTTACCAATAGAACACCGGGCCACATCGCCCATTGTGAAGATTCCGTTTTGCTCAAGCTTATTTGCATAGCCTTTGCCTACGCGCCAGAAATCGGTCAAGGGGCGGTGGCTCCATAATTTTCGGCGATAGCACATCTCGTCCAGCTCCGCGATCCGCACGCCGTTTTTGTCCGGCGGGATATGCTTTGCCTCTACATCCATTGCCACCTTGCAAAGATAAAGATTTGTTCCGATTCCTGCCGTAGCGGTAATCCCTGCTGTGTGCAGTACATCCAGGATGATTTTCATGGCAAGCTCTCGTGCTGAAAACCGGTAGGTATTCAGATAACCGGTAACATCCATAAAGACTTCGTCGATCGAGTAGACATGCATGTCCTCAGGCGCAATATATTTCATATAAATATCGTAAATCTGCGTACTTATCTCCATATACCGCGCCATTTGCGGTGGTGCGACAATATAGTCAACAGCAAGCTCTGGATGGATTTTTAATTCATTATAATCAGAGGAGGAACCGGCAAATCTTTTTCCGGGAGCCTTACGCTGTCTTGCAGCATTTACCTCTTTAATTTTCTGCACAACCTCAAACAGCCTCGGCCTGCCGGGGATCCCGTAAGATTTGAGCGAGGGCGAAACGGCAAGGCAAATGGTCTTTTCGGTGCGGCTTTCGTCCGCTACCACCAAATTGGTCGTTATGGGGTCCAGCCCCCGTTCCATGCATTCGACCGAAGCATAGAAGGACTTTAAGTCAATAGCAAGATACGTTTTGTTTTCCATGCTCCGGCAGCCTCCTTTTTAATTTTTATCAACTATTATTCGCGCTGAAGCCCGTAGTATTCATTAAATATTTCCGCTAAAATCCCCGGGGCTTCCTCATTTACGATATGTCCGGTATTTTCAATGATTTTCAGCTCCGCATTTTTCATATTCTCCGACAGGAAGTGCGCCGCTTTCCTGTTTGCAGTATCCTTTTCCCCGCAAATAACCAGCACGGGGCACTTAATATTTTGAAGCCTGCCGCCAAAATCCAGGCTTTTCATGGAATTTCCCAAAAGAAACGTATCCTTTTTGTTAAACGCCATATTCTCAAAAACAGACTCCGGCAAAAACCTGAAAATCATGTTTTGAAATGCGAATGTAAGCTTTGGGATTTTGTACGGCGTGCCGATCAAAACCAATGTTTTCGTTTTCTCCGGGAAGTCCAAGGCGTAATTTAACGCTAAAATGCCGCCCAATGAAATACCGCACAGGTGAACCTGCCCGTCGATTGCGTTGCAATACCGTGCAAACGAATCATACAGGTTCGCATAGCTTGCGGTTTTTCCATTCAGAAGGGAGCAAAGCTCCGGGCAGAGTATATCGCCGCTGTTTCCCATATGGACAACTGTCTTCTCCCAGCTTGATGCCCTGTGCCCGGAACCGTGGATCAGGATCTTTTTCATATAAGACCTCATTTCTTCTTTATCGGGTGACGCACAACCGTTTTCAGCCGGCTCACATCGCATTTTCTCGGATCGCTCAGATAAATTTCGTGATGGTATCTCGCGTCCGTAATATCCAGCTCATACCCGTTTGCTTTCATATAGTCGTGCATTAAATCAACAGTGGCAGGCTCATCGTCGTAAGAGCCGATGTGCATACACTGAACGCACAGTCCTTCAGCATAGGGGAAGAACTCGACTTTTGAAAAATCCTGCTTCTTCTTTTTCGTTGCTTCCCGGACTGCCCACTCAAAATCTTCCTTCGTTACGAAATCCGGCAGCCGGATCATAGAAATAAAGTGCATATC
>CASGBM010000160.1 GCA_949299615.1 uncultured Eubacteriales bacterium | reverse complement strand
ACGGGGCGGGCGGGTTTTTTTCTTGACTTCCTTTCGGGAGTTTAGTATAATTTAATAGAAAAACAAGACTTATTTTTTCGCGACTGACGGACAAGCGGAGTTACCGCAGGGGAGCGAAAAAAATACAAGCCGACCGTCTGGGCAGTCTACTTCAAATACGGAAGCGGACTGCCCTTTTTGAACGGAAGTCTTGGAAAAGGAGAGCGTTTGCATGATGAAAAAAGTTGCCGTCATTATGGGCAGCGACAGCGATTTGCCCGTTTGCGTATGAGGAAATTCCCCTGTAATCCTTGGCACCCATTTTATCATGTGAATCATAGAGCAAGCGTTTGTCTTGCAGCGTTAAAAAACGGAAGGGTTGATGAACAAATGACAATGGGAGAATTGATCTGCAGATGTGGCTGCAGAAGCCAGACATCGAATATGGATAGCTTTGTTACCTGTCCACAGTGCGGAAGAACCTATGCAAACGATTCATCGTTTTTGTATCATCCGAAAACTACGGAGGAACTGCGCTGGAAATGCAACATATGCGGTACCATCAACGAGGATTCCGATGGCACAAGCCGCCGCTTATCTTGCGCCAAATGTGGCGCTTTCAGAGGAAAAAGCGAAAGATGAAGTACACATCCTGCCAAAATTTGCAAAAATTACTGGATTTTAAAATGCAAAGGGATATAATGAAGTTCTACAAGAGAGATAAGAATGGTGTGAGTATGGAGGTTATTTGGTTTATACCTTTGGGGATTATCCTTCTGTTGATTTTTTGTGCTGTAGGGCTGGCAAGTGAGCTTATCCGTGATTTTTTAGAGGCATTGCCAGTGTGGATCGCTGCCATTATAATTATCGTTGTACTTTTTTTGATTTACTGTATGGTATCTGGATTCAGAGTCAAACGCCCAAAATGCAGAACGCTATATTCGATTGGTTTGTGGGTTATGATATTAAGCTCTACATTTGGAGTTCTTCTATTTTCAGGGCCTACATCGTTGGATCGCTGCGCAAGGTGGTTCACATGGTTTGGAGACAGCATAGAAATCCAGCTGTTGACTTATGTTTGCGCCGTTATTCTGATAGGAGCTGCGGCTATGATCCTGGCATTTTTAATTCCATCAAATCTGATTTCCAATATAATCCTGCTTGCTCCCATTATACTTCCAGTTGCAATTTATTTTAATGCAATGTTTGTCAGCACACAAAGTTACTCGGATTTTATTACAACAGATTTCACATCAGAGGATACATTGACAGAATACGAAGTGGTAAGGGATACTAAAATTATCCGACCCTTTGGAAAGGAAGACCCTCGTTGCCGGAATTTTCGCCAATAAAATACGCTATCCTGTTATCGTAATTTTGAAACCCAGTGAATAGAAGCAGGAGGCAGTTTTATGAAAAATGTGGTTGCTTATGTGCGAGTGAGCACAGACGGGCAGTTGGGCGAGGACAGGTTTGGTCTTCAGGCGCAGCGGGAACAGATTATGGAATATTGCGCAAAGAATGATATGAATATTTTGAAGTGGTATTCCGATGAGGGGGAGAGCGGCGCAAAGTACAGACCCGGGTTTGATGAGATTGTTTACGGGGATGTTACGAACCCGCCGTATGAGGCGGTTGTTGTGGCCAAGTCCGACCGGGTGGCCCGCGATATCAATATCTATTTTTACTATCAGGGGGCGCTTTTGCGTAAAAATATAGAGCTTATCAGCATTTGTGAGGACTTTGGTCAGTTCGGCGTCTTTGCCGGTATGCTGAAAGCGTTTACGCTTACCTGTGCGCAGATGGAGCGGGAGAATATCAACAAAAGAACCAGTGCCGGTCGGGCGGTAAAATCTTCGATGGGCGGTTACAGCGGCGGGCGTCCGCCATTCGGTTATAAGGCGGAAGATCGGCGGTTGGTCATTGTTCCAGAAGAAGCCGAGATCGTGAGAACCATTTTTCGCATGAAAGACGATGAGAGCAAAACATACAAAGCGATTGTTGCCTTCCTGAACGAACAAGGAAAGACAAATCGCAGCGGGACTAAGTTTTCCATCAGCACGGTGCAGACGATTTACGAAAACAAAAAGGTATACCAGGGCTTTTACAAATACGGGAAAAATATGGATTGGGTGAAAGGAGAGCATACGCCGATTTTAGCCGGTTGATCGTTGTAGGGGATTGTTTCAGGCGTATTGCTTTTTCAGATTTTTATGTTGCAATCGGGATTGGAAAAAGAATATAGGTTGTGATTGATATGAATAAAATAGCGCGGTGGGGTATCGGGCTGGTTTGTGCCGGGGCTGTGCTTTTTGCTTTGGTGGGATTGTTGATGTTTTATTCGGGAGAGGTGAACAATAAAAACACGCTGATTCTGCCGACCTTCAGCATGGTTTGCCTTTTGATCGGCGGGGTGATGACAATCTGGGATCTTGCGGAGAAAAAGGCGCTGTCTTTCATGGCTGCGTTTTTCCCTGCCGCTTTGATTTTGTATTTTTGCAGCAGAAAGTTCAATCCGCTGCTGGATGACCCGGATATCGCTGTCAAGGTGCGGTTTGCGGGTTTGGTTATGGGCATATTCATTCCCCTGATTGTGCTTGCCTGGTTCGGGCTGCGGTGGAATAAGCGCTCTGTCGCGAAAAGAGAGGCGCAGGAACGGCGGCAGGCAGAAGTTGACCGGGCGTATCTGGAAACGATTCAAAAGACGGTGATTGTGGATTCCTCGCATACGGCAACCAGCCGGCCGAAAAAGGGAAGTATGGTTGGCAGAGCGGTGGCAGGAGATTTGCTTTTTGGGACGACAGGGGCAATCATAGGCGCCGCCACCGCAAAGCATACGGTGAAAGAAAAGCATGCGACCACTTTTCTTGTCTATTTTACCACCGGGAAAACAAGGGCAATCACTGTGGATAATAACTCCGAAGAATACAGAATGTATATGAGTAAGCTGTCGGCAGACTGATGCCGTGCATGATTGCTTTTGTTCAATGCCTCATTTTGCGAAAAAGCATTCAGAAGGGGGCGGCTGGGAAAATTTTCCTCAAAAATGAAAAAGGGCTTGCGGTATTTGTTTTGATTCGCTATAATCACAGTAAGAAAAATCATTGGAGGGTTTTTGCTATGAAAAAAGGAATTGCCATGGTTTTGTCTTTGCTGTTGTTGCTGTTGGCGGGCTGCGGGGACGAGGCTTCCACGCTGCAAATTACATCGGATACGCTATCTGCTGCGATTTCCGGTGTAGAAGGGTTTGGTTCTACGATTATCTATACGGCTGAAACCGACCCAAACGAGTTGCTTGGCAGACCGGATAACTATATCGGCAAGTTCGATTTCAGCGATACGCGCTGTGAGCAGTATTCTGAAGAGGATTTGGTCGGCGGTACGGTTGAGTATTTTGAAGATGCGGGTGATTGCACCGACCGGTACGATTACCTTCAGCAGATGAATGACCCGAGCCTGGGGGCTTTCGGAACCAATGAATATATGTACAAATACAACACGGTTCTGTTGCGTGTAAGCTATGAATTGACCGAGGAGCAGGCAGAGGCCTACCGGGACGCCATGTCGGCGTTTCTTGGAGAAGAGCCGGAACAGAGTTATTGACAAGGTATCCTTCGCCGCAGGTTGGGCGTGAATATGACCCGATTTTTGTTTGATGGTTTTGACAGAAAACCGATAGATTTGTGCGTCTTCCTTGGGGTGTAGGAATCCACCTCTCTTCCCCTTCCCCGGGCGGGCACAAGACCCGCCCCTACGGGCTTGGTATCCATCGGCGTGGCGGAGAGGGCGGGTATCCATCGGCGTGGCGGTGGGGCGATTCCCCTGCTGCTCGGTAAATACTGACGAAAAACCCGGCTGCCGCTCTGTCTTTTTTTACGGGGCGGGCGGGTTTTTTTCTTGACTTCCTTTCGGGAGTTTAGTATAATTTAATAGAAAAACAAGACTTATTTTTTCGCGAC
>CASGBM010000159.1 GCA_949299615.1 uncultured Eubacteriales bacterium | reverse complement strand
CACCGCTAAATTTTTTGCTTTGCCGCGGTGATTAAAATAAGACGGACTACAGATCTGGGACGTACCCCACGGGGTTGGGACGTCTAGGAGCCGTCCCCTACAGATTCCCGTTTTGTTAGTGCTTAATTTATTTTCTTTTTATAATCATTTGGGTTTACTATTGTCTTAAAATTTACAGTTTCTGCGTAGGGTGCGGCCCCCGGACGCACCGCTAAATTTTTTGCTTTGCCGCGGTGATTAAAATAAGAGGGACTACAGATCTGGGACGTACCCCACGGGGCGGGACGTCTAGGAGCCGTCCCCTACGGAAAAATCCATTTGCTTGCGGAAATGTATTTCAAAACACATTTTTATCTTGAAATTGCTTTTTGATAGACAAGACCCCGGCAGTACATTCTGCCGGGGTCTTGTAATTGACAGAATTCCATTTTTTAAATATATTTTTTCATTCGGTCAAGCGCACCTTTTTCCAGACGGGAGACCTGCGCCTGGGAAATTCCGATTTCTTCGGCAACTTCCATTTGTGTCCTGCCGGAAAAAAAGCGAAGGTTTATAATATGCTTTTCCCGATCAGTCAGGCGCTTCATGGCTTCGCGAAGTGCAATTTCTTCGAGCCATGATTCGTCCGTGTTTTTAGAATCTTTCACTTGATCCATGACAAAAATGGTGTCCGTTCCGTCGTTGTATGCCGGTTCGTACAATGAGACCGGATCTTGGATTGCCTCGAGAGCAAACACAATGTCTTCTTTCGGAATGTCAATTAGCGAGGCAAGTTCTTCAATCGTGGGTTCTTTGGAATGTTCGTTGATATAAGCTTCTTTGGCTTTTAAGGTTTTGTATGCAATGTCCCGCATAGAGCGGCTCACACGGATGGAATTATTATCGCGCAGATAGCGCCGAATTTCGCCGATGATCATCGGGACGGCATAGGTTGAAAAGCGGACGTTATGGGAAGTATCGAAATTGTCAATGGCTTTGATTAAACCAATACAACCAATTTGGAATAAATCATCGGGGTTTTCACTTCGGTTTGCAAAACGCTGAATTACGCTGAGGACGAGCCGGAGATTTCCTCCGATAAATGTTTCACGGGCTTTGGTATCGCCCTTTTTTATTTTTTCAAACAGCTCCATTTTTTCCTCGTTGGACAGCACGGGGAGTTTGGACGTATTTACGCCGCAGATTTCTACTTTATTTGCCATTAAATCACCCTGCCTTTTGCTGGAATGTGGACTGCAATGGTACAAAAATAGGATTTCCAATTTCAGTAAAAATATACAGGGCTGTATGTGGAAGAATTTCCCAAAAAATTGTTGCAAAGTTGTAAACTTTTATGAATGGGTCTTTTTATCTGACATGAATTATGCTATAATAAAATAGTATAAAAATGTAATGGTATTTTGCCATATTGCATGGCGGTTTATACGAAACCAAAAGTTATTAAAAATAGTTGAAATCATGGGATAAAGAGAGATGATGTCTATGTTATGTATTCGATGCAAAAAAAACCAGGCGGTTGTTTTTATTAATAAATTAGATCCGGCAAGCCACCAGCAGACTACGGACGGTTATTGCTTGAACTGTGCCCGAGAGCTGGGGCTGGCTCCTGTCGATGATATTTTAAAGGAAATGGGTCTGACACCGGAGCAGTATGACGAGATCAATTCGGGCATGAATGAGCTGATGAACAGTATGGATGAGTTTGATTACAGCGAGCTCGATGATGAAAATATGGAAAACCAACCGCTTGCCTTAATGGGCAATTTAAAAGACATGTTGGGCAACTTGATGGGTAACCGCAAAGAAGAGGAAAGACCAAAAGACAGCGGCGGCGGGGCAACAACTAAAACCGCCACCAAGAAGAAAAAAAAGGAAAAACAGCGTCTTTTAGACAGTTTTGGCACCAACTTGACGCGCAAAGCTTCGGAAAAGCTGATCGACCGGATTATCGGCAGAGATAAGGAAATTGACCGCGTAATTCAGATTTTAAACCGCCGCTCGAAAAATAACCCTGTCCTTTTGGGTGAGCCCGGCGTCGGGAAAACGGCGATTGCGGAGGGGCTTGCTGTCCGTATTGCGGAAAAAAGGGTGCCGCCGAAGCTGTATGCAAAAGAAGTATATTTGCTTGATTTTACAGCAATTGTGGCAGGAACGCAATTTCGCGGTCAGTTTGAAGCGCGCCTGAAAAAGCTTTTGGAAGAAGCAAAAGAGCTTGGCAATATTATTTTGGTCATTGACGAATTGCATAATATTGTCGGTGCCGGGGATGCGGAAGGCGCGATGAGTGCGGCAAACATTTTAAAACCGGCGCTGGCGCGCGGTGACATTCAGGTTTTGGGCGCTACCACGCTGGATGAATACCGCAAGCACATTGAAAAAGATTCTGCGCTGGAACGCCGTTTCCAGCCTGTAATTGTAGAGGAACCGTCGCTTTCGGATACGGTGGAAATTATCAAAGGGATCCGCGATTATTATGAAAAGTACCACCATGTAAAGATTTCGGATGAAGTTGCCGAGCAGGCTGTGATGATGTCGGAGCGGTATATTACCGACCGTTTCCTGCCGGACAAAGCGATTGATATTATTGATGAAGCCGGTTCTAAGGCGAATTTAAATAATCAGGCGCTGGTGAGGATGACACAACTGCAGGAAGAACTGCGCAGAATCCAGATCGAGAAGGAAGACGCTGTGTCCGGTGATTCGCCGGAGGATTATCAAAAAGCGGCGGAACTGAAGCAGAAAGAATGCGCTGTGATTGAACAGATTAACGCGCTCGAAGCGAGCGGGATTGATACAGAGCTCACGGTTGAAGATGTGGCTTCGGTGATTGAAGACTGGACAAACATCCCGGTTAAAAGTATTACAGAGGCAGAAAGCAAAAAACTGCTTGATCTGGAAAAACGCCTGCACACGCGGGTCGTTGGGCAGAATCATGCAATCGAGCTGATTTCGCAGGCGATTCGCAGAAACCGTGCAAGACTTACAAAAATCCGCCGGCCGGTATCGTTTATCTTTGTTGGTCCTACGGGCGTAGGAAAAACGGAACTGGCAAAAACGCTTGCGTCTGTGATGTTTGACAACGAAGAAGCGATGATCCGCATTGATATGTCGGAATATATGGAAAAGCACACAGTTTCGAAATTGATCGGCGCACCTCCGGGATATGTCGGCTATGACGAGGCGGGTCAATTGACGGAAAAAGTACGCAGGAAGCCGTATTCCATCATTTTGCTGGATGAAATTGAAAAAGCACATGAAGATGTGTTTAACATCCTGCTTCAGATTTTAGACGACGGGCGCGTGGCAGACAGCCACGGACGGATGGTGAATTTTGAAAACACTATTATTATCATGACGTCGAATGCCGGTTCGAATCTGCACACGTCAAGCTATGGTTTTAATAAGACGGAGGAGGATTCGATTCAAAACCGCGTACAGTCGGCACTGAAAGATATTTTCCGTCCAGAATTTTTAAACCGTATTGATGAAGTGATTGTATTTCATCAGCTCAGCCGCGAGGAACTGGAGCAGATTGTAGCTTTGATGCTTCGTGAACTGGCGGAGGAATTGTTTAAAAAAGATATGATTTTAGAGGTTTCTCAGGCGGCGCGCGATTTTGTTCTGGACAAAGGCTATGATGTGAAATTCGGCGCGCGTCCGCTTCGCAGGACGATTGAAAAGCATATCCAGAATCCGATTGCAGAAGCGGTCATCCGTGGTGAGGTGAAAAAGCACAGTAAAATTATTGTGGATGTAAAAGACGGCGATATTTCGGTCAAGATCCAGCCGATTGTAGAATAAAGAGCAGAAAAAATCCGGATAAATGGCTGCATTTATCCGGATTTTGTTTTTTATTTTATAGCCTTGTATATTTAATGTCTACTGAACAAATGGTTTTGCGAAACCATTTGTGTGAAATTTACAATTTCACACCTAAAAACAGCATTAAAATGCTATTTTTAGGTT
>CASGBM010000158.1 GCA_949299615.1 uncultured Eubacteriales bacterium | reverse complement strand
GTCTGCTGCCGGGGATACAAAGCAGCTTTTAATAGCCTTTGTCCATGCGGTGATTCCGGTTACGTCTGAGGGATGGTGGTTTGTAACGGCGTATTTTCTGCTTTATTTATGCATACCGCTCATTAACCGCTGCACATCGTCTTTGAACCTGAGACAGCTGTCTGTTCTGCTTGCAGTCACCTGGGTTGTCTGGTATGCATCCACGGTGTTTGAGTTCCGCTATATCGGATTACAGCGGGCGTTTTTCTTCTATTTATTGGGCACTTGGATAAAGCGGACGGATTTTTCACTTGGCAAAAAACAGTGTGTACCGCTGTTTCTGGCGGCATGGGTGCTTTCCGCTTTTACTTATATCAGAATCGATGAACTTCAGCCTGCGGGCGGCGTGCAGGCGCTGTTTTGGGAAGTATTGTACAGCGCTGTCAATGTTGCGGTGTGCGTGCCTGCCGCTGTGATTGCGCTGTTCTGTTTTTTTAACCGCCTGAACATAAAGCACAGCCGGTTCATCAACGCCGTTTCATCGACAACGTTCGGGATTTATCTGATGCACGAATCGGTGCTGCGTGACTGTATTTGGGATGATGTGTTCCATTGCCTTGACGTGCAGTATGCTTCCCCGTTTTTTCCGCTTCTTGCGCTTGGCAGCTGCGTGCTGTTGTTCAGCGTCCTTTCCCTGCTGGACTATGCGCGGCAGCGGTTTCTGGAAAAACGGTATATGCCGGCCGTCAATATGCTGCTGAACCGGCTGGTTCTGGCAACAAGCGGTAACTCTAAAAATAACAGATAACAGGGTAAACAGAAAATGAAACTGGCAATTGTAAACCAGCCGCTGGCAAACAGAGGTGATGAGGCTGCACACAAGGCGTTTGTGCGGGAACTTGCAAAGGCTTTTCCGGAAAGCAGCATTGATGTAATTTTTCTGGGGATAAAAGATACTACACTTATCGGCGATATCCGGGTTGAAGCAGCTAATGTATGCTACCGGGATATTCAGCGATGGAGGTTGTGGGGGCGGACACAGAAATATGCATTTCTGCTGCATATGCTGCCGCTTTCGCTTTTGCATCCGGCTCTCCGGAAATTCCGGAAGGTTCTGAAATCCTATGACGCCGTAATCTGTGCGCCCGGCGGTATCTGTATGGGCGGATTTATGAGCTGGGATCATATCTGGGAACTTGAGACGGCGCGGCGGCTGGGCAAGCCGGTGTTCTACTGGGGGCGTTCCATCGGGCCGTTTACGGACGAAGACTGCGCGCATTCGGTTTTCAAAAAGGAAAGCTCGTCCCTTCTTGCGTATTTTTCTTTCTTAAGCCTGCGCGACGATGTTTCCGTGCGCATTGCGGAGGAACTCGGCGCACATCCCGTTCCGGTTGTTGACTCGGCGTTCCTGGAAACGCCTGATGCGGTAATCCCGGAAGCAGTGCAGTCGCAGCTGGGTGAACGCTATGTGGTTTTTGTACCGAATGCGCTCACGTGGCATTACCGCTATCGGAATGTTCCGCAGGAGCGGATCGACCGCTTCCATTTGGACGTAATGGAGCTTCTTTCTGAAAAATATCCCGGGCACACAATCGTGATGCTGCCGCAGACGTACCGTTCCTTGATCAACGATTATGGGTATTTCAGGCGTCTGGCGGAACGCGCGGCGGGGAAACCGGTTTTAGTGATTGATGAAGATCAGAGTTCCGATGTGCAGCAGAAGATTATTGCCGGGGCGCGGATGGTAATCGGGGAGCGTTATCACTCGGTTGTATTTGCCATCAACAACCGGACGCCGTTTGTTTCGCTCAGCTATGAACATAAAATGACCGGGCTTTTGGAAAAGCTGGGACTGACGGAACGTTCCGTAGACGTGCAGGGAATTTTTGCGGATGAAAGCGGCGAGTTGTGCCGCCGAGCACTGGAACAGGTACACTCTTTGCTTGAACAGGATGTTTTCGTGCCGCCGCAGCTTGACCCGCGCGCGTTTGTGCGTGAAGGGTTTGAGAAGCTCTGCCGGAGTATTGAAGAGTTGGTGCAGGGGAAAGCGGGATGAATGAGAACAGGGTTTATTACGGCGAATATTCTTTGAAACATTGGATTGATCTGATGCTGAAAAAGAATATTGTGCTGCCGTCGTATCAGCGGCTTTTTGTCTGGAATGAAGATAAAGTCGAAGCACTGATGCAGACGTTTGAGGATAATTTTTTTTATCCCTCCGGTTACGATAGGCCGGCTGAAAGGAGCCGGTAATGAGCCAGCGTGCAATTTGATTATTGACGGACAGCAGCGTCTGACTAGCGTGCTTCTGTATTGTCTGGGCGTATTTCCCGATAAAGACATCTTTCAGCCGGGGGCAAATGACGCTGCAGGTTATGCGGATGAGAATGATGATGAGCCTGAGAGCCATGAGACGGAAGAACAGGGGATAGGGATAAAACTTCTGGTTATTTTGCTGGGACTCATAACGTCCATTTGCTGGCATCTCAGTGTTTAAGGATATTATCACTGGATGAAATCATGGATTTCTGTTGTCCATAGTTATGAGGAAAGGCTCGCAGAAATATCCAGAAAATTGCATAATAAGCCTTATTATGTTTATGCTGTCTATCAAAATAAACAAGAAAAATATTTTGACAAAAATATATCCACGCAAAAAGTGACGTTAAGATTTACTTTGTTTGTCGTACTGGGCTGGGGCGTGTTGCTTGTTTATACATGTCTTGGTACATATCTTGACGCATTTTTCAAAACTATTATTTCTTCCTGCTGCTGTATGATATGTATATGTGTAGTTGTAGGCGCGCTGATTCTTCTTATTGCAGTATGGATGAATAACTTGAATTCAAATGTTGAAAAGATGAAAACAGATATATATGGGAAAGATGTATGGAAATAAAAGAAAGCAGGGTGATTAGAAGGTCTTTCTGAAATACATATGATACCGCATTCGCCGCAATTTGATTTTACTTGGGAATGTGCATACGCAAAGTTTAAATCGGCGCTGGAGGGCTGATTTGAACTTTGTTTTAGATGAAGTTAAAGGATTCAACAATTATCTTTTATAAATTTTTGATGTGAGATATTAATTATGCCAGAAGTGAAATCGGGATTACCGGATATTTTGTCCTGTGTTAAAAAAGCCGAAGACATACTTCCTGCGGTTAACACAGGGTTGAATGAAACCTCCGCCAAGCTGAGGGTTGTACATGATATAACCGGAGAGATCGAGGAAACTTTAACCTGCCTCACAAAGTGTATAAAAGCGCTTAAAGCCCTGTCTGAAGGTGCAACCGTGTTGTCCGTGGTTCCCGTAGTCGGAAGCATTGCAAATGTTTTATCGAAAGTCTTAAAAAGTACGGAGGGTGCCTTAAACGCAGTATCTGCCGTATTGAATGAAATAAAAAACACGGCAAAGGTACTTGAAGGGGTAAGTAACGGGGCGCTTGCCGGGACAGATAAAATCCGCAATGTAAGCGGTGACCTGCAGTTATTTCTTCCTAAAGTTGTAAAGACAGTCACTGTCCTTGATTATGTCATACAGATAGCAGAAATTGTTGAGCCGGTGGCTGCGGGTACAACGCTTGGTGAAAAAGTTGATAACCTGAATCACAAGATAAATGGAATCATCGGTTCGGCTGAGGAGTCTGTTTCGGACATAGCCGGGGTCTACCAGGATTTCTGCGGGATTATGAATGACATAAAAGCAAAATGTCAGGAAATGGAAAGCAAAATAGCAGGCATAAAAACCGTGATAAGCAGCATAGAAAAAATTTCCGGTTTCCTCAGTCCCATCGGAAATGCAGTTGAAAAAATAATCAATGCCATCGCGCCTATAAAATGGGTGCTGCAAGCCGCCGCCTGTCTGATCAATAAAATTCTTTCACCCGTCATTGATGCCATACTGAAGGTAACCGGATTGAAAAAACTGATTGATGAAGTGGGTGAGAAAATCAAGTCCTGTCTTGGTTTTGATAGGATTCTGGATGAAATAAAATCTGCGGTAGGGAACCTGGATTTAACAAACAAGCTCCG
>CASGBM010000157.1 GCA_949299615.1 uncultured Eubacteriales bacterium | reverse complement strand
GCGGAGAGCGCCGTGCGAACGAAAGCCCTTGTTTTCAAGCGAAAACTCTTGAAAAGAGGTTTCGACTTGAAGCGTGTCGACTTTATCGACACGCTGAAATCTGCAGATGCTTTGCTGCAGATTTTTTTGCCCGTCATGTGCTTTTAAACTAATGCGCCAGAGTACCTACCTATAGTGCTCTTTATGTTATCTTATTTATTTCACACTTTTTGGGGATCAGCATATACTGTTAGCAGAAGAACAAAAGGATATGGGAGGTAGCACATGCATTGCTTTAAATTTAGGCTGTGGGCTTTGGTTGCAGGCGCTTTTTGTCTTGGTATGTTTGCCGGGCTGATCCTTCCTCCCTTATGGCTGGTAATCTTAGAAGGCCTTCTAATTCTTTTTGTCGCCTTCTGCTGGCTTTGCAGCTGACGCAGGCCGAATGAAATATAAAAAGGATGGTGTTATGCATGAAAGTAGTGGTATTGCAATTTCCTCGTTTCATTAATGGTATCTTACGGTCTATTTTTAAAATCAAATGATACATACAGGCTCCACATTTCGCTTTTAAGGAAACCGCCGTCTCAAATCCAGCCGCGGCGGCTGCGCACATAAAAAAGCCGGGCTTTTCCCGGCTTTTTTATGTGAAAAGAATTTGGACAAAATTTATATTTATGGAATATTTTACTTAAAACAAGCCTATACTAGTAGTAGCAATATTACATAGGAGGACTAAAAATGACTTTACTTTCTTTGGAACAGAAAGGCTTGTTTGTATTTATGGATCAGTGGAAAAACCGCAGAAAGAGGAAGCAGCAGCGTTTTTGCAAGGAACAAAGCGACCGTGAGTTTTTGCGTCAAGTTGCAGAGGCAAAGCAAAATTTGCAAATTGCACGGGATAATTTTAATTATGTGACAAACGATTCCATGCTGGAGTACTATATATATTTGATCAAAGCTGAGGAAACAAAACTAAATTATTACCTTTCGCTTGCCAAACAAGAACAGAGAGAAAATGCGGAATGTTTTGCTCAAATTTTTGATTATAATGCGTAGAAAGGATGTGGATGAGTGTGGGCTTTGCTGAAATTGCGGCATATCTTTTGGCAGCGGCGTTGGCGCTCATATTGTGCAGAATCTTTTTTAAGCCGCTCAAAGGAATTTTAGTTTTAATCTTAAATTCCGTTTTGGGAGGAATTGCCCTTTACATATTTAATTGGATATTTGCGCCTTTTGGCTTTGCAATTGGACTTAATATCGTTACCGCTGCTGTCTGCGGTATGTTTGGGCTGCCGGGACTGGTGCTTTTGATTCTTTTAAAACTATTGTTTGGAATTTAATTTGCCTATATGACCCGAGGTACACGGGGACAATAGCGCTCAAAATTAGGATAAAATGCCTGATTTTGAGCGCTTTTTTGCATTGCGGGGATGTTGTTTTGCTCATTTTTGTATTGTACACTATCTCCGTAGGGTGCGGCGCCCCGAGGGTCTGCCCCATGGGGTACGCACCGCTGGAAATATATGCAATCGGGGGCAGGCTCTCACAGTGCCTTTTTTCGGGACGTCTAGGAGCCGTCCCCTACAAATATATTTTTTAAATTTCTGCACAAGACTCTTGACAAATCAAGTCTCAAAATATACAATATATAGTGTTGTGTTGTTAATTTTACTTCAAGATATAGAAAAAGGAGCGATATTCCATGCAGCTATCAGAGAGCGCAGCGAAAGTGCTTGAAAAACGGTATTTACAAAAAGATGAAAGCGGAAATCCGATAGAAACACCGGACGGCTTGTTTCGCAGAGTTGCCAAAGCGATCGCGGCAGCAGATGCAAACTATGATGAAAAAGCAGACCTTAAAAAAACAGAACAGGAATTTTATGAATTGATGTCCTCCCTGCTTTTTTTGCCGAACTCACCGACACTGATGAATGCCGGCCGCGAACTGGGTCAGCTTTCTGCTTGTTTTGTGCTTCCGGTTGAGGACACGATGGAAGGGATTTTTGAAACCATAAAACAAGCCGCTATTATACATAAAAGCGGCGGCGGTACGGGGTTTAGCTTTTCGCGTTTGCGCCCGAAAGGCTCGATTGTCGGTTCTACCGGCGGCGTTGCCAGCGGTCCTATCAGCTTTATGAAGGTATTTAATTCCGCCACAGAAGCCGTAAAACAAGGAGGAACGCGCCGCGGTGCAAACATGGGGATCCTGCGTGTTGACCATCCGGATATTTTGGAATTTATCAGCTGCAAGCAGGATAACAGCGAAATTACGAATTTTAATATCAGTGTTGGCCTGACAGAGGCTTTTATGGAAGCCGTCAGCCGCAATGAGGAATATAAATTGTTTGATCCTCATACGAAAAAATGTACCGGAAAATTGAACGCAAGAGACGTTTTTGAAAAACTGGTTGTTGCCGCTTGGAGCAACGGAGAGCCGGGGATTATCTTTCTTGACAGAATTAATAAAGCAAACGTTGTTCCCAAACAAGGGGAGATTGAAAGCACCAACCCTTGCGGCGAACAACCTCTGCTTCCTTTTGAATCCTGCAATCTGGGTTCTTTAAACCTGGCCGCTATGCTAAAAACCAGCGGCAAAAAGTTGGAAATTGATTATAAGAAACTAAAACAAACCATTTTTACCGCTGTCCATTTCTTAGATAATGTGATTGATCAAAACCGGTATCCAATTGAACAAATTGCGTTTACCACACGTCAAACACGCAAAATCGGTCTTGGCGTGATGGGGTTTGCCGACATGCTGTATCAATTGGGTATTCCTTACAATTCAGAAGAAGGCGTAAAGTGCGCAGAAACCGTGATGAAATTTGTGGATGACACCGCCAAAGATGCCAGTGCTGCATTGGCAGAAACACGAGGAGCATTTCCACTGTTTGATGAAAGTGTTTATGCCGGGTCAAGAAAACTGCGTAATGCCACGGTCACGACTATTGCACCTACGGGAACCATTAGCATGATTGCCGGCGTTTCCAGCGGCGTGGAGCCGGTTTTTGCGCTTTCTTTTATCCGCAATGTGATGGATAACACCGAATTTGTAGAAACAAACCCTGTGTTTCGCGAATATGCAAAGGCAAACGGATTTTATTCTGAAGAATTAATGAAGAAAATTGCTAAAAGCGGCTCTTTGCATGCCATGGCTGAGGTCAGCGAAGATGTAAAAAAGATCTTCGTAACAGCGCACGACGTTTCCCCCGTTTGGCATATCCGGATGCAGGCGGCGTTTCAAAAATATACGGATAATGCCGTATCTAAAACGGTTAATTTTGAAAACAGTGCAACGATTGCCGATGTGCGCCGCGTATTTGAGCTTGCTTACGAGTTAAACTGCAAGGGCGTTACCATTTACCGTGACGGAAGCCGCGATCTGCAGGTGTTAAACATTGGCAAGGTAAGCGGAAAGGAAGAAACAGCGCGCGAAGATGCGGCGCAAATTTCTCCGCGTCCGCGCCCCACGGTAACTACCGGCTTTACGGAAAAGGTGCAGATCGGCTGCGGCAACCTGTACATTACCGTAAACTATGATGAACATGGGATCTGCGAAGTGTTTACGCACACCGGACGCGGCGGGGGCTGCCCGTCCCAGTCAGAAGCAACGGCACGGCTGGTGTCAATTGCGCTTCGCGCCGGAATGGATGAAAAAGCAATTATTGAGCAGCTGCGCGGGATCCGCTGTCCTACCACAATCCGAAATAATAAATTAAACGTGACGTCGTGTCCGGATGCCATTGCGCGTGTAATTCAAAAGGTTTATGCTTACCAGTTAAACAGCCGCGATCCGATGAATCAGAAGCAGATTGAAACCATTATAAATGCGGACCATGTATCTTTGGAGTCTTGTTCCGGCTGCGGCGGAGATTGCGACAGTGCTTCAGCGTGCCCGGAGTGCGGAGAGGAAATGGAGCACGAAGGCGGATGTGTGATTTGCAGGAATTGCGGGTATTCTAAATGCGGATAAGTACCTAATGTCTACTGAACAAATGGTTTTGCGAAACCATTTGTGTGAAATTTACAATTTCACACCTAAAAACAGCATTAAAATGCTATTTTTAGGTTCACGA
>CASGBM010000156.1 GCA_949299615.1 uncultured Eubacteriales bacterium | reverse complement strand
GCACTCATTGTATCATAGGAGGTTTTTATTTTCCACTCATAGCTAAAAGCTTTTTTGAACCACGCGCATAGCACGTGGTTTTCGTTACTCAAAAAAAGCGGTTTTTGCGGTTCATAACCGCAAAAACCGCACAGTTTCGTCTGATTTTCCCTGCAAATAATAAGAGATCATAAAAAGGAGCCGCGGCAAACGGCTCCAACACATTGTTATTCACTTTCCATTAATTCAATATAATAATAGGAAGCATATTGATCTATTTGCTCTATGGTGTCTTCTGCTTCTTCCGCCTGCACGCCCTCTGCCTGCTTTTTTAGAGCATCTGCATATTCCTCTGAGTAATCCGTTGTGTGCGTGTCAGAATACAAATAACCCTCGGTATTTTGAAGCAGGTCTGCATAAGAAGAATATTCCTCAGAAGGAACACGGTAGCTGCCGTCTTCTGCCTGCATACCGCTCAGTTCCCCGCGCGCTAGGGCAAGCCCCTCTTGTGTAAAGTAAAAAGATACGGTTATTTTTTGTTTGTCCGGCGCTTTTGCCGCAGAATATAAAAGTCTGCTTGAAGATCCGCCGCCTCCTGAAGTCCCAGCGCTGGCAGCTGACGCACCGGACGCCCGTTTTGCATCCGACGCGCTCTCCCCATTTCCTGCTTTATCATTCGCGCTGTCATTCTGTGAAAAATTTTCTTTTTCTTCTTCTGTAAAAGAAGATGTAGCGGCACTCATAACCGGCGGCAAAGAAGTTGCACTTGTTTCTGCACCCGGGGAGGCTGGAGGTGCTATTGAATTCTTCGCCTCAGAGTCGGAAGAAAGTGCCATTGCGTTTTCCGGCAGATTTTCAGCCGGCTCTGTAATAGGATCCTGAGAAAGATTGTCTTGTCCGTTTTCATCATCTAGCGCCGGAGAAGCAGTTTGCCGGTTTTCTTGCTCCGGCTTCGTCGAAGCGCTGACCGCTCCAAAATCTCCTGTTCCAGGCGCCGCTGAATCCTCAGCTGACTCTAAGCCATCGATTGCCTGTGACAGATTATTGCCCGGCACCGGGGAAACCACCGGCTGATTCGGAACAAATTGGCTGGTGTCCGGTATACGGTTCAGCGCAAACACTGAAAGGGCAACCACAGCCGCGCCCGCGGCAATGATCGGATAAATTCTCCAGTTTCTCAAACGGTTTGCCCGCACTCGTTTTACAGGAAAAACCATATCTTTCGCCGTTTCTTCCAGCCGCTCATGCAGCTTTGCGGTAAACTCGTCTGATACTTCCAGCGATGGCATTTCTTTTGTGGCCTGCATAATACCCTTTAACAAATCATATTCGCTCTGACAACCGCTGCACTCCGCGAGATGGTCCCGCACCTGCGTCATTTCCTCGTCCGAAAGCATATTCTCTATGTAAAGGGGCAAAAGCAAACGCACATCTTTACATAAATCTTGATTCACTTTTGTCCACTCCTTTCGTTTACTATCCATTACATTTGACGCTAAAATCAGAGAAAAAGTTCCTTATCCTGTTCCAAAAGTTTTCGAAGCGACAGGCGCGCCCGGTTAATTCTTGATTTAATCGTTCCCAACGAACAATTCATGGCCGCAGCAATTTCTTCATAAGAAAGGCCATGAATATCACGCATGATAATAACCGCTTTCTGCTCTTCGGCCAATTTTGTCAGCGCACGCTCCAGCGCTCGCATCGCCTCGCTTTTCTGCGCTTCCTCATACGGCGTCGGCGCTTTATCCTCAATCGGCAATTCATATTCTTCATCTTCGGAGCTGTACTGATGGATGCTGACCATATTGTTTTCGTTCTGCCTTTTTCGTCTCCTTAAAATATCCAGGCAAACGTTGGTGGAAATTTTATATAACCAGGTAGAAAACGCAGATTCTTCATTAAAATTTGCAATCGATTTGAATACCCGTACAAAAATATCCTGAGCAGCGTCTTCCGCATCCGCGGGATTACCAAGCATTCGAAACGCTAAATTTAACACTTTTTTTTGATAAGCGGCAATGAGTTCTTCAAATGCCTCCACATCGCCTTGCTTGCTCTTTTGGACCAAGACACTTTCTGCGGATGCCAAAACGTCCACCCCCTTTGTCGTCTGTCATTTTATCGTTTCCTCATACAATCCGATATGGCTTAAACTTTAAATAATCACAGGAAACCAATTTATATTGAATGCCGCCGACCTGCCCCTGCAGCGCGCCGGCGTAAGATTTTTCGTGCAGGTGCCCATATACGCAAACATCCACATGATACCGTTTCATAATATCTGCAAATATAGAATCCTTGCCCGGCGGATAATGGAGCATTACAATCAGCTTTTCCGGCTGACTCTTTACCGCCTCGCCAAGCGCCCACTCCAAACGTCCCGCTTCACGCTGATATAACTTCGCCTCCACAGGGTCTTGAGGCAAAATTCCATCTGTGTCCGGATAGCCCTTGGTCCCGCAGATAACAGCTCCGCCATAGGTGTAAATGCTGTTATGCAAAAAGTGGATGCTGTCAAAATGGTTTTCCGCTAAAAAAGCATTTAACTTTTTTAAAGTTTCCCACCAATAATCATGATTTCCTTTTGTAATAATTTTTATCCCGGGCAGTTCATGAATATACTGAAAATCCAAAACCGCTTCTTTGATATAGGTTGCCCAGGAAATATCGCCGGGAATTAAAACAAGGTCCTCATCACAAACCACACTTTTCCAGTTATCTGCAAGGCGATTGACATAATCCGTCCAATTTGCACCAAAAACATCCATCGGCTTATTTACGCTCATCCCCAGGTGTAAATCGGAAATTGAAAAAATTGCCATGTCCTTCCCCTTCCAAACAACGGTTTCCCCATGTGAAAATAAAAGCCCAATCCAGTCCAGATTGGGCTTTTATACCAAATTCATTACGCCGTTACTTCATAAACGCTGACCTGCTTCTTGTCGCGGCCTTTTCTCTCAAATTTTACCCGGCCGTCAATCAGCGCAAATAAAGTGTCATCCCCGCCTTTGCCAACATTCAAACCCGGATGGATTTTCGTGCCGCGCTGACGAACCAGAATATTACCAGCCAAAACCAGCTGACCGTCTCCGCGCTTTACTCCCAAACGTTTGGCTTCACTGTCACGGCCATTCCTTGTGCTACCAACACCTTTTTTATGTGCAAAAAGCTGAATATCCAATTTTAACATTTATTACACCTCCAATTCGGCAATCGAAATGTAGTCTTCATACTGCCGCGCTAATTCGCGCAGCGTCAGGCACATACTTTCTAAAAGCAGATTCGCTCCGCGCCGGGCAGCGTCTTCCATTTGTTCGGGAAGAACACACTCTAAATAGCCCTCTCGGACTTCATACCCAACCGGGATACCGACGATTTCCGTCAGCCCGTTAAGCGCTGTGAGCGCTGCTGTGGTAACCGATGCACAGACAATATCTGTGCCGGATTCTCCATATCCAGTATGCCCTGCAACAAGATATTTTACAATTTCACCGCGGCTGTTGCGGTAAATTTCAATCTGCGTCATAATAACTACGCTTGGATCTTTTCGATCACAACTTTTGTATACGGCTGTCTGTGACCTTGTTTTTTCGCACTGCCTTTTTTCGGCTTATACTTGAAAACAATAATCTTCTTAGACTTGCCTTCTGCTTTTTCCACTTTTGCTGTAACAGAAGCGCCGTCCACCAGCGGAGCGCCCACTTTAATGGTCTCGCCGTTTCCAACAGCCAACACTTCGTCAAAAGTAACTTTATCGCCGTCTTTTACGTTCAGTTTTTCAATAAACAGCGTGTCACCTTCGTTAACTTTGTACTGTTTTCCGCCTGTTTTAATAATTGCGTACATTTTGCGCACCTCCTCCGTCCTTGCTCGCTGTGTTAAATACATCATCGCATCAAGGTAGGACTATGTCCATTTATAACCTTCCACACGCGGCTGTTTCTTATTATACCATTTTTTCTCGTTGCTTGTCAATTCCTTTTACAAAATAATTCTAAATTTTCTTATTTAATGACTGCTGAACAATTCTGAAACGCAGCCGCATAGCGGTTTGTAAGCGTTTCAGAATTGTTTAGGTGCAAGGTTTTTGTGCTTTTT
>CASGBM010000155.1 GCA_949299615.1 uncultured Eubacteriales bacterium | reverse complement strand
CAAAAAAAGCACAAAAACCTTGCACCTAAACAATTCTGAAACGCTTACAAACCGCTATGCGGCTGCGTTTCAGAATTGTTCAGCAGTCATTAATTTAAGAGAATATATCGGTAGATAAGTGGGGTATTCATGTGATTATCAATAAACCGGAGGAATGCGTAACGGAACAATATTTTAAGGTTCCTAACGTAGTGGCGGACCGATGGATCAAAGAGGGCAGTCCTGTTTATTTGATGGTGTACCTCTTTGCTTTGCGTCAGCTGGAAAAAGGAAATACATCGATTTCAAATTCGCAAATTGCAGAGTTTCTTCGGGTCAGTGAAATTGATGTGGTAAACACGTTTTTGTTTTATAGCTCTAAGGGGCTGGTAAAGATACATAATTTTACAAGCGTGGATGATGTTGATTTTGATATAGAATTTTGCTTTCATCAGCCAAAAACCGGCCAGATAGAATTTCGTCCAAGCTATAAGGCAGCAGAAATCAGCCGTCAGCTATCCGATAATCCTAAAATGAGCCAAATGTATCACATGGTTGCGCAGATTTTGGGAAAGCCGCTGAGCACGGCGGATACGGAACTTTTATATTCGCTGTATGATTATTATGCGCTACCGGCGGAAGTGATTTTGGTTTTGGTGGAATATTTTGTTTCGAAAGGGAAACGTTCCGTGCGCGCCATTGAAAAAGAAGCGGCCAAGTGGGCATCCAGCGGGATTGATACGGTAGAAAAAGCGCGCAGGCACATCAAAAAGCGCGAGGAGTTTTTGAGCTATGCCTACCAGGTGCGCCAAATTGTCGGGATTGCAGAGCGGCGGCTCACCACAAAGGAACTGGAATATATCAATCAATGGCAGACAAACTACCATATGGATTTTGATATGGTGCGCGCAGCTTTTGAGTTGACGGTAAACCAAACGGGGAAGCTTTCGTTTGCGTATATGAATAAAATTTTGCAGTCGTGGGCGGAAAACAATATTTGCAAGCAAAACGATCTGCATAAAGATAAAAAAACAGCGCTGAAAAAGCAGGAGAAAAAGAATCCATACGATTTTGAAGAACTGGAAAAAGCGGCTTTGCGTAAGCTGATGGGAGGTAAAGCGGATGGCGTATGACAAAGAACTGTATCAGCAGGTTGCTTTGGAATATGAGGAAATCCGCCGCCATGACAGACAAGATTTAGAAGATCGGCGGGCAAAGGTTTTTGCGGTGGTTCCGGAGCTTGAAGAAATAGAAACCGAAGTTCAAAATGCAGGGCTGAAAATCATACAGCTTGCCATATCAGGCGGAGGTGATTTGACGGCTCGGATTCAGGCGCTGCGCGACCGGCAAAAAGCCTTGCTCATCCGGCGAAAATCACTGCTGCTAGAACATGGTTTTGCGGAGGACGAGCTCTCCATGCGTTATTTGTGCGACCGGTGTGAAGATACGGGCGTGTATGAGGATAAAGATTGTGAGTGTTTTCGGCGCAGACTCATTTTAAAAGCATTTGAACATTCAAATCTATCCATGCAGCTGAGGGACCAGAGCTTTAAAACGATGAATATGGATTTTTATTCCAGAGAGATCGATGAACGTTATGGCACGTCGCCTTATGAGTGTATGCTAAAAATTGTGTCGGCTTGCCGCCGTTATGTACAAAACTTTGAAACGGAAAACACCAGCCTTTTATTTTGGGGAGACCCGGGACTGGGTAAAACGTTTTTGTCTACCTGCGTTGCCAAGGAACTAATAAAAAACGGACATTCCGTCATTTACGAAACGGCATATAAAATCTTTTCCATGCTGGAAGATTTTAAATTCCGGCGCACGGACCAGATTGAAAAACTGCGCGGACAGACACAAAAGCTGTACGAATGCGATTTGCTGATTTTGGACGATTTGGGCGCTGAGTTTTCTACGAATTATACCAACGCCGCCCTGTTTGATATTTTAAACACGCGGCTGATTGCAAACAAAAAAACGATTATTAACACCAATCTGAATCTGGAGGAGTTGGCGAAAAAATATTCCGAACGTGTTTTTTCCCGTATTATCGGTCACTATCAAGCGCTTCATTTTATTGGCAGGGATATCCGCCTGCAAAAATCCATGGGCGGCGAATAATCCGGCAAAGGGATGCATTTTACAAACAGGTACAGATGTATTTTAGTTCAATATTTCGCGGGTTGCGGAATAGAATATAACAAAGAAAAAACAGAGGAGCGAAGTTATCAATGAATCGAATGGAGATCATCGAAAGACACAAAGCAAACGGCGTAACGTTTGAAGATGAAACAAATGCTTATATTGATGAAGAAGTAACCATTGGAAGCGGAACAGTGATTGAGCCGAACGTACAGCTTAAAGGCAAAACGGCAGTCGGCAAAAATTGCGTGATTGGTTTTGGCAGTCAGCTTCGCAATGCGGTTATTTTGGATGGCGCCAATATCATGCATTCTGTGATTGTAGACAGCGAAGTGGGCGAAGGGACCAACGTAGGGCCTTTTGCATATATCCGCCCGAACTGCCGGGTAGGGAAGCAGGTGAAAGTTGGCGATTTTGTAGAACTGAAAAATTCCAACATCGGCGACGGAACAAAAATTGCGCATCTTACCTATATTGGCGATGCAGATGTCGGCCGCAATATTAATTTTGGCTGCGGAACGGTTGTTGTCAATTATGACGGGCAGAACAAATTCCGCACGGTAATTGAAGACGATGCCTTTATCGGCTGTAATTCCAATTTGGTGGCTCCGGTTCGGGTGGGACAGGGCGCGTTTACAGCCGCAGGTTCTACCATAACAGAGGATGTCCCGGAAGAAGCGCTTGCGATTGCGCGTGCAAGACAGGTTGTGAAAACCGGCTGGAAACGTCCGGAAAAGATTAAAAAAGACTAAAATTAAAAAATAGGCAGCGTGAAAGAACGAATAAAAGGGAGAGATCAAACGAATGATTAGCCACGGAAAAGACGTTAAAATCTTTACATGTAATTCACACCCGGAACTGGCAAAAAAAATTGCAGAATACTTGGGACTCGGAATCGGCGACGCTGAAGTAACCATGTTTTCAGACGGGGAAATTTCGGTTAATATTTATGAGACAGTCAGGGGGTCGGACGTGTTTATTGTCCAGTCTACCTGCAATCCGGTCAATGACAATTTGATGGAACTTTTAATTATGATTGATGCATTCAAACGTGCATCAGCTGGAAGAATTACGGCGGTAATTCCGTATTTTGGCTATGCCCGCCAAGACCGCAAATCCAAAGCGCGCGACCCGATTTCTGCAAAATTGGTAGCCGATTTGATTACGGCGGCAGGTGCTGACCGCGTTTTGACAATGGACTTGCACGCTTCGCAGATTCAGGGATTTTTTAACATCCCTGTGGACCATCTGCTGGGCGGAACTACGCTTTCATCTTATTATATTAAAAAATTTGAAGGGAAAACAGACAATCTGGTGGTCGTCTCCCCGGACCTTGGCAGTGTAACCAGAGCGAGGTCGTTTGCGTCCAGACTCAATGCCCCGATTGCAATCATTGATAAACGGCGTCCGAAGCCGAACGTGGCAGAGGTCATGAATATCATTGGTGAAATTAAGGGGAAAGACGTTATTTTGGTGGATGACATGATTGATACTGCCGGTACGATTACGAACGGCGCAGCGGCCTTAAAGGAGCGCGGGGCGAACAATGTATACGCCTGCTGTACCCACGGCGTGCTGTCTGGTCCGGCTATTGAGCGGATTGATAAAAGCCCGATTACGGAATTGGTGGCTTTAGACACCATTCCCCTTGCAGAGAACAAGAAGTGCAGCAAAATCAAAGTGTTGTCCGTTGCGCCCATTTTTGCAGAGGCAATCAAAAGAATTTATGGCGATGTTTCTGTCAGCGAAATGTTTGACTAAGTAGTTGTTGCTATACATAAAATAAAAAATGACAGCAGCGCAAGAAAGCTGTTAGAAATGAACATACAAAATGCGGTCCGGGAAAGGAACCCGGACCGCATTTATATATTTAATGTCTACTGAACAAATGGCTTTGCGAAACCATTTGTGTGAAATTTACAATTTCACACCTAAAAACAGCATTAAAATGCTATTTTTAGGTTCACGACATTGATTGACTGACTGTTTGTG
>CASGBM010000154.1 GCA_949299615.1 uncultured Eubacteriales bacterium | reverse complement strand
GTCGTGAACCTAAAAATAGCATTTTAATGCTGTTTTTAGGTGTGAAATTGTAAATTTCACACAAATGGTTTCGTAAAACCATTTGTTCAGTAGACATTATTTATAAGGATTTTTTCTATTACCGGTCTGGACTTTTTTTAAAATTGTGGTATTATATAATATGGGGTTTGTTTTTGCAATCCTTGCCTTTTGTACGGAATCATGAATACACATAGGAGTTGATCCTGTTTTATGGATAAATATAAAAGCCTGGCCAAAAACACCATGGTCTTTGCCATCGGCACGCTGAGTTCCAAGCTGTTGGTGTTTTTATTGCTGCCGTTTTATACGCGTGTTCTGCCGCAGGACGGCTATGGTACGGTAGATTTGATCGTTCAGACCTGCAACCTTTTAATTCCGCTGGCAACGCTGGGGATTACGCATGCGATTATCCGGTTTGGTCTGGACCGGACGGCGGATAAAAAAAGTGTGTATACGCTGGGGCTGTTGACTATATTTTGCGGTTTTGCAATTTTATTGCTCTTTTGGCCGCTGCTTGCAAAAATTTCATTTTTAACGGAGTATGTCGGCTACATTTATCTTTTTATTTTTTGCTCCTCCCTGCAGATGCTTTGCTCCGAATTTATTCGCGCCAGAGGAATGGTGCGGTTTTATGCGATTGATGGTGTTTTCCGAACGGTACTTACCATTCTTTTAAACGTGCTTTTGCTGGGCGTCTTTAAAATGGGACCCAGGGGGTATCTTTTGGCAACAATCTGCACGGATGCCACCTCAACAATTTTAATATTTCTTTTGGCAAAGCTCTATCATTTTATCAGTTTTCGGCGAGCCAAGGCGGTTTTGGCAAAAGAGATGCTAAGGTATGCGATACCGATGATTCCCAATACGATTTGCACCTGGATTGTCAATATATCTGACCGGTATATGATTGCATACATTATCGGGACGGCGGCAAACGGTTTGTACGCCGTATCCAACAAAGTGCCGACCATTTTAATTCATATTGCCAACATTTTCAGCGGCGCGTGGCAAATTTCAGCCGTAACGGAAGAACAGGAAAGGGAGCGCTTTTTCACACGTGTTTTCCGTATGTATACTGCGATTGCTTTTTTAATCGCATCCGGTTTGATTGCAACCGCCCAGATCAGCACGATATTGCTGGCTTCTCCGGATTATTTTGAAGCTTGGCGCTGTGTTCCGTTTCTGGTTATGGGGACGATGTTTGCGTGCCTTGCCTCCTTTTTATCCAGTGTGTATATGGTGTATAAAAAAAGCCAGTACACCTTTTATACCACGTTTATCAGCGCAATGGCAAATATTGTCCTAAACAGCATATTAATTCCCATCCTTGGGGCAAATGGTGGAGCAATCGCGACTTTTATCAGCTATTTTATAATGTTTTTCTCGCGCTTTATTCACACGAGGAAATGGATTCAAATTCGCTGTAATATGGTTAATTTCTGGCTGAATTTTGCGATAATTCTAATGCAATGTATTTTAATTTTGCTGGATTTGCCATATTATCTGGTATACCAATGCCTTTTGTTTGGTCTGGTTTTATTGTTAAACGGCAGACGTGTGTTTGTTGCAGTTGCATCTTTTGGCGTTTTAGACCGCATTTTGCCGGATAAGAAAAAACATCGCCTAGAAGAAGGAGAAGAATAGGTTGTCCGGCAGAATTTTTTAGAAAAACAGGAGCAAAATCGCACATAAAACCTCCGATTGCATATTATATTGTATAGAGACGCGTTCTCAGACCATATGCAATTTATAAAGGAGGTTTTATTATATGGGCGAAAAATTTCATTCCAATGCGTCAAACTGCGGCGGCGAAATCAAAGATGCGGTGTGCGTACATACCGACAAAGTCTATGATTCCTGTAAAGATAAAGACTGCATAGAAGATGCCCGTGTTTTTTTAACGGCGTGCGGACAGGAAACCATTGACAAAGCAGTAAACGTAAAATGCAGGAAAGCGGAGATTATCTGGGTGTTCCCGGATGTAGAGCCAGTTCCGTTTAACCGGGGGTATTACACGGTGGATCTTAAATTTTTCTTTAAGATTACGCTGGATGCCTATCTGGGCGTTGGCAAGCCGATGCAGGTGGAAGGGCTTGCATCATTTGATAAAAAGGTGATTTTATTCGGCTCCGAAGGCAGTGCAAAAGTGTTTGAATCAAAATACAGCTATGACAGTTTTGATGAGCAATTGTGGAAGAAAACCAATATGCCGAAAGCAGTTGTCGAAGTGGTAGATCCGCTCTGCCTGGGCGCGAAAATTGTAGACATTAATGATAAGATTTGCTGCTGCAATGATGATCTTGATTTTTCCACGATTCCGGAATGTGTCTGCAAGATTTTTGACGGCAACCTGGTTTTGGGCGGCGAGAAAAAGCGTGTGTTTGTATCCATTGGTTTGTTCTCAATTGTTAAAATTGAGCGTAATGTTCAGCTTTTGATTCCGGCTTACGATTTCTGCGTTCCGCAGAAAGAGTGCGTGGCTTCTACCGACGACAGCCCGTGTGAATTGTTTGAAAAAATTCAATTCCCATTCGACGAGTTTTTCCCACCGGAAAAAGACGATTGCCAATTTGATTCGTTTAACGATTATAAAAAAGGTTGCTGCGATTAAAAGACGCAAAGCGCCGGGGCGAATAGCCCCGGTTTTTTTGCAATATAATTATTTTTCATTTCGCACAATCTCCGTAGGGTGCGGCCCCTGGACGCACCGCAAATTTCGCACCATCCTGCGGGGACAAATGACGGGACGTACCCCACGGGGCAGGCCCTCGTGGCGCCGTCCTTACGGTTTCATAGCTGTTTGGATTGTGCGCAATAGATTTTCGGGACGTCGAGGCGCCGTCCCCTACGACATATCCGTTTTGGTTGTGCGAAATTAATTTTCATAATGAATTTATTTCTGCACGAAACGTACTATACATCGCCAAATGGAAAGCAAAACGGAAATGGGACTGGATTTCTGCGGCAAAATATGGTACAATATTGAAAGTATCTGCGGCTGATGGTATATTTTTTCATCCACCGCATACAAATAGATTGTATCAATGAGCGAGGAGAATGGCTATGGAATGGATAGAAGTTTTAAAAGCCGCACTGATCGGCATTATCCAAGGTATTACAGAATGGCTGCCTGTCAGCAGTACGGGGCATATGATATTGGCAGATGAATTTGTAAAGCTGAACGTCAGCAAGGATTTTATGGAAATGTTTTTGGTGGTCATCCAGTTCGGCTCCATTTTAGCTGTTTTGTTTTTGTATTTTCATAAATTAAACCCGTTTTCCCCTAAAAAATCAAATCAACAAAAGCGGGACACCTGGACGCTGTGGTTTAAGGTAGCGGTTGCTACGGTGCCGGCAGGTATCGTAGGGCTATTATTGGATGATGTGATTCATGATTTGTTTTACAAACCGGTTCCGGTTGCAATCGCTTTGATTGTATACGGTATTTTGTTTATTTGGCTGGAAAACCGCAATAAAAGGCCTAAAATAAATGAACTCAATGACTTAACTTACCAGACGGCTCTTTTGATCGGCATGTTTCAGATTTTAGCGCTGATTCCCGGGACGTCGCGTTCGGGCTCTACCATCTTGGGCGCGGTATTTCTAGGCGCTTCGAGATATGTTTCGGCTGAATTTTCGTTTTTCCTTGCAATTCCTGTTATGCTGGGTGCGAGCGGGATGAAACTGGCAAAATACTTTTTGGTTGACGGGGGAACCTTTGGCGCAAACGAATGGGGAATTATGCTGACGGGTCTTTTGGTCGCATTTGTTGTTTCCGTTTTGGCCATTAAGTTTTTAATGAACTTCATTAAAAAGCATGATTTTAAACCGTTTGGCTATTACAGAATTCTGCTGGGCTTAGTTGTTTTGCTTTATTTTGTGTTTGTTCGATAAATTATAAGAAAAAGCAGAAAAAATCGTTCGACGAAACTGGCGCGGTTTTGACAAATTATCTGGATATTTTATTCTATAATTTGGCGAAATCCGCGCTTTTATATTCAATAACTCAAAAAATGGCGAATCTTGCAGATTAAAAAAACTTCCTTTTTTTACAAATTATGGTATACTGTTATTGTAAAGATTTGGATAATTTAATGTCTACTGAACAAATGGTTTTGCGAAACCATTTGTGTGAAATTTACCAAAAAAAGCACAAAAACCTTGCACCTAAACAATTCTGAAACGCTTACAAACCGCTATGCGGCTGCGTTTCAGAATTGTTCAGCAGTCATTAATTTAAGGTTCAACATTTTTTGGAGGGAAGAAAATGGAATTTATGTCGTTATTAAAAGAAAATAAGGAGCAAATGCTTGCCGACAATACGCAGAAGGTACTGCGCCTTCCCATTGAGGCAATTATGCCGAATCCCGATCAGTCCCGTCAGGTTTTTGATGACAGCGAGTTGTGGCAGCTAAGTTATTCCATTCGAACCTATGGCGTTATGCAGCCGATTATTGTACGGCGTCTCGGACCGGGCGTTTACGAACTGATTGCCGGAGAAAGGCGTCTTCGCGCCAGCAAGCTTGCGGGGAAAAAGACAATTCCTGCCATTTTGTTTCACGCAAGCCATGATGCGGTTATGGTAATGAATATGATAGAAAACACCCAGAGAAGCAATTTAAATTTTATCGAAGAAGCCAAAAGTTATGATTATTATTTGAAACGCTACGGCTATACGGTAGGGGAGCTGGCAAAAAAAATAGGCAGAAATCCATATGAAATTGAAAACAAGGTGCGGATTTTACAGCTGCCGACAGATGTGATTAAAAAGCTTGCCGGGCATAATTTGACCGAGTTTCACGCAAATTCGCTGCTTCGCTTAAAGGACAAGGCGCTGCAGCGGGAATTAATTGATATCATTATAAGCCGCGGTTTTGATATAGCACAGACCGATGCCTATGTGGACAAGCTCTTATCACACAGCGTCCGCCCGGTACATGGGGCGCACACGGTAAAAGATGAAAAAATTGTGTCAAACACATTGGAACAGCTGGCGGCAATGCTCAATCAATCCGGAATTTCCTCAGTGGTAAAAAGCAGAAATTTAAAAAATTGCACGCAATATACCATAACGGTTGCCAAGCAAGAGTATAACGGTGTCCAAACATGCATACAATAGTAATAATCTGATAGCGAGACAATCAGAAACGGAATGAACGCATTTTATCAACAAAATTTGACAAAGTGTAAGAAAAAATTCATTTTTTATTAAAAAACTCTTTACAAATGAAAGGGATTGTGCTAAAATACTTTTTGTACCGAATGCTGGGTATATGGCGTCGCCTCGCTTGTGGCCATTTACTCGGATTCCGGTGAATGATCAATTTAGAGGAGGAGTTTCATTATGAGACCGGAAGTAAAACAGGAAATTATTAAAAAGTATGCGCTCCATGAAGGAGATACGGGTTCTCCGGAAGTGCAGATCGCAATTTTAACAGAACGGATTAACCATTTAAACGAGCATTTGAAAATTAATAAAAAAGATCATCATTCTCGTCGTGGTCTTTTGAAGATGGTTGGTCAAAGAAGAGGGCTGTTAAATTATCTGATTAAGATTGATATTGAAAGATACCGTTCGATTATTGAAAAATTAAACTTAAGAAAATAAGCTTATTGCTTTTTTTACCACAAAGGTGCCACGTTACTGCCTTGCCGCTGACGTGGTACTTTTTTTGCGGAACGAATCTGTGAAATCTGTCGGATTTCGTGATTATTTGTTTGCAATTGGATAAAAGTATGGTATAATAAAGGCAGCGGTCTTGCCAAAGGTAAACCCGCGGGACTGTCGTCCCGGTTTCGGTTGTAATCGAAACCGCCTTTATTGACGGCTTTGCAAAAATGCCTTTGCAAGCAAGCATTTTTGCTTCATGGTAAAATAAAAACAAGAAATGAATACTTGGTTTTGTATCATTTTGCGTAATTTAATGTCTACTGAACAAATGGTTTTGCGAAACCATTTGTGTGAAATTTACAATTTCACACCTAAAAACAGCATTAAAATGCTATTTTTAGGTTC
>CASGBM010000153.1 GCA_949299615.1 uncultured Eubacteriales bacterium | reverse complement strand
AAGCTGACTGTTGTCCCCTGACATTGCAAGCAGCAACGGTCCACATATTGCAGTCCACCAATACCAAAGAATACGGTTGAATCAATAAAAACAGAAAAATCACCTTCGGTAAAGTTTGACAGATTACTCAATTTTGTTTCCAACTGCATTGCATCACCTAATGTAGTGCCTATGATGAGCAAAAATACAATTACCAGTAACTCATTGCTTTTTAATGTGATTCCGCTTACATCAAATACATTTTAAAAAAAGCCAACCAGGCTGATAATCATAATACTGATGCTAAACACCATCAAATTTTTAAGCTTTATGCGCTCCCTAAAAATATCACCCAAAAAAGAACCGAACACAATGGATAATGCATCTACTAAAATCCCCATATTTTCACCTCGGTGCTATTATTATATCACACAAGGGTAAAATGTGGCAATACTAAAATCCTATCGTATGTTAACAAAAAAATCGATATAATATTTAATGAGATTTGCTCCTACGTCATCGCAATATCACCTTTTAGCAAGAAGACAAAAAATCCTCGCCTTTTTATTACAGATACCCATACATATCATCCCGGCATTCATTTTCATAAACCTCTTTGGGATTGCTGTTTGCTCCGCCGACAGACAGCCAATGCGTGAAATGTTTACGTTAGGCTTTCGGAGTTTTTTCAAGCGTTCCTCATAGGCGTTGCGGTTTTGCACTTCGGTCATACTGTCGGTATAGGCAAGCTCAAATAATTTTTCTGTCATTTTATTTTTCATAGTGTCCTCCTAAAAGATAACGGCGGATCTTCGTTTAGAAAATCCGCCGTATTTAATGTAATGTTTTTTATTAACCCTCGCCGGGCTTCGTGCTCATCAATTTATACAATTCCGTATCTGTCGGAAACTCATTGATAAACGGCACAATGGAACCTCCAACCTTTATAAGTCCCCGTCCTGCTCCGGCATTGGTGATGTAGCTCATCTGCGTATCAGATATGGATAAAAGCTCCGACAGGTCTTTTCTGTCGGACGGTGCTTGATTTAAGAGCAGCAGAAATTCGCTGTTTGCGAGCATTCCTCTTGCCGTTTCATTCAGCAGACAGTCGGAAATATTCTGTGTGATACCCGTTAAAAGTCCGCCGTATTTTCTGAAACGCTTCCAACATTTAAGCAGAAAGTCGGCGCTATACGGGTTTTTGAAATACAAGTGTGCTTCATCTACATAAACTCTTGTATACTTTCCTCGTTTCCTGTTTGCCATCACACGGTTAAAGATGTTGTCCAGCATAATCAAAAGGCCGATTGACTTCATCTGTTCACCAAGTTCCAAAATATCATAGCAGACAATTCTGCTGTTGACGTTGACGTCGCTCTGATGCGCAAAGGCGTTGAGCGAGCCTGTGGTGAACATCTCAAGCGACAGGGCAAGGTCTTGCGCTTCGTCCTCCGGTTGCTGTAAAAGTTCGTTTCTAAAGTCTGCAAGCGTGGGCATATAGTCGGATTTGCCGTTTAGAAAATCGCTGTAAACCTTAATTGCACAGCGGTCAATAATTGATTTATCTTTTGCGCCTACACCGCCGCCCAAACGTGCGTCGCCGCTTTTTAACAACTGGTCGAACAGCGAAATCAAAAACTCCGACTTGATGGATACCGGGCTTTCGTCCATATCAATGTCGTTGTTGATTTCAAGTGCATTGATGTGGTTTTCCGACGCAGCCGACAGCTTGATAATCGCACCGTTCAAAATCCCTACAAGGGAGCTGTATTCCCGTTCTGCATCCACAATAATAATATCGTCGTTTGAGAACAGTGCCGCCATCAGGATTTCCATTTTTGCCGCAAAGGATTTACCGGAACCAGACACTCCGAGAATAAAACCGTTTCCATTTAACAGCAGTTTGCGGTTGCACATTAAAAGATTATGGGAAATGGCATTGATACCGTAATACAAGCCGTTTTTATCAATAATCTCCTGCGTTTTATACGGCGAAAGCACCGCTGTACTTTCGGTTGTCAACGTTCTTGTCGCCTTAATCTCAAGCAAACCATAGGGCAGTACTGTTTTCATACCGTCCTCCTGTTGATATTTCAGCACGCCAAAAGTACACAAATGCTTCCTGCCGATGGACATCAGCGTTTCTGTATCGTTATCGAGCTGTTCCAAGTTATCTGCAATATGCAGAAGTGAAACAGTCACGAACATCATTCGCTGGTCGCGGGTGGTGAGGTCATCCAAAAATTCTTTGATTTCCTTTCGCATCTGTTCCATTTCATACGGAATATTGGCGGAAAAGTTATTGTTCATATTCTGTTTCTGCTGCCATTTGGTAATATCGGTTTCAATGGCAAGCAGTTTTTTCTGAACGATCTTAACCGCCTCATCAGTGGGGATCGGCTGAATGGAGATAGACAGCATCATACTTCTTGAAAAATCGGTAAGCTCTGAAATCATGCTATCCTTTAGAAAGGATGGGTATTCTTTCAAGAAAATCATTCGGGCAAATTTATCCCCAATTCGTATATGGTCTTTCTTAAACTCCAAACTGTCGGGGCAAATATAATCCTTAAAGTCCGCGCCTCTTGCCATCGCTCTTTTTAAGTCAAAGTTAAATTCTTCGTTTTCGCCTGTTTTGAAAAAATCGCGGAATACGCGAAGCCGGTCTTTATATCCAAGCTCTGTCACCTTTGAGGATATTTTTGCAAAATCGGCGTTTAAGTCGTTGCCGACACGGGTAAAGAAGGTGCGGGCTTCTTCAATATTTTTCTTGTCTGTTGCAACTGTGATATATTTCTCATGAACAATGTTATTGCTTTCCGCCATTTTATTGCACAAAATCCCATTTAGTTCGTGCGCATACTTCAAATAATTTTTATCCTCGCTGGGCGTTGTCATCTGCTCAAAATATTGATTGTGAAGCTGACGGTTATAGATGGTGATTTCCGCCATAGCGTCGGTGGGCAGCCCATTTAATATTGCGGAATGTGCAAGGAACATTTGCAGTTGGTCTTCATCAGAAGCGACGGCATAGTTGATGTCCGTAAAATTCCAAGTCTTTGAAAACAGCCTCCCCGTTCTGAATATTCCGTCGCGGTACAGCGTATCAATCGGGATTGACTGCTGTGCTGTCTTTGGTATTTTTCGTTTTTGCTTTTTTAGGCGTTTTCTTTTTCCGAACAGCAACATCGCTTAACCCCTCCTTGCACATATTGAATAAAAAGTTTTCGCTTTCAAACTTCCGCACACCGGCGCACAGAAATTCGCTGTAAATAAAGGCTTTGATAAATTCCTCCAAGTTCATTCCGTTGTATTTGAAAAATCCGGCTGCGGCAATGGGGGCAGCCACAGCAATGCACAGCCACGACACCATTTCCTTGCCGACGATGTCTTTTAGCCCGAAGTATATCCCAACCGCCGCGCCGACTGCCAGAGCGGAACACACAAACTGCCGCACCGACAGCCCGAAAAACAGGCTTTCGTGATAATCTTTGATTTCTTTGTTAATTCGTATTTCCAAAATGTTTCCTCCTTACGTTCCAAACAGTTCTTTTACAATCCGATCCGCGCCTTTTATCAAACCTACCAAAACAAGCATATTGAAAATAATCTCTCCGATATACTTCCATATCATCGTCACGGTGGTTATGCCCGTATCAATCGTCGGGGTACTGCTGCTTGCATATGCCGAAAAGATGATACAAGCGAGTACGATAACAGCACCCTCCATACACACGCCCACATAGGATTTCAAAAACGATTTTCCCATAAATGCTGTGGTTTCGCCGGCAAACGATGACAACGGCACCGGTGCAATCGCTGTATAGATATAGAGCTTAAAAAATCTGCCGTACACGGTCATAATCATTATGAATGAAAGCACCGTAATAAACAGACTTCCCAAAATCGTTACAAGCCACAAGGGAATACTCGCCCAAAAACCCGTATCTTCCACGGCTTGCTCAATAGCCGCCGGAAGCGTAACGGACGCTCCGCCGATACCGCCTTCCGACCATTCTCTGAATTCACCCTCTTCCCTGTTCTCTCTGGGCTGACGGGATTTTTTGTTCCTCGGTTTGTCTCCCTTTTCTTCATCTCTCCTCGGGCGAACCTTCGTGACTTCGGGTTCGGGCAGAAGCGCCTTGATCGAAAGGGTCATCTTCTTCTCGGCACAATCGAGTTTGAGAATCTTCGCGTCGATTTCTTCGCCGATGCTGAGAGCCGTCGTGGGATTTTCGAGGAATTCGTGAGAGATCTGGGAAACGTGAACCAGCCCGTCGATACCG
>CASGBM010000152.1 GCA_949299615.1 uncultured Eubacteriales bacterium | reverse complement strand
ATTATCTGAGAGAAGAACAAAGTGCTTCTCTTTTTTGCACAAAATGTTTTCGCTTCTGCCTTTTTCTTACCAAAGGGAAATATCCGCCAGCTTTTTGCTGATTTTATTTGCACCGATTAAAAAGATAAGATTGATTGCGGAGTTAAACAGCCCGACCGCCGAGCTAAAGCTCCAGCTCAAATCAATCAAACCCTTTCTGTAAACATAAGTGGAAATAATATCCGCAACTGACATGGTAGCATCGTTATAAAGCAGCAATATTTTTTCATAACCCACGTTTAAAATGTTTCCGATTCGCAACAGAAGCATGGTAACAATGGTAGCCGCAATACTCGGCAGGGTAATATGCATGGTTTGCTGAAAACGATTTGCGCCGTCGAGCACCGCCGATTCGTAAAGCGAAGGGTCAACTGCGCTTAGTGCTGCCAGATAAATAATGGAGTTCCATCCAACGCTCTGCCAAATATCACTGACAACGTAAATCGGTACAAAATACTGCGGATAGCTCAGCAGGCTCTTCGGCTCAAAGCCGAAAAATCCCAATATGTAGTTCACTACACCCGTATCCAGGGTAAAGTTGGTGATCAATCCGCAAATTACCACCATGGAAATGAAATACGGCATATAAGTGATGTTCTGAATAATTTTTGCATATCTCGCGCATTTCAGCTCATTAATCAAAAGCGCGAGAATAATCGGTGCCGGAAAGCTGAACAGGAGAGTCGAAAAGCTGATTCGCAATGTGTTGAACAGCAAGCTGCCGAAATAATTACCCGTCAAAAAGTCTTTAAAGTGCTGCAATCCGACCCACGGGCTGCCTAAAATCCCCAATGATGGCTTAAAGTTTTCAAACGAAATAATTGCCCCGTACATTGGCAGATAATGAAACAGCAGGTAAAATATCATGACCGGAAGCACCAGCAGATATAAACTTTTGTTCACGGCAAAGTCGCGTGCCACCTTGGCTCCCCAGCTTTTCTTTTTTACGGCAGTTCCTCTTTGATTGATTGTCTTTGTAATTTCGTTCATCCGTTATCCCCTCCTTAGCCTTTCACCGCGCCGATCATAACGCCCTTTACGAAATATTTCTGTAAAAACGGATATACCACCAAAATCGGCAAGCTTGCCGCAACAACCACGGCATATTTCACACTCTCGCCGATGGACTGCTGATCTGCGGCGTCGCCCGCACCCTGCGTCATGGTTGAGGTATCGTTTTGAATCAATATCTCTCTCAGTACCAACTGCAAAGGATATTTGGAACGATCCTTGATAAAGATATTCGCGTTAAACCAAGAGTTCCAATGTCCCACTGCATAATACAAAATCATAACGGCAATGACGGGCATGGAAAGCGGAACCACTATTTTCAGCATAACGGTAAGATGTCCTGCGCCGTCCAGCTTTGCCGACTCCTCCAGGCTCTTCGGCAGAGAAGAAAAGGAGGTTTTCATAATAATCAGGTTGTAAGTGTTCACCAAGGTCGGCAAAATCAGCGCCCAGAACGAATTGTTCAAATGGAGCATGTTACTGACAACCAGATAAAATGGAATCAAACCACCGGAGAAGAACATCGTCAACAACACCAAAATCATCAGTGGCTTCTGCCAGTAAATGTCATCACTGCGCGAAAAGAAATATGCCGCCACCGTTGTGAACACCATGTTCAAACTCACACCAACCACCACGATTAAAATCGTATTAAAATATCCCCGTAAAATCATCGGATTTTTCATCATTAAAACATAAGCGTTTGTACTGAACCCCAAAGGTTTCAGCAAAATACCCGTGTAGCCGATCAGTTGCGAATTGTCCGAAAAAGATGCCATCAACACATGCCACACCGGATATGCCATCACAAAACAGATCAACAGCATAAACGCACAGTTGAAAACATCAAATAACACGGATAAGAAATTTCTTTGCCTCAATTGTAACCACTCCCGTAAATTAATCACTTGACAGCGCCAGAAGATTACAACGTCCCTCAAGTATAATCTTATTATACACTCCAAACGTTTCAACGGTAAATAGACATAATTCAAAATAGGCTAGACATTTTCGTAAATCTACCCAAAAAAATCACGGTTTCAAGCATTTTAAAGCAAAAAGGCAAATCGTAAAACGGAATACGGAATAAAAAATGAAAATTTTTACTTCGCCGTCCGCTGAAGTTTCGAAACGGAGAACGTCACGGAAAAAATGACAAAAAACAAGAGCTTTTAGTGTGATGCTCAAAAAATTTTAGTGTGATGCTCAAAAAAATTATATACAAAAACTTTCTTCTGTGATAAAATGTTCTAATATGAAGGATAGTAAAAATATAAGATGATATCAGGGAGGATATACATGAATATCAAGATACGTCAGCTATCGTCGCTGGATAAGGTGTTCCAGCAAAACCGAAGAATGAATTATGAAATTTCAAATGCTCGTGTATTGAAAGGGGAACGGTTTTCCTATCAGCTGGAAATACAGTCAGATGTCAGTCGTTCTGTCAGCGTTGCGGTTCAATCAGGGCTTTTTGAAAATATTACCATGTATCAGGAAGGGTTCGCATACTGCGATTTACCTACCTTTGCCGCCGCGAGTAAAGCCGCTGCCGACGCAGATTACCTGACGTGTGAACCGTGCCTGATTCCGGATATTCTCACGCCGCTTTCAAGGCAAAACAATAGGATTCGCATCTCCCGAGATAAATGTTTGCTTTGGATAAGGGTAGATATTCCGCGTAATGTCAAATGCGGAACGTATCCGGTTGACGTAGTATTGATGACAGATAACGAAATATTGAGCAAAACGCACTTAGAGCTTGAAGTCCTCCCCTATGAACTTCCGGAAAATACTGTTAAGTATACACAATGGTTTTACAGTGACTGTATAGCAAATGTTCATGGTGTCAAGGTGTATTCCGAGGAACACTGGAAGCTGATTGAGGAATATATCAAAACGGCCGCAGACTGCGGGATAAACATGATACTGACTCCGGTACATAATCCGCCGCTTGATACGGCTGTGGGAGCCACACGGACTGACGTCCAGCTCGCGGAAATCACTAAGACCGAAGAGGGTTATGCATTTGATTTTGCCCGCTTGGAACGTTGGCTTGAGATTTGCGGGAAATTCGGTATCCGGTATATTGAAATTCCTCATTTATTCAGCCAATGGGGAGCAAAATTCGCACCGAATATTTACGTGTGCGAGGACGGTGTGCGCAGGCATATGTTTGGCTGGCATACGGAATCAGATTCAAAGGAATATGTGGATTTTTTGAAAGAATATTTGCCCGCACTGACCGAGAAGCTTCGCGGGCTGGGATGGCTTGACAGAACCTATTTTCATATTTCGGATGAGCCAAGCATTGAGCATATTGAGATATATGAACGAAATGCAAAGCTGGTTCACAGTATTTTGGATGGGGCAAAGGTGATTGACGCTCTTTCGAATATTGATTTTTACAAAAAGGGGCTTGTTGATATCCCTGTGCCGGCAAATGACCATATAGAACCGTTTTTGAGCGAAGATATCAAGGAGAGATGGGTGTATTATTGCTGCTGTCAGGGAAACGGTGTATCCAATCGTTTTTTGGCAATGAGTTCCTTTCGCAATCGTATCATAGGAATCCAAATGTATAAATTCGGTGTCACGGGCTTTCTTCAGTGGGGATACAATTATTATTATGCACAATTGTCGGAGTATGAAATCAACCCATATATTACAACATCGGGGGATCATGCCTTTCCGTCCGGGGACGCATTTTCCGTATATCCGTCTGCCGACGGGGCTTTGCCGTCTATCCGTGCATTTGCATTCTATGAGGCCTTGCAGGATATTGCACTTTGCAAGCTTTTAGAAAACCGAACAAGCCGTGATTTTGTGGTACGTCTCATTGACGAAATTGCCGTGCAAGATGTGCGATTTGCGTCCATTCCTTCAGACGAAGCGTATTTGTTCGTATTGAGAGAAAGAATACTGGAGGAGTTGCAGAAGATGGAGAATACAATTCATGCATGAAGGCGAGCAAGGGTGAAATCAACCCCTTTGATGAATCCATGCTTGTGGGAAGCATTGCAATGATTCGCCCGCATTTTTCTCCTTAATTTGAAAAAGGGACTGTAGCAAAACTACAGTCCCTTTTTATCGCGTGATTTTCATATACAAAATTCCCGGCGGCCAAGCATATTGCCAAGCCGCCGGGATATGCTTCTGTTTTTTCTAATTCCTTTTGTTCTTTACTTAATGACTGCTGAACAATTCTGAAACGCAGCCGCATAGCGGTTTGTAAGCGTTTCAGAATTGTTTAGGTGCAAGGTTTTTGTGCTTTTTTTG
>CASGBM010000151.1 GCA_949299615.1 uncultured Eubacteriales bacterium | reverse complement strand
GCTTAATTGCCTGAACTTTATATTCATGATCGTATTGTTTATTTTGTGTCATTTTCTGCATCTCCCTTTCCTCTTTATTATATCACAAAATCCTTGAGGCTGGAATGCCAACTTTTATTATACAGGATCAGAAACAGACCGCAAAACCTACCATTCCCTACAGGAGCTCCAGCTTTCTGTTTTTGAATATATTGATGGTTTCTACAATTCCAGACGTCCTCATGGCTCTCTTGGCATGCTTATTCCCAATCAGGCTGAACTGTTATACTGGAAGCAAGACTAAACTGACGCTATCCTATTTTCTTCATTCCTCTGTCTACTTTTTTGACTATGGTCCAATAGAAAAAGACGTCAAAAAATTTACTCAAAATAAGGTGAATATTTCTAATAAAATCGAAAACGCCAAACTGCAAATCGCAAAGCTTGAAAACGATATAGAAGAAATCCTTATGGAGCGAATACGCGATAAAGAAAACCGTGAGATTTACAATAAAATGATTGAAAAAAGGCGTGTTGAAATTACAGCGCTAAGCCGCAAAATCGATGACCTGGAAAACATAGAAGAAACGATAAAAAGGCGAAAGGCAAATATTAAAGAAGAAATTGATATTTTAGATAGCATCATCGCCGAGCAGACAATCAGCAATGCCAATTTAAGGCTTCTTGTTAAAGAGATCATCATTGATGAAACCGATGGCAAGATGAGTATAGATATCAACTTAAACGGCACATTTCTGGGCGAATACTCAGAGTATGATGAAAATGGGAATGAGGAAGATCTGCTTAAAAAATATCCCGGTTGGGAAATGACGGACGAATTGCTGAAAAAATTTCTGCAAGCGGGATAAGCAATCTGAAATGCAAAAACGAGTTATCGAAATGATAACTCGTTTCTTGGTGCGAGTGTTCTTACAGGACTTGCTCGCAAATGCAGTAAAATCAAGGGTTTCCGATAGTCAATACACAGTATTAACTCTAAAATTAAATATTTTTCTTCTCTCAAAATGCTTTGATTATAAAAAATCAAGGCATTTTTTGTTTTACCACACCGGCTTCATTGCCCCCTATTGATATATATTATAACATAAAATCCTTAGACGGTCAACAGACCGGAAAATTAAATTTTATGAGAAAGGATTTTCATAAATGAAACCAAAAAACAACAAGCAGCTATGCCCGATCTGCAAGACCGGGCAGGACACATATTTGCTGGATAACAGGAACCCGTTCTGCCCGTACCTGCATTGCCATAACGGGAAAAGCTGCACGATGTATAGGCCAATCAAACAACCGAATAAGAAGAACAAAAAGCGTCAGGATTGATAAAAAATCTTGGCGCTTTCTTCATTTCAGAGAAAGGAGGATTTTGATATGGCAGTTTTCAGAATCAACAAAACCCGCGACTATACCGTAATGAGTAACTACCACTTGAAAGATACAGGACTGACCTTAAAATCCAAAGGGCTGCTTTCCATGATGTTGTCATTACCGGAGGAATGGAACTATACCACAAGGGGGCTTGCGGCGATCTGCAAAGAGGGCGTTGACTGTATCGGGACGGCGCTGAAAGAATTGGAGCGCGCCGGATATATCCAGCGTAACCGTATTCGGAATGACAAAGGGAAAATCGTAGATACCGAATATGTCATTTTTGAAAAAACACAAGTAAAACCGGATACGGAACAGCCATATACGGAAAACCCGTATATGGATAAACCGCATACGGAAACGCCGGGTACGGAAAACCCAGCGCAATTAAATACTAATATATCAAATAAAGATTTATCAAATACGAATACATCAACTACTTATCCTATCAAATCTTATCAAAAAGAGGGCCGTGCCGTACAATACGGCAGGGATAAGATGGGATATGATGAGATGGACGCATACAGAGAAATCATCAAGGAAAATATCGAGTACGATATTTTAACCGTCAAGCTGAAACCGGATATTGCAATGCTTGATGAAATTGTTGACCTCTTGACCGAAACGGTATGCACGAAAAAGGAAAGCGTAATCATTGCCGGGGACGTTTACCCGGCGGCAGTTGTAAAATCAAAGCTGTTAAAGCTGAACGCGGAGCATATCGAGTATGTGATAGACTGCATGAAGTCCAACACCACGGAGGTACGCAATATCAAAAAGTATCTGCTTGCGGCGCTGTTCAACGCGCCATCCACCATGGACAGCTACTATACCGCACGGGTGAACCATGATTTATACGGCCATGAATAAATCCATATACAGGCAGTACAGGCCGCCTTGACGGGCGGCATCTTGTTTGAAAAGCGATTTTTGAAAAAATGAATTTTTAACAAGGAGGACAAGAAAAAATGAAAACCAGAAACAAGACAAAATCCGTTTTGTCTGCGCTGCTTGCAGCGGTATTCCTGCTTGGCAGCGTGCCGCAGGTGACATTTGCCGCGCAGTCGAGCGAATACACCGATCCTGCGGATAATTGGCTTAAGGCCAACGGACGCACCAACGAGCTTGACGCGAACGCTACGACAACCTATGAAACCGGGTATTGTACCGTATGCGAACGCGACACACTGGGGCTTACTTACCGTGTGCCGGAATATACCAAATCCGGCGAGACGGCATTAAACCGCGGCGTCAAATATTCAGACGGCACTTTGATTGACGGGGACGGTACGGGTAATCTGGACGATGGGACGCCCGGCGTAGACGCATTTTTTACGGGATACCACTTCACAAAATCCGTATGCCAGACCTGCGGGACGCTCAACAGCATTGAGGGGCCGGACATTTACAGTTTTAATAAAAACGTCTATTCCCTCTATTCCTGCGACAACAATTTCTTTGTGGATTTCGACAATACCGAATATATCCCATATAACGACGACTATCACACCACCATTTTGAAAAAGGGCAAGTATTGCCAGTTCTGCAAAGGGACGCAGGCAAGGGCAAGCGAAAGTCAGGAACGCCACGATTTCACCGAAACGGTGGACGCGCAAATTGGAAATAACCACTTTTACGTCGCGGAAACCTGCGACGAGTGCGGGTATGAAACCAGCGAATATGTGGCTGCCAAAAGCGTGGTGGCAAGCTATTACGGCGAGGCGGACGGCAGGGCGCATACCGTTACCGTATCGGATTTGTCGGATAACGGCGTACATACATCAATCCGTTATGGGAAGTCAGCCGGAAACTGTAACCAGACTTCCGCGCCCAACTACACCGAAGCGGGGTACTATCCCGTGTATTACGAGATAGATTACGAGTATGACGGCGAAAACATGGTGGAAAACGGTGTTAGCTATGTTTGGCTGTTAGAGAGCAGCGCCGACAATGACAGCGAAAGCGGCAGCAGTGTTAATACGCCCCACGTCCACGATTACCGTTACGTCGAAACCGTCCCTCCCTCCTGCACCGACTTAGGGTTTGAACGCTGGCAGTGCGACGGCTGCGGCAGGTTGGAAAAACGGAACTACACCCCGGCCGGCGGGCATGACTACGAGGACGTAACGATCCGCGAGGCGACTTGTAAACAAGGCGGGCTGGTTTTAACCATGTGTAAAAACTGCGGCGATTTCCACGAAACGACTACCCCGACCGGCGAACACAAATACAACACGAAAGTACACAATCCCACTTGCCGGGAAGTCGGCTACACCGAGCACACTTGCGAGGTTTGCGGTGATACCTACATTACGGATATGACCGCTTTAATTTCCCACTCCTATGAGCGGATCACCAAAGCGCCGACGTGTACGGATCAGGGCTATACCACTTCAACCTGTACCATGTGCGGCGCAAGCTATGTGTCCGATTACACCGAGCCGACAGGCCATAGCTGGGACGAGGGAACCGAAGTAACAAGCCCTACCTGTACCGGCGAGGGTGTGATTGAATTTCACTGCTTAAATTGCAACGAAAAAATGATAAAAGCGGAATCCGCAACCGGCCACACACCGGGTGCGGCGGCAACCTGTACCCAGCCACAAATTTGTACTGTATGTGAAACAGTGCTTGCGCTTCCAACAGGACACCATTACGAAACGGAAGTGATTGCCCCAACCTGTGCGGCCATGGGTTACACTATATATACCTGTGCCGACTGCGGCGACAGCTATACGGCGGATTATACGGATAAGGCAGAACACAGCTACACGGCAAATGTAACCGCGCCGACCTGCACCGAACACGGGTTTACCACTTACACTTGTTCCGTTTGCGGGGAAAGCTATATCAGCGATTATACCGAAAAATTACCGCACGATTATGACGCGGTTATCACACCGCCGACCTGTACGGCCATGGGCTTTACCACCTATACTTGTACGGTATGCGGCGATAGCTATATCGGCGATTATACGGATATGACCGAACATAATT
>CASGBM010000150.1 GCA_949299615.1 uncultured Eubacteriales bacterium | reverse complement strand
AGAAGGTGGCGAATTTTCTAAGCGTGCTTTTTTAAACGGCCGTATGGACCTTTCTCAGGCCGAGGCAGTCATTGACGTAATTAACTCCCCATCGTCTTTAGCTCTAGAAACGGCAACGCACCAGCTGGAAGGCAGTCTGTCGCATAAAATTAACAATCTGCGCGACCGGTTGCTTGAAGTGACGGCGCAGATTGACGCCTCCATTGATTATCCGGAAGAGGAGATTGACGAGGTACGGGAACAGGAGCTGAAACATATTTTGTCCGGCGTTTTGCACGATATGAAAACACTTTTAGCAACTGCCGACCGCGGCTGTCTTTTGCGCGACGGGATCAATACCGTAATTGTCGGACGCCCCAACGTTGGAAAATCCTCGCTTCTCAACGCCCTTGCCGACACAGACCGGGCCATCGTGACCGATCTCGCAGGAACCACGCGCGACGTGATAGAAGAACGCGTTGTGCTGTCGGGCGTGTGCTTGAATATTTTTGACACAGCCGGAATCCATGAAACGGATAATCCTGTGGAGTCCCTTGGCATCAGCAAAGCCGAAGAATATTTACAAAAAGCAGACCTGGTTTTATTTTTAATTGACGCCAAAGCCGGCGTTACGGCGGAGGATCAAAAAATTGCAAAAAAACTGGCGGGCAGGAAAGTGATTTTAGTCGTCAATAAAACCGATCTGAACGCATCGCCCGAACTATCAGAACTCGGCGGTCAATATCCAACTATTCTGCTTTCTGCCAAGAGCGGCGAAGGACTGGGTACGCTCTCTGAAATGATTGAGTCCATGTTTCAGCTGGGAGAAATCGCCGCTGACGGTGCGGCCGCCGTTACAAATCTTCGGCACAAGCAAGCCCTTTCCTCCGCACAAAAGCATTTGGAACGCGCCCTTTCCGCCATTGGGAGCATGCCTGCCGATCTCATTTCCATTGATATTACCAACACAATTGGTGCCTTAGGGGAAATCACCGGGCAAACCGTATCGGAAGAAATTGTGGACCGGATTTTTTCCCGCTTTTGTCTGGGAAAATAAAAATATTTTGTGTGCATTATATAATATTTTTAAAGATATGAGTATATTGTCCTTTCCCGGACAATACATTATAACAGGCGGCAAATGCCGATCTGATGTATCTTTCGGAAAGGGTGAGATTGATTGAGCAGCATGAAAAGACAATCCTTTTTAAAAGGAACGGCTATATTAGTTGCGGCAAATTTCATGGTGAAAATTATCGGCGCAGTGTTTAAAATCCCGCTTGCGCATATTTTAAATGAAGAAGGAATGGCGCTTTTTTCCAGCGCGTATAATTTGTATGCTATTTTATTCGTCATTGCCACCGCCGGTCTTCCGGTTGCTGTGTCGAAGATGGTTTCGGAGAGCACGGCAAAAAACAATGATGCAGAGGCGCGCAAAATATTCCACGCCGCACTCTCCCTTTTAACCATCATTGGTTTGTTGGGCGCATGTGTTTTGTTTTTCTGCGCAAACATTTTGGCAGAAAGCATAGGCTCTGAAAATTCCGCTCTCGGAATCATGTCCATCGCGCCTGCCATTTTTTTTGTGGCAGTCTTGTCAGCATTTCGCGGATATTTCCAGGGACGCTCCAACATGACCCCTACGGCACTGTCCGAGGTGGCCGAAGCTTTGGGCAAACTTGTAATTGGTCTCGCCCTTGCATCTGTTCTTCTTCCAACCGGTTTAATCAATGCCTCTGCCGGCGCAGTTCTCGGCGTGACCACCGGTTCATTTTTAGGCTGCTTTACCATCGTACTCATATATTTCGTGGATAAAAGAAGAATACAAGCCGCACGTCTTCCGGTTACTCAGCCGGTGCGCTCCATGCGCAGAATTCTTTTGCAGTTAGCCGGGATTGCTGTGCCAATCACGCTTGGCGCGGCAGTTTCTTCTCTGACGAACCTGATTGATCTTTTTACGATCCGCCAACGCCTGGGAACGATTCTGGTATCGCCGGAGCTCTATGCAACGATGCTGGGATACTTTGGCCTTTCCGGCTCAGAAATTTCGATTGGAGCCCCTCTAAGCGGCAAAGCAGCCGAAATTCTCTACGGTTCCTATTCCGGATATGCCATTCCCATGTTTAACCTGCCGCTCACTATTATTACCGCCCTTTCCATGTGTCTGGTTCCTGCTATTTCGGGTGCTTTTGCGCTTAAAAATATTCACCAGGTGCGTCGGCTGACCGAAGTTTCTATTCGCATTACAACTCTGTTTGCCCTTCCATGCGCTGCCGGCCTCTCTCTGTTGTCTGTGCCCATTTTAGCCGTGGTTTGTAACAATGCGCGCGCAGCCAGCATGCTGTCCGTGCTGGGGTGGGCGGTCATTTTTGTCTGTCTTGTCTCCGTCACCACGGCGATTTTACAGGCATCAGGCCACGTTATGCTTCCGGTTGCACACATGGCGGCAGGTGCCGTGGTAAAGATTGCAGTTAATTTTGTCTTGCTTTCAGCAGAAAGCCTTAACATCGGCGGCGCGCCGTTTTCCACCATTTTGTGCTACTTGACCATTGCCGGTTTCAATCTGTTTTCCATCCACAGGATCATTAAACCGCAATTCCGGCTGAGCGACAACTTGCTCAAACCCATATTCTCCGTAATTCTCATGGGTTTTGGGGCTTATGGGACCTATCAAACGGCAAGCAGGTGGCTCGGTGCTCCCCTGCTAAAAACAAGTATCACCTTTTTGCCGCAGGATGCGCCCATCACCCCGCTTGAATCAGACATGTTATTGAAAACCGGGGCCGCTCTGTTTCTTGCAATCATCGTCGGCGCAGCAATTTATTTTGCCGCCTTATTCGCTGTGAAAGCCTTGCGTAAAGAAGACATTCAAATGATTACCAAACGCGGATAAGCGCTGTGGCCGCATGTTTTTATGAAATAACCTGCAAAAATTCGTCAAAATAACTAAAAAAATAATATCATTTTTGGAAATAGGTGAAAAAATTATGAACAAAGGAAAAAAAGACTATACATTTGCTGATTTAATTGGTATAATAGAGGTGTTGCGTGGGGACAACGGATGCCCGTGGGACCGCGTGCAGACGCACGACTCCATTAAAATGAATTTAGTGGAAGAATCCTATGAGGCCATCGAAGCTTTAGACTCCGGAGATAAAGACGCCTTTGCGGACGAACTGGGCGATCTTTTGCTTCAGGTGGTGTTTCATGCAGAAATCGGAAAATCTGAGCACACGTTCACTATCAATGACGTTTTAAACCATATCTGTAATAAAATGATTTCCCGTCATTCGCATATTTTCGGTTCGGACCGGGCGGATACGCCGGAAGAGGTCTTAGATACGTGGGAAAAAAACAAACGCAGGGAAAAGGGACTTTCCAGCACCACACAAAGCATGAAAGATGTATGCCGGTACCTTCCGGCTCTGATGCGCGCACAGAAAATTACGTCAAAAGCGGCAAAGGCCGGTTTTGACTGGTCTGATATTCACGGCGCTGTGGCTAAAGTGCAGGAAGAAACCGCCGAGCTTAGCAAAGCGGTGCAATCGGGAGATCTTAACGCAATAGAAGAAGAATTGGGCGATTTGTTATTTGCGGCAGTTAGTGTCGCTCGCTTTGCAGATTTAAAAGCCGAAACCGCCTTGAGCCGTGCGACAGAAAAATATATTGACCGTTTTGAGAAAACAGAAGAATTGGCACACAAGAAAAACAAGGCATTTTCTGACATGGCTGCGGACGAATTAGAAGCTATATGGAAACAAGCAAAAGAGCTAAAATCCGTTAATTTTAACGAAGGATAAAACAAGATTTTGTTACTATTACATAAAGATTACAATTTCATTAAAATTCTGTATCAAAATAAAAGGATTTTGTCTAGATATAGCGAATATGCTATATGAATATTATTAATTATTACATAGGAGGAATAGGAATGAATAAGTCAGAATTAGTTGCGGTATTAGCTGAAAAAGCTGATGTAACCAAAAAAGATGCGGAAAAGGTTTTGAACTCTTTTGTGGATGTTGTGGGAGATGCTTTGAAAAAAGGCGACAAAATTCAGTTAGTTGGATTTGGTACTTTTGAAGCAAGAAAACGTGCTGCAAGAACCGGTAAAAACCCGCAGACGAAAGCTGAGATTAAAATTCCGGCTACCACAGTTCCTGCTTTTAAAGCTGGTAAAGCATTAAAAGACATCGTATCTGGCAAATAAGATCGGTCTAGACATTTTGAGCGTCCGTATAACGGACGCTCTTTTTGTTTGATTTAAAAAAATATCCCCTGTAAAAAACGCAAAACAGGGGATATTGCTTTTTTGAATTATTTCTTGAATTAATGTCTACTGAACAAATGGTTTTGCGAAACCATTTGTGTGAAATTTACAATTTCACACCTAAAAACAGCATTAAAATGCTATTTTTAGGTTCAC
>CASGBM010000149.1 GCA_949299615.1 uncultured Eubacteriales bacterium | reverse complement strand
ACCTAAAAATAGCATTTTAATGCTGTTTTTAGGTGTGAAATTGTAAATTTCACACAAATGGTTTCGCAAAACCATTTGTTCAGTAGACATTAAATACAGCTTCATGATACAATAATAAATCAGCCGCATTGAAGCGGCTGATTTACAATACCCCATTATCTCTATCTTCTTCATCTTCTTTTTTTAAGGCATTCATTGTCACACATATCTTGTGTAAGATGGTTGATCCATTTGTTTTTTTATTTTACTTTCTTTTCCATAATATAATCATCCATTACATACCCCTCGCCAATATCGGCAACCTGTGTACGTTCTGTTGTAAAACCGAGATGTTCATATGCCTTTATCGATCCACTGTTATTTTTATTGACCGTCAGCCATATTTTATCCAGTCCGTCTCTTTTTGCAATTCGGCACAAAAAGGAAATAACCTGGGTTCCAATCCCCATGCGTCTGTAATCCTTATCCACGTATAATTTACTTAAGAAAATACTTCCGTCTTTTACCTGTATTCCAAAATAACCAACATTTTTACCTTCTTTTTCCGTTAAAAAATATTGATAATCTTCTGTTTCCATTTGCTTTTTTATTGCTTTTTTCGACTGGTACTGATTTACCATATATTCGATCTGCCCTTCATCAATGATAGAGCTGTAATGGTCAAACCATATTTTTTTCGCAAGCGCGGCAACCTCTATAACTAAATGGTCTTGATTTACCGGCACAATTTTTACCTCGTTCATACGGATACCCCCTTTGCAAATTACACATCTTGCGCAAGTTTATTTTATTGCCGTTTTTCCTCCCATATACGGAACCAATACATCCGGAATGGTAACAGAACCGTCTGCATTTTGATAATTTTCCAAAATAGCAGCAACTGTTCTGCCCACGGCAACACCGGAACCATTGAGCGTATGCACAAATTTGGGTTTATCTTTTGCGTCTTTGCGATATTTAATTCCTGCGCGGCGCGCCTGAAAATCTTCAAAATTACTGCAGGAAGAAATTTCAACATACCTGCCGTAGCTCGGCATCCAAACCTCAATATCATATTTCATTGCCGCTGTAAAACCAAGGTCACCAATGCAAATTTTCACAACCCGGTATGGAAGTTTTAAAAGCTGTAATACATGTTCTGCATCATTGGTTAATTTTTCAAGCTCTTCATAGGAATGTTCCGGCTCTGCAAATTTCACCAATTCCACCTTATTAAACTGGTGCTGACGGATCAATCCGCGGGTATCTCTTCCGGCAGATCCCGCTTCCGCACGGAAACATGCGGAATATGCCACATGCTTGATTGGCAGATCCTCCGCCTGCAATATTTGATCACGGTACAAATTGGTAACCGGAACTTCTGCTGTAGGAATGAGGAAATAATCCGTACCCACCACTTTAAATGCGTCTTCTTCAAATTTCGGAAGCTGCCCCGTTCCTATCATTGAATTGCGGTGGACCATATACGGCGGAAAAATTTCCGTATAGCCATGTTCCTCTGTGTGTGTATTTAAAAAGAAATTAATTATCGCACGCTCAAGCCGCGCCCCAGCGTCCTTATATACCGTAAACCGGGCGCCCGTTATTTTGGCTGCTCTGCTAAAATCTAAAATATCCAATCTTTCGCCAATGTCCCAGTGTGCCTGCGGCTCGAAATCAAAGACTGTCGGCTCCATAAAGCGGCGGATTTCCATGTTATCTTCATCCGTATCTCCGTCCGGTACGGTCTCGTTCGGGATATTGGGTATGGTGAGCATAATGGTTTCTATTTTTTGTTCACATTCGCGCACTTTAGCATCCAGTTCTTTAATTTCTTCCGACAGCTTTTTCATTTCTGCAAAAATTGGCGCAACGTCTTTCCCTTCTTTTTTCATTTTTGGGATTTCTTTAGAAACGGCGTTCTGCTGGCTTTTTAGCTGCTCTGTCCGATAGAGAAAATCTCTTCTTTCCTGGTCCAGCGCAATCACTTCATCCACTCTATCTTCAGCTTTTCTTCTTTTTAAAGCGTCTTTTATTTTCTGTGGATTTTCCCGAAATAATTTAATGTCTAACATAAAATTTAGCTCCTTTATCCATATTCTATTCTTTTTCTTTTGTCTTTGCTCTTAAATTCATCTGCATTTTCTTTTCATAATTAAATTGTGCTGTGTGGATTGCCTCTTTTTCCTCTTCGGATAATTCAAATAACGATTTTCCGTTTGTAAGCGGTTTTAAATAAGTTGCTGTCTGACCACGGGAATATACCCCATTTAAAACAAAACCGGAATCCGTATCATCTAATACGGCGGCCGCAAACGATAAGTTTGAATTATTCCCCTCAAAAGCGTTATACCGAATCGCACCGATTTTTTTAACACAAGTTCCCATATTTCTCTCAATTTCCTGCAATCTTGTCTCTGCTTCGTTATAATGATTCATAATATCGGTGCATTTTTGATAATAATTAATAATAGCATCTGTAATATCATTGCCCGCCGCATCATGCAGTACTTTTTTCATTCTGCGGTTTGTTTTTACTGCAATCAAAAACCCGCTGACAGCTAAAATAAATGTTATAATAAAAAGAATTCCTCCATAAAAAAGAATTAACTCTGTCGGAATTTCCATTCCAAATAAATTCATTTCTCTCACCTTTTTCTTTTTTATTTGATCCATTTTTTTTATTTTGTTTCACGTGAAACATTTGTTGTTTCGTCAAATTATGCCTATTTGTTTTTTATAACAGATTTTTCTTTTTTACCATCTAAGTATATTAACTACGTATTATTTTTTTAATCTATACCCCTTTTTATCATCCTAATATTTGGAAATTATTGTTTCATTAAATTCATAATTCTATCAAAATCATCATTTGAATAGTATTGAATTTCAATCCTGCCTTTATTCTTTTGATGATGAATTTTCACTTTTGTACCAAACACGGAAGATAATTTTTTTTCTAACGATAACAAATATCGCGCAGTTTCTTCTTCTTTTGCGCTTTTTTTCTTTTCTGTTTTCACTTTTTGCAATTGATGAATATAATTTTCTGTTTGGCGTACAGACATATCTTCTTCTATAATTTTTTGCGCTGCCGCCAGCATTATTTTTTCATCCGATGCCCCAAGCAGCGCCCGAGCATGGCCTGAAGATAATTTTCCATCGACTAAATATTGCTTTATCGTTTCCGGCAGCTGCAATAACCGCAAACTATTGGCAATGGCAGGGCGGCTTTTTCCCAGTTTTACAGACAATTGCTCCTGTGTCAAGCCAAATTCATCCATTAAAGTACGAAATCCTTCCGCTTCTTCTAAAGGATTTAAGTCTTCCCGCTGCAAATTTTCAATTAAAGCAATTTCCATTGTTGCGCGGTTGTCAAATTCTTTAACAATTGCCGGTATTTTTTTCATTCCAGCCAGTCTCGATGCTCTCCAGCGGCGCTCTCCGGCAATGATTTGATAAAATCCGGTATCCAATTTTTTCACAACAATTGGCTGCAAGACTCCATATTCTTTAATAGACTCTGCCAGCGTTTCCAATTTTTCTTCATCAAACATCCGGCGAGGCTGTTTTTTGTTTGGTTCCACTTCTGTTAATTTCAATTCGATAATCGGCTGCCCTTCCAGCACACTGTCTATGACTTCATCCGTATTAAAAAGCGCTCCCAACCCTTTTCCCAGGCTTTTTTTTGCCATTATTTTTTCCTCCTGTTATTTCTGATAACTTCTTTTGCCAAATCTGTATAAGCCTCTGCCCCTTTTGAATATTTATCATACACAATAATCGGCTCCCCGAAGCTTGGAGCTTCACTCAACCGCACGTTACGCGGAATCACACTTTGAAACACCTTGTCCGGAAAAAATTTTTTCACCTCATCCGCCACCTGAATAGATAAATTTGTCCGTGCATCAAACATAGTGAGCAAAATACCTTCCAATTGTATTTTTTCATTCAATGTATGTTTGACATTTTTGATTGTTTTTGTTAATTGACTCAAACCTTCTAAAGCATAATATTCACATTGAATCGGCACTAACACGCTGTCTGCGGCAGTCAAAGCATTTAACGTCAATAAACTCAGGGAAGGAGGGCAGTCAATAATAATAAAATCAAACTGATTTACCACTGGCTGCATTGCCTGAGTCAGCAAATATTCTCTTTCTTTCATCTCTACCATTTCAACGTCTGCCCCTGCAAGATTAACATTAGAAGGGCAGAGAAAGAGATTTTTATAATTTGTTTTACAAATGCCGTCTTCAAAATCTTCTTTTTCAATTAAAATTTCATAAACGGAGCAATCCATATTTTCTTTTTCCAGCCCCAAACCGCTCGTTGTGTTGCCTTGAGGGTCCATATCTATCACGAGTATTTTTTTTCCTTCTGCAGCCAGGCACGCGCTTAGATTTACAGAAGTTGTCGTTTTTCCCACTCCGCCTTTTTGGTTTGCAATTGCAATAATTTTTCCCATATTGCCGCAGCCTTTCTTTTATCTTTTATCATCGTCTGTTTCTTCTATTTAATGACTGCTGAACAATTCTGAAACGCAGCCGCATAGCGGTTTGTAAGCGTTTCAGAATTGTTTAGGTGCAAGGTTTTTGTGCTTTTTTTG
>CASGBM010000148.1 GCA_949299615.1 uncultured Eubacteriales bacterium | reverse complement strand
AACACAATCGATGGAACGCCGGATGCGGTGAAAGCCGCATGTCCGGTGTGGAGTGGGGGAAAATCTGGCGATAACTTCAAAGGATTACCTATCACTATACGGCGAGGGCAATTTATTAAAAGCCCTTGTCTTATACATAGACAGCGACAGAACGCGCAGCCCCGGTGAAAAGCATCTGCCGGCAGTCTATCAGCTTCTTACGCAGCATACCGAACGGCAGCTGACGGCGTTGTTTGAAAAGCTTCCGCTTGACCATCCGGCAAGAGCCCCCTATAATTTATTTGCCCAGTCAAGCGACACCGTGCGCTCCGGTATCATACTCGGTCTCGGCACCAGGCTGCAGGTGCTGCAGAACCGTGCGGTCAAAGAGATTACAAGCCGGTCTGACATAGACCTGACGGCGCCGGGCAGACACAAATGCGCGTATTATATTATACTGAGCGATCAGGACGCGACAATGGCATTCTTATCGTCGCTCTTCTTCTCGTTCCTGTTCATCAAACTGACCCGGTATGCCGACTCAAGGCCGAACGGCCGCTGCGACGTGTCCGTCAACCTCATACTCGACGAGTTCAACAACGTAGGCCGTATCGGCGGCGCTGCGGACGGATCCGATTTTGCACGGTCGCTAAGCGTCATCCGCTCAAGGGACATCAGGGTCATGATAGCAGTCCAGAGCCTGGGCCAGCTTCAGAACCGGTATCCAAACAACCTCTGGGCGGAGATCATCGGCAACGCAGATATCCAGCTTATGCTGGGCTGTACCGACGATGTTACCGCAAAATATTTTTCGGAACGCAGCGGTGATATGAGTATCCAGATAAACTCGACCATGACAGTGCGGCAGACCATGGCGGTGGCGCAGGTGATACCGCAATACCGTCAGACTGAGGGACAGGGACGAAGGAAACTATTGACCCCGGACGAAGTGCTTCGCCTTCCAAACGAGGAGATGCTGTGTATTATCCGCGGCTGCAACATACTCAAATTAAAAAAGCTGGATTATACAAAGCATCCGGCAGCAAAACAAATAAAACGCGTTTCGATCATGGACTATACGCCCGATAAAACAAACGTGTACCAGACTGAGGCAGTAACCGCAGCAGATACGTTGCCGGACATTTATATGCATCATGAAGAGCTTGAAAGACCTCCCAAAAGAAAACCGCTCTACAGCTCAGCACAGCCGCCAGATGATTTTTAACGATAAATTTATAGATAAATTTATCAATAATATATTGACATTTTTATAAGGCGGCAGTATAATATTAGTGTAAGCGGATATGATAACACAGAGCCTGTTCACGTAAAGCATAAAACGTGTCTTTCCGGCAAATTTTGCCCTCTGCAGCGTTAAAATTTTCGACATACGTAAGTATTGTCTGTAAATTTTGCCTTGCATAGAACAAAATTATGCTCGAAAATCCACGCATATCATTTACGCAAACAGACTCTAAAAGGAGGCTTTGAAAATGGCACAAGTACCTATTATGAATATCATGAACTCCATGGTTCCTATTTCCCGGTTTAACAAGGGCGAAGCGAGCAAGATTTTTGACGAGGTTGAAACGTCCGGTGCAAAAATCGTTGTAAAGAACAATCAGCCTGCATGTGTGTTGATTTCACCTGCGCAGTACGAATCTCTGATGGAGATGCTGTCGGACTCAATCCTCTATACTGAGGCGGAAAAACGTATGGCAGCAAACGACGACAGTAAGAATCTTTCGCGTGAGTCTGTCATGAAGGAGCTTGGTATTACACAGGAGGAGCTCGACGATGTCGATGTCGAAATCGAATAAGGAGCCAATCATATGAAATGGACAGTTGAATACATCAATGAGGCGCTGCGCGACTTAAAACGGCTTGATGCGTATGACAGGAAACTGATCTTAAAAGCGATCGATAAAACGGCCGAGCGCCCGCTTCCCCCGCCTGACGGTATCGGGAAGCCACTTGGCAATCATGCATCATCACGTCTTTCCGGTTATTATAAAATCAAACTCAAAAGTATCGGATACCGGGTGGTGTACAGCCTGGTAAGAGCAAACAATGTAATGAAGGTCATTGTCATATCCATACGGGACGATGATGCCGTATACAAAGAAGCGGAGCGCCGCATTAAAAAATTCAAAACAGAAAATTAAATATCCAATTCAAGCATCTCTTGTATGAGGTGCTTTTTATATATTTTTTTAACCTGCTGAGAAATCATTTTTCGGCAGGCTTTTTTATTAGCAAAACCAATCAAAGGAGGAGACTATATGCCAACAAAAAAGAACACAACCCTTGAAGAAGCAGTGCAGCCTGATGAAAGTGAAGTTTCCCGGACTGAGACAAATCTTGAAACGGAAGATCGGAACGATTCGGAATTATCCGGAAACAGCGGGATAAACGCTCAGACTGATTTGGAACCGGAGTCTGATAAAGAGAATTCATCTGAAGACACCGAAGAGGCTGCCGTATCCGAAGCTTCCGGCCAGACTGACACCGAAACCGAAAAAAAGCCAGGAACACGACGCCGAAAAACAGCCGATCCGGTCAGCGAAAATAATAATATAAGCCCTGAGGGCCCTGAGCCGGCAGCACCTCGCAGAACCCGAACCCGGTCTGACAGAGCGTCCCCCGTTTTATCGATCGACGACCAACGGACTGTCGAAACCGATGCGGACAAGGCGAGAAACGATTTATTGGACTTGCTGGAGTCCCAGAAATCCGGGAAAATCCTGTCCGGTACGATACAGGGCGTGGAGCGTGCCGATGACCATAATGCACATTCCATGGCAGTCATTTATCACGGTGAGTATAAGGTCATTATCCCTGCCGAGGAAGCGGTTGAACCGCCGGAGGACTACAGGGGTATGCCGCCGCAGGATGTGCTTCACTATATGCTCACAAAACGGCTTGGGGCTGAGGTGGACTATATCGTAAAAGGTATCGACACGGCTGAAAACATAGCCGCAGCCAGCAGGCTCGAAGCAATGCGCGCAAAACGGCGGCAGTATTACCTTGCCACAGACCGGGACGGCAATAATCTCATTTATTCAGATATTTGTGCTGAAGCACGGGTTGTCTCTGTCATACGTGCAGGTGTGTTTGTGGAGCTGTTCGGTCTGGAGGTATACATCCCGCTGCGGGAGCTGAGCTATCAGAGATGGCTTGATGCATCGGGGCACTTCCAGCCCGGTCAGCGCATCCTCGTAAAGATTCTGAGTGTGGACAGGAGCGACCGTGACCATATCAGGGTCACGGCGTCCGTCAAGCAGGCAGGTGAAAACCCATATGAAAAAGCGCTGCGGAGATATTCCGTCGGGAACCGGTATGTCGGTACGGTCAGTATGGTGGATACCAACGGGGTATTCGTAGCCCTTGACGGCGGAATCGACTGCTTATGCAGCTATCCCAAACGCGGCCGTCCGCCGCGCGGAGCCCGGGTCACTGTCCGGATACTTGGTATCAATCACGATTCCAACCGAATCTGGGGAGCCATCACTCATATAGCAACAGCAAGATAGTCATCCTGATGAGAAAGGAGGTATTTTATGACAAACTATGAACTAACCAACGAGGAAAAGAACCGGCGCAGGAATATTTCAGCCCATACCCGCAAGATGGTGATGTCCCAGCTCCAAATTGACGACCAGGATGAAACGTCGCTCATGACGGATTACCGCGGCTATTACCTGCAGATATCCTTTTCGGAGCTGCACCCTTTAATGGTCTTTTGCGTTGCCAGGGGAATGAATACGCCCAGCACCGCAAAACAGCGGAAGCTGGTAAACGAACTGAACCTGAAAAGCATTCTCGGCAGTCATGCTATAAACGACGAGGTCGGCTGTTATTCTTATCGTGCAACGCATTGGCTTGATAAGGAACTGGATCCGACCCGCTTTTTTGAGATGCTAAGCCGCTGCATCGATGAAGCGGACAAAGGATACCGCAGACTGACAGGCTGAGTATGACGGCATATCAGAAAGGATGACGAAGGTGGAATACAAAGCTTCAGCTATTCAGATTTGTCCAACTTGTAAAATTGGGCAGGAGACGTATCTTCTCGACGAAAGGAACCCCTTTTGCCCGTACCTCTCCTGCCACAACGGAACAAGCTGTGCCAAATATATACCAATGGAAAAGAAAAACAAAGATTTAAAGGAGGATTTTTGAGATGAAAATCAAAAGTAAAATCAAGTCCATTTTGTCGGCTGCCCTTGCGGCGTCCATGCTGATGACACTCATGCCGACGGTCACATTCGCGTCTCAAGCCAGCGATTATGTTGATCCTGCTGATATATGGCTAAAGGCTAACGGCAGGACGAACGAATTGGACTTAAATGCAACAACAACCTATGAGACCAGTTACTGTACCGTATGCCAGCGGGATACTTTAGGTATTACCTACCGTGTCCCGGAGTACACCAAATCAGGTGAAACGGCAGCAAACCGTGGCATCAGATATTCCGACGGCACCTTGATCAGCGGTAATGGTACAGGTAATCTTGATGACGGCACTCCGGGGATTGATGCATATTATACGGGTTATCAGTGGAGTGCGACACGTTCATAAGTGAAAAGCTTATGCACTAAACAAAGAACGTAACAGTTTCAGTTTAGGAGAACTGATAATCCGACAGGTGGAATGATAGGGTAACGCCTTGAAACGCCGCCTTAATACTCCGAATGGCGTTTGATGTGTAATCATCAAATGTCATAAGCTCGGTGAAGTCGGCAGAAAGCTGCCGTAAGTAACAGATAAATGTTACACGAAAGTGTCCCGGAGGCGGGATATG
>CASGBM010000147.1 GCA_949299615.1 uncultured Eubacteriales bacterium | reverse complement strand
AACCTAAAAATAGCATTTTAATGCTGTTTTTAGGTGTGAAATTGTAAATTTCACACAAATGGTTTCGCAAAACCATTTGTTCAGTAGACATTAATTAAGCTGCAAAAATCCACCTCTGTTTCGGGGCTGGAATTTGTTCAGATGCAGTTTAAAGATTCGGATGGCTTTCTTGATATGCGCCAATTTATTAAAGATGGCAAGGTTTTTTCACTTTTAACCACTTTGATGAGCTCCGACCAAAAAGAATTTGAAGAAATAAATATAACGTTGGATACGTTTGATATGACATTTGATGCTAATATTGCAGAAGACTTATCCGATGTTGATACCGGCACAGGTATGCATACCTTTCAGTCGGAAGATTTGGGACTTGAGATTAGTATTCCTGCCGAATATATAAACATAACGTATGGATCAAGCTTAAACATATTTTACTTTGCTGTTCCGACAGCCGAATATGGCGACAGCAGGATGATAAGCATATCCATGTATTCTTCGAGTGACAACCATAATGCTTTGTCCTGGGCCGAGTCGGATTTGAAGCGTAACAAAATGTATGTCAATCTGGACTATTTTACTTACAGCGAGCTTAAAGAAACGGTAATAGACGGCCGGACGGCATATTACTACACTTCTGATATTAACATTAATAATGTAAAAAATACTTCAAAAGACATATTTATCGAGGACGGAGATTATTTCTACAATATCTCCATTGAGGTCAGCAATGATGACAAAGGGATAGCGCTGATGAATACGATCCAGGATTCAATTAAACTGAGTGGAGCCGATGCTGAAAAAATGGGAACGTTAATACGCACGGATGACACAAGCGATATAACTTACAAAGAATATCAGTATGATGCGTATGATATTACGTTTAACCTTCCGGATACTTTTGAGTTCCAACAGCAGGTAAATTCTGCTTCCGGATACGATATGAAAAGCAACATGCTATTTTCGATAGAGTCAATCAACAGTTCTTCAATCGCTCAGGGCAACACGGTATCGCTCAAAGAATTGGTTACCGTTAATCACCAATCTTTGCAGGAAAACAAAAATATATTAAATCTATCAGATCTAGAAACAAAAAGCATAGGCGGGAAAACCGTATATATAATTGAATATGATAGCAAGGATACAGAAGGTTCTATGATGCATATCTGTGAATATTATGCGGAATCAAATCAGGTTTACCACTGCTTTGCTGTTCTTGCAGATACTATTTATTTCGGAGAAAATGCCAAGAATGCCATAAGTGAATTTGAAAAAACGCTTCAGTTCAATTGACTTTAAAAAAGGACTGCCGTTTTAAAATTACGAAAAAAGACAGCCGGATAACTCAAAAGAGTTGCCGGCTGTCTTTTAATACAAAAAGAAGATACAATAAAAATTATTTTTTCGGTACAGTTTCCCAATCTTTCAAAAACCGTTCGATTCCTGCATCGGTGAGCGGGTGCTTTGCTGTTTGCACCAGAACTTTATACGGGACAGTTGCAATATCTGCTCCGGCGAGCGCGGCTTGCGTAACATGCAATGGTCCGCGAATACTGGCGGCAATAATTTCCGTATCGATGGCATGCATGTTAAAAATGGAAGCAATCTCTTCGATTAATTTAATTCCTTCTGTATCAATATCATCCAGCCTTCCTAAAAACGGGCTGACGTAGCTTGCTCCGGCGCGTGCTGCCAAAAGCGCCTGTGCAGCGCTGAAAATTAACGTTACATTGGTGCGGATACCCTTTTCTTTTAAGGTTTTTACAGCTTTTAGCCCTTCGAGCGTCATCGGGATTTTGATGACAATATTTTTGTGAATCTTTGCCAGCTTTTCCGCTTCGCGCACCATCTCCTCTGACTCAAGGCTTACGACTTCTGCGCTGATGGGACCGTCTACAATAGAGGTAATTTCTTTTACCACTTCTACAAAATCGCGGCCTTCTTTTGCTATCAGGGATGGATTTGTGGTAACCCCGCAAATTATTCCCAGTTCGTTTGCACTTCGAATTTCTTCTACGTTTGCTGTGTCAATAAATAACTTCATTTTTGCCATTCCTTTCCTAATTGGTGTATTTCTATTCGTGATCCAATTGCGCTAATTTGGTGTAACTGGATTTTAACGCCGGATACAATCCTTGATAAATTTGATAAATTTTTTCATAAGCTTTGGTATTTTCTTCCTGCGGATTACACAAAGTTTTTCTTCTTACGGAAGCGGAGCAACCTTCCTGAACGGATGAGTAAATACCGGCACCCGCTCCTGCAAGGATGGCAGCTCCCAGCGCAGGTCCTTCTTTGGATGTAACAGTGCTGACCGGACAGCCGTAAACGTCAGCTAACATCTGCCGCCAAAACGGGCTGGCACCTCCGCCGCCACATGCCGCCATATCAGAGACTGACGCATTCATCCCTTTTAGAATATCCAAACAATCGCGCAGAGAGTAGGTTACGCCTTCCATTACTGCGCGAAGCAAATCCCGTTTTTGATGCATGGCAGACAACCCGAAAAATACGCCGCGGGCATTTGGATCTAAATGCGGTGTGCGTTCGCCCATTAGATATGGCAGATATAGAAGTTTGTGACAGCCAATGGGTGCTTGTTCTGCTTCGCGGTCCAGCAAATAATAGGGGTCTTCACCCATTTGCTTTGCAGTTTCTTTTTCTTCGGAACAAAACGTATCGCGGAACCACCGAAGAGACAATCCTGCTCCCTGGGTTACGCCCATAACATGCCATTCGCCCGGAACAGCGCAGCAAAATGTATGTACCCGTCCCTTGGGATCAATCGCCATTTGAGAGGTGTGCGCATAAACAACGCCACTGGTTCCTATGGTTGTAAAGGCTTTGCCATCGGCAACAACGCCTGTGCCAACGGCAGCTGCGGCATTGTCTCCGGCGCCGCCGCATACCGGCGTGCCTTTTTTGAGCCCTGTCATTTGCTCAGCTTGAGCAGTAATTTTTCCCGTCACTTCTGGACTTTCATATACTTTAGCCAACAGTTCCGGAGCAATTTCCAGCTTGGTTAAAACTTCACCGCTCCAGCAACGATTTTTAATATCCAAAAGCTGCATACCGCTGGCGTCGGAAACCTCCGTAGCAAATTCGCCTGTTAGTTTATATCGAATATAATCTTTGGGGAGCAAAATGTGACAGCATTTGTCATAATTTTCCGGTTCATGTTTTTTCACCCACATGATTTTTGATGCCGTAAATCCTGCCAAAGCGGGATTAGCAGTAATGGCAAGCAGACGGCCGGCGCCGACAAGCTGGGTAATTTCCGCACATTCTTCAGCAGTGCGCCCGTCACACCAGATAATGGAAGGCCGTATGACGTTGCCATCCGAATCCAGCATGACAAGACCGTGCATCTGACCGGATAGCCCGACACCTGCGATCTCGCTGCTGTCAATTCCGGCAGTAACTGCCCGGAGAGTTTCAGCCGCCGCGTTCCACCAGTCTTCCGGTTCCTGTTCCGCCCAGCCATTTTTCGGTTGGTACAGCGGATATTCCACGGTTTTAGAACAAAGTGTGTTGCCTTCTAAATCAAATAAAACAGTTTTTGTACCCGATGTTCCTATGTCCATTCCGATGAGGTATTTCATGATAGTTCATCTCCTCCACCTGTAAACTGCAGATCAACTAGTTAAACATAATCTGATTTAAAATGGTCTCCAAATATTCTTGCCTGCCGCTGTTTTGTTCTGTGAGTTCTCCTAACGCAAGAGCATATTGCGCAAGCTGTTCCAAACTTGTTTCGCCGCTGACGATTTGTTTTCCAATGCCGGATTCAAATGAAGCATACCGTTCTTTTACAAAATCATCGATCCGTCCGTCATCTAATATCCGCTGCGCCATTTTAAGCCCCAAAGCGTAGGCATCCATTCCGGCGATGTAGGATAAGAATAAATCTTCCGGCGTCATGGAGCCTCGGCGCGCCTTTGCGTCAAAATTGAGCCCGCCGTTTGTAAAACCGCCTGCCCGCAGCACTTCAAGCATACAAAGCGCTGTATCATATATGTTTGTGGGAAATTGATCGGTATCCCACCCTAATAGCAAATCTCCCTGGTTTGCATCAATAGAACCAAAAGCACCGTTAATCCGTGCAACGCAAAGTTCGTGCTGGAAAGTATGTGCGGCAAGGGTTGCGTGGTTCGCTTCAATGTTTAGTTTAAAATCTTTTTCAAGACCGTACTTGCGCAAGAATGCGAGCACGGTAGAAGCATCAAAATCATATTGATGTTTGGTAGGTTCTTTTGGCTTTGGTTCAATATAAAAATCGCCCTGATAGCCTTTTGCGCGGGCATAGTCCACAGCCATACGCATCAAACGCGCCATATTATCCTGTTCCAGCGCCATATTCGTATTTAAAAGCGTTTCATAACCTTCGCGCCCGCCCCAGAAAACATAGCCGGTTCCACCAAGCTCCATCGTAATATCGAGTGCTTTTTTTACTTGCCCTGCCGCATAAGCAAACACATCTGCGTTGCAGGCGGTTCCTGCTCCGTGGACATAACGCGGATGGTTAAACAGGTTTGCCGTGCCCCACAAAAGCTTGATTCCCGATTGCTTCATCTTTTCTTTGATCAAAGGAACAATTTCGTCTAAATTGCGATAAAATTCTTCTAAGGTATTTCCTTCAGGGGCAATGTCTTTGTCATGAAAACAAAAATATTCCAATCCAAGTTTTTCCATCAGCTCAAAGCCGGCGTCCACTTTATTGCGGGAAATTTCCATTGGCGTTTTGCCGCCAAAGCTTTTATCAGCGGTTCCTGCGCCGAACATATCCGTTCCGTCTCCGCAAAGCG
>CASGBM010000146.1 GCA_949299615.1 uncultured Eubacteriales bacterium | reverse complement strand
CAAAGTGCAAGGTTTTTGGCAAAAAAAGCACAAAAACCTTGCACCTAAACAATTCTGAAACGCGTACACACCGCTAGGCGGCTGCGTTTCAGAATTGTTCAGCAGTCATTAAATAAGGGTCTTGGCCCTGCGACTTTATGTAGAGAACCCACTTTTTCATGCTTTCATACTGTTCTCTTAAAATCTCGGTATTGCCATAACTTAAATAAATCTGCCAAGGACAAATTACCGCTGCGTCACCCCAAGCAGCCGAGCTGGAAGACGATTCATCCAGTACATCCGGAATCACCGCCGGCACTCCGCCGTTTTCATACTGTTCTACCCTTAAATCATGAAGCCATTTTGTGAAAAAACGTTCCACCTGAAAATTATAGGTTGCTGTTTTAATAAACATCTGTGCGTCACCCGTCCAGCCAAGGCGCTCATCCCGCTGCGGGCAGTCTGTAGGAACATCCAAGAAATTACCCCTTTGTCCCCAGATAATGTTTTGATAAAGCTGATTGATTTTTGAATTGGAGCACCGAAAATGACCGGTTCGTTTTAAGTCCGAATGGACTACAATCGCCGTAAAATCTGACGGTGTCAGCTCTCCGTGCCAACCGATGACCTGTATGTACCGGAATCCTTGAAAGCTAAAATGCGGCTTGTAATAAACGCGTCTGCTGTTGGAAATAAGATAAATTCGCTGCTGTGCAGTACGTAAGTTTTCTAAATAAACGTTTCCGTTGTGATCCAAAATTTCCCCGTGACGCAGCTCAATAACCGTGCCCTCCGGCGCCTGGGAATAAAATTCCACATAGCCGGTCAAATTTTGTCCAAAATCTATAATATAATCTCCCGAATCCTGACGGTTTACGCAGACGGGGCAAGGCGCTGCGTTTCAACGATTTTTTCGCCTTCCTGTGGTATCAGCATATCCTTTGGGAAATCCAATACCAAAGCCTGCTCCCATTTTCGTTCTGCCGGTCGTGCGTCATATATCTCTCCGCCATAGATTGTACTTTGTAAAATCTGTGTCCTAGCACTTTGAAATGTGTCGTCAGATACAATCCGCTCTTGCGTGCCATCCGAAAAGCACAGCGTAAGTTCGCAGATGACAGCAATACGATCACTCCGGTAAGGCCGCTTATACGCCCAGCTCATGCCACTGTGGTACCAGCCCATGCCCGCCAAAATTTCCAGCTTATTCTCTTTTTCAAGTAATTGTTTCACATCATATTCCTGAACCTGTAAACGTTTATCGTATGACGTCCAGCCAGGAGCCAGCACAAAGTCTCCCACTCGTTTTTGGTTAATTTTTGCAATATAACTGCCCAAAGCAGTAATTTTCAAGCTGGCAGCTTTCAGCGGTCTGCTAACTTGAAAGTCTCGCCGAAATACGGGACAGACCATCCCATAATCAGCAGGTGTACAAATCCATTTTGCCTGATCAAGCATTCGTTTTCATCCTTTCTATTTGTTGAGATATCACAAAAATACTATAAAAACACTATATTTCACAAGACATCAAAATTGCATCCAACTCGCGTTTTAACACCATTATCTTGCCATCAGCATTGCTATAACATATCATGTCTGCAGCCAAGCACTCTTCAAACAAAGGATTTTCGTTCTTATCATCTTTAGCGGCCCGCCCGCACTGTCCATTTCGTGCGGTCAAAGATATCCTTGACCCTTTCCCGCTTGAAACAATTAAATACTTAAAAATGTAAATTGCCGCCGTCAAGGCAAGGCGCTTCTCTTTTTCCAGCTTTCATAATAATTTGTCCGAAACCTTGTCCTATTTAAGTTTTCAAATATTTCTTCGACTCAGGTTCAAATCCATAAGTGTAAAATAACCTCGTTTTAATCAAATTTGGGCAGATCATTTTGTATTTTTCTTTGATTATACACTACCAAATTTCAGAATTCAAGCAAAATTAAAGTTAACTTTTTCTGCCGTTCTTTTAATAGGGATAAAAACTATGGAAGGATCGATGTACCAGGCATCCGTTCATCCGCCTGAAACGAATAAGAAGTATTTTTCTTTTGCTCCTCACTCTTTTCCTCTTCAGTTTCAGACATAAGGTTTGAAATACAAAGCGAATGCGCGAACCGTATCCTTTAAAAATCAAAAGGCATCACAAACAAAGAACCGGTTCATACGAGCTTTCTCCGTTTTGACGGTCATTCCCACTTCTCATATCTCAAAGTTTATAATTCTCATAATGGGAGGAGCGCGGATCGAAAACTTCATACTTTTCTCCTGACAAATGCCGTTTTTCCGGTGTTTGTCGGTTTTTTGTTTTACAATAGAATTAATTTTAAAATTTTACCCATTAATGCTTGACAATCATCGTCTACTATGGTAGACTTTAATTGTCTACATAAGTAGAACGTATCAATGGGAGGTGCTGACATGCTTAAAGATTCTATTAATATTGGAGATGCAGAACTGGAAATTATGAAAGTCATTTGGAAATCAAAAAAAGCCATCACATCTTCCGAGATTGGCGCAGAAGTAGAAAATAAAGGCTGGAAACGAACGACCATTGCTACTTTTCTATCCCGTCTTGTTGAAAAAGGAGCGCTCAAAAGTGAAAAGCATGGAAAATCGCTGTATTATACGCCACTCATTTCGGCAAAAGAATATAAAAAAACTCAGCTTACACATCTTATCAAACATGTTTTCGGCGGTTCGGCACAGGATTTGGTCGCTTCCCTATTCGAAGACAAAGCCATCACCGAGCAGGATATTCAGGAATTGAAAGCAATTTTTGATGATAAGGAGGATGCCCAATGATTGCACAAGTTTTGAAAGTGTTGTTGATTCCTTCTTGTGCCGGCACAACACTTGCGGCGCTCCTTAGCTTGTCTAAACCGCTCACAAAGAAAATTTTCGGCTGCGCCTGGCATTACTACATATGGCTGGCTGTTCTTTTTGTAATGGTACTTCCGGTGAGATTTTATATCCCAATCCACCGCGAGACGCCGCCGCTTTTCGCCGCCTCGCAGCAGATACAAAACCAAACGCTGCAACAAAATGAGCAAATGCAAACTAACAAAACCGATCAGCAAACACCGGGGCAAACAGCGGCAGAATCGCCTGCTATTCAAAAAAATGACAGCTTTATCAAACGAATTTCGGACAGCCAAATCCATATTTTTGCTGTCATTTGGCTGACCGGAATGTTTCTTTCTCTTCTTGCCCTTATAGCTGGTTATGTAAATCTCATTCGAAAAGTACACAAAACTTCAGTTATCGTAGATTGTCCCGAAATAAAACGTTATACAAAAAGGAAAATCATTGTCCGTGCAGGCAATCATCTCGCCTCGCCGTTTGTAATAGGCTTCTTTCGCCCAATTTTGGTTTTACCCTCCGAAAAGTTAAGCAAAGATCAGCTGGATCACATCCTGCGCCATGAGCTGACGCACCTCAAGCGAAACGACCTGTTATATAAATGGTTTGCCGCAATCGTCCGCTGTGTGCATTGGTTTAACCCAATGGCGTACTTAATCGTTCGGCAAATCAACACAGAATGTGAAATCTCCTGTGATGATACCGTGGTTGCAAACATGAATGAAAAAGAAAAACAAAGCTATATGAATACCATTCTTACGTTATTATCCCGTGCAAAGACGCAAAATATGCCTTTGACTACCGGAATGACAGGAAGCAAAAAAATACTGAAAAGGAGGTTTATGATGATTTATAACAAGAAAAGAACCAGTAAAATCATATCGGCGTTATCCGTGATCATTGCAGTTATCCTGCTCTCCTCCACCGTCTTTGCGAGCGGTGTTTTATCCGAATGGGCCGCAGACGATAATGATACCATTGAAATTTTAAATCGTGATGGGAAAATTAATTTAACCAACAAACCTTTTATTGAAAACAGTGCGGTTTATCTGCCTCTTCGGGAAACCTTTGAGAAAATTGGTGTTATGGATCATTCAAACAGCAAAATTATGTGGGATAACGGAAAAATTGACATAAAGATTGCCGTCAGTACAACAAAAACAGACACAGCAACCGATGGGAATAATATTAATAATTCTTTTTCCTATTTCATCCGAAACTATAAAATTGAGATAGGAAAATCTGAGCTTATAGAAAATGCTGCATACAGTCTTTCCGGTCAGGATATGTCTGTACCAAAAGAAATGGATCATGCACCGATTTTAAAAAATTCCATCACCTACGTCCCATATCAATATATCACAACTTTTTTAGATACAAATTGGGGGATCGGATATATCATATATGATAATATCACAGGAGACATCATCGCTGTAAATAGTAATCCAGTTTTAAAAAATTCTGATTCATCGCCAAACGAAGCATTCAAATATGCAAATAATACTCCCGAATCTGTAATCAAACAGTTTTTCAGCGCATTTTCTCAAGGAGAATTTGATGTAATGAAGCATTTTTGCACCGAAGAATGTGTGGGTAGCTTTTTCGGCGACGGCTATGTTTTTGGAATGACAGAGGCCTCTCTTGCGGATATTAATATCGACCCGCTTGAATATGCAAAATCTTCTAATGATTTTAACGCTTTGGTAACGGTCCATATGCCCCCCCACCCAAACTCGGTGTTTGACCCCAAACAGACAAGCACATCATTTTATGTCTGTCTTCTCAGGCAGCCGGACGGAAAATACTTAATTAACGAGTTTGCAACCGGTCTATAGAGCTAGAATATTTTCATTTCATTGCTCTTTTTGCGGCAATATCTAAATAATGACTGCTGAACAATTCTGAAACGCAGCCGCATAGCGGTTTGTAAGCGTTTCAGAATTGTTTAGGTGCAAGGTTTTTGTGCTTTTTTTGCC
>CASGBM010000145.1 GCA_949299615.1 uncultured Eubacteriales bacterium | reverse complement strand
GCGGAGAGCGCCGTGCGAACGAAAGCCCTTGTTTTCAAGCGAAAACTCTTGAAAAGAGGTTTCGACTTGAAGCGTGTCGACTTTATCGACACGCTGAGGTCATCCCAAATCGGGATGACCTTTTGTGTTATCCTTTACTGATTGAGTGTAACCGTTCGGGTCTCTGCGTCCCAATTTACAACAATTCCAAACGCTTCGCCCACGGCCCGCAGAGGAACCATGGTGCGGTCGTATAAAATAGCCGGAGCGGCTAATAGCTTGATTTCAGAACCGTTTTTCCACATGGATAAGCTGTCAATCTGCATAAACAGTGTAACGCCGTCGCTGCTTACGGTGATACTCCGGTCCGCCGGGTTCCACTGAACGGAAGCACCAAGGGATTGGCTGATAACGCGGATAGGAACCATCGTGCTGTCATTTATAATTGTAGGAGGCACGTCGCTTCCGATTACCTCTCCATTTAAGTATAATGTCAGCGGTTGCTGCAGGGTTATGGTTTTTTCAAACCATTCACCGTCAATGACCGTCTGCATGGAATGACTGCCCGGAGCAAAACCGCTAAGATCCAGATAAAGCGAATTGGGTTCGCTGCCGGCAGCAGAAATTTCCGCACCGTCTACCAAAATGGTCGCAGTGGTCGCGGCAGAGCGGTATTTGTGTAAATAAAAATACGGATTGATTACTTCTGTCTGCATCAGGTTGCTGACGGGATAATACGTGTCCGCTTTGTCTTGCCCGACATGAATGAAATGCGGAAGCTGTGTTAAACTCATATAGCGTTCTTTTAAAGTGGCGTTGGTAGAAAGAGCAACGTCTACCACTTCAAAATCCAAAGAGCGGTCAAAATAATTAATCAGTTTTACCTGTGGATATACCATAGGGATGTTGCGGTACATCATTTCCAATTGGGAAAGACCCCATTGTGTGCAGTCTTCGCTTAGCGTACGCGTATAATGTGCCACACCGGATTCGCTGAGCGCAATCGGTTTGCGGTCCCCGTATTTTTCAATAATTTCTGTCAGCGCCAAAACGGGATCGGCGTTATCGCCGGTTTGGAACACAATTTCATTAAACTTTTCTTCTTCCGACCAATCGTTTCTGCCGGTGAAATATTTTTGAGAATATAACGAACAGCCCACCCAGTCGACATATTCGTCCCCTGGGTAATAGTCATCCATATTAATATCCCAGCTGGATACGCTGTTTGGGCTCCACATCATAGCAATGTTCGGGCAGGATGAACGGGCAAGGTCAGCTATGATTCGAAATGCGGAGATAAACTCCTGAGGGTTTGCCCGGTTGTCCCAAATGTTCATTTCCGCACCAAAACGTAAAATTATTTTTACATCTGGAAATTGTTTAAGAAAATCAAATAAATGAACAGCATAGCTGGAATCGGATAAAATTTGTGAAATTTGCGATCCCTGCTGAGGGCAGTTCAGCGCAAAGGTAACAATTTGGCCGCGGTCGCGTGCATCGTCTAATATTACGCGCAGCCAATCAAAATTGGTATCGCCGTACTCCTGATACAGCAACACGGATGAAGTGTTTTGCAGCTGTTCTGCAAGCGGACTGTCAGAGGTAACCCCAAAATACACGCCGCTTTGCGGTTCATATTTTGCTCCGTAGTAAGTTTGAGGTGTTGATGTTCTCTGGTACAGCTGAAAACGGGTTGTAAACTGTAAGATTTTTGCTTCTGCAATTTTCACACCGTCTGTCCAGCCTACTTTCTGTGCGTAGGGAAGGTATCGGGTAAAGAACTCCGCCGATTGGGTATAACGTCCGCATTTTTCTAAAAGCTCTGCGGTTTGCAGAAGTTTGGTTGCCGTCATTTCCAGTGTGCTGGCAGACTCCGGTTCCTGCTGGAGAGCACTGACAACCACATTGCAATAATACACAGCGCTGTCGGCGTCCATTTGCTCAAGTGCCGCGGTTAAACTGTTATTATTTTCCCAAAACTCCATGGAAAGTTCCGCATTTGCGGGAATGATTGCGCTGGAAAAAACCATCGCAAAAACCAGGATAAGTAAACACAATTTTTTATTCACAATAACCCTCTCTCCTTATCTTTTATTTCCGCGCCTATTGTATCACAGATTCTTTTGGTTTTCAAGGCAAAGCGAAAAAAATCAAGCTGGAAAATTAAGTATGCACAAAAAACAGCTCAGCCTGAAAATACAGGTGAGCTCAGACTGTAGATAAACCTATCTTTTCGCAATTATGGGGAGTCGTCAGAGGGGAAACCCCTCTGTACTTAAATATGCGCGGAGAGCGCCGTGCGAACGAAAGCCCTTGTTTTCAAGCGAAAACTCTTGAAAAGAGGTTTCGACTTGAAGCGTGTCGACTTTATCGACACGCTGAGCTCAGCCTGAAAATACAGGTGAGCTGTTTTTCCAAAATATATGGTAAAATATCAAGGTGCGGCGATTTTGAATTATAAGCCAAAGAGCTGAAGAATCCAACCAGCCGCAATTCCTGTTACCAATATAATGCCCAAAATACAAAAATTTTCCCGCAAGCGTTTGTTTACACGAAACAACACCAAAAGTCCCACGCCTGCGCCTGCACATAAACCGGCGACAGCCGCGCCAAAAGTGATGGCTCCTGACAGAAGAAGTTCTGTTAAAACCACAGAGGAGGCACAATTTGGAATTAGCCCGATAAAAGCGGCAATCACAGGCTGAAATACAGAATGATCCATCAAAACTGCGGACAACTGATCCTCGCCGAAAAACTCAATTACTGCATTTAAAAGAAACGACACAAGCAAAATAAAGAAAAAGATACTGATGGTATGCCGCAGAGCAGCATAAAAAATTCCGTGCCGTTCGCAGCCGCAATGACCGCATATCTTTTCGTGAATCTCTTCCCCGCCGTTGTTTTGTTCCGTTCTTGGTTTTTTTTGCAGAAAGTAGTCGGTAAAAAATCCCGCAACGATCGCAATTACTATTTTTGCAAGCAACAGGATTCCAATGAGATGCCAGCTTTGCGGCGCCGAGATCAGCAGGGGGATCGCTTCGTCCGAAGTGGCGATAAAAACGGAAACCAGCGTTCCCATCGTAATGACCCGCCCGGCATAAAAATTAGCTGCAGCAACGGAAAAACCGCATTGTGGAAAACAGCCTAGCAGAGAACCGGCGATAAAGCCATATTTTCCTGTTCCAGCTAACAAGGCTTCTATCTTATGTGATTTTTTATGTTCGATATATTCTATAACCAGATATGCTGCAAACAAAAACGGTAGCATTTTCACCGTGTCTGTCAGCGTGTGAAGCAAGACATGCCAAATGAATTCCCACATTCTGTTTCGTTGCCTTTCTAAAATAGTTTCAAATCATGCGCCATACTCTATGACGTAGCCTTATAAAACCTGTTCCATAATCTTACGCATTTGCATAAGAGCGCTTCCGCGGTGGCTGATTGCATTTTTCTCTTCCGGGGTAAGCTGTGCAAACGTTTTGCCATAAGCATTGTTAAAAAACAAGGGGTCATATCCAAAGCCGTTATTTCCGTCTGCTTGCCGCAGGATTATTCCTTCCGTTTCTCCGCGGGTGGTAAAATGCTTCCCATCCGGCAAAACGAGACACATTACGCATACAAAACGCGCAGTGCGCTGGCTGTCAGGAACGTTTTTTAATTCTTCAAGCAGTTTGCGGTTGTTGTCCGCATCGGAGGCGTGTTCCCCCGCATAGCGCGCAGAATAAACCCCGGGGCGTCCGCCCAAGGCATCTACTTCCAGACCGGAATCATCCGCCAGAACAGGAAGGGAAAGCTCCTGCATAAGAGTATATGCTTTTTTATAAGCATTATCCTCAAAAGTTTTGCCATCCTCTATAATTTCAATGTCGATGGAAAGATCGCTAAAGCCAACAACCTCAATCCCGGTTAGTATTTCGCGTATTTCTTTGAGCTTCCCCTTATTCTTCGTGGCGACAATCAACTTTTTATTTTCCGCTTGTTGCCTAACGGACATATTTTTCCACCAACCGATCCAATTCCGCTTCATCATCCCCCGGGCGTTCTTCTTTAAACAGGCTCCAGTTTTCGCAGTGCGTAACGGTTTCTTCCGGCTGAAGTTTTACGGTTTCGCCAAGCGTTTCCATTTCTAAAAATATATGATTGGTAAAGGTTTCAAAACTCATTCCGCCATCCGGATAATTCCCGTTTTCTACGGGTGTAAATTGTTTTAAAAAGAGATCTCCGTGGTTAAAATACATAGCAAACCCGTGTTCAGAATTAAGACCGATTTTAAAGCTGTCTTTATTATTCGTGTCCTGACACAGCGTAATATATCTGTCTCCCCAGTGGACGCGTGCGTCTGTCATTTTCGTATATGGCCACAAAGCGAGCAAACGGTTGCCGAGAAGCCCGGTGTCTTTCGTGGGCTGCGGAACAATCTCTTTTCCTCCTGCGGAAAGAACAGTAAGTGCCCACGGGGCAAGTTCGACCGGCCATGCCGCAAGGTTTGTGATCTTATGTGTCAGAAAAACTTTTGTGCTGTCCGGATCTAAAATAACATCAATTTCATAAACAAACTGATTCCACTTCTGCGGATTTGGTTTCAGGCGCACGCCGTTTTCCAGCAGATCATAGGCAACAGGTTCATTATCCGGATAATAGCTTTTCGGCATCCCTTCCGGGCTGACCCATAGCCGGTGTCCGCCGTAAATATGCCATGTGCCGCCGCCAAATTTTTCAAATGCAGGACCAGATTCCGAGTAAAGACGGTCTAAATCTTCGAGCATTATGTTCTCTCCGTCTATAAAAGAGTAGTTAATAATTCTAGGACCAACGTCAACCGTAACTAATACTTTTACCATTCCGTTTGAAAGTTCAAGGCAGCGTCCAAAATTTTTGTATTCCACTTCCCGCAATGTTGTCTGTGCCATAAATGTTCCTCCTATTGTTTATTTTGTATGCAACTTAAGTCATTTTTATTATACTCTAATTTTACTTACGAATCAAGAAAAAGTAAAAATAAACATTAATTTTGCTGGAAAATGGTTGTAATTTTAAGAAAAATACGGTACAATAAAGACAACATCAGAATATAGTAACGGGAGGGTGATTTCAATGACGAAACTGCATGGAAACGCTGTAATCGGACAATCGGGTGGACCAACGGCAGTCATCAACGCAAGCCTTGCCGGGGTGTATCTGGCGGCAAAAGCTTCCGGGAAAATTGGGACCGTGCTTGGAATGGTAAATGGTTTTGAAGGTTTTTTGTCAGAACGCCTGGTAAACTTAGGAAATTACCTTAAGACCGGGGAAGATCTTGAACAATTGTGCCGCACACCGGCTTCTTATCTCGGCTCTTGCCGGTTAAAGCTGCCGGATTGGAAAGAAAACGATAAAATTTATCAGGAAGCATTTGAGCTGTTTGAAAAGTATGATATTCGTTATTTTTTCTATATTGGCGGCAATGACTCTATGGATACTGTAATGAAGCTGTCTTCGTATGCAAAAAAGACAGGCAAAGAGATCTGTTTTATCGGCGTACCGAAGACGATAGACAATGATCTTTTGGCAACCGATCATACGCCGGGATATGGCAGTGCAGCAAAATACATCGCAACCACTCTGCGCGAGATCACACGTGATTCACAGGCGTATTTTTTAAATTCGGTGACCGCTGTTGAGATTATGGGGAGAAACGCTGGCTGGCTGACGGCATCTGCTGCTTTAGCGCGGCAAAAAGAAGGGGACAGTCCGGATTTAATTTATCTGCCGGAATGCAGTTTTTCCTTTGAGCAATATCTTGCAGATTTGAAAAAGGTTTTTCAAAGAAAGAAAAATATTATTGTTGCGGTATCGGAAGGAATCCGCACTTCTGATGGGAAATATGTTTGTGAGTCCGTTGCAAGCGGAAAAGAAGATGTCTTTGGTCATAAATATCTGGGCGGTGTGGCAAACCTTTTAGCAAATTATGCGGCGGAAAAATTGAGCTGCAAGACCCGCGGGATCGAATTGAATGTTCCGCAGCGATGTGCCGGACATTTGATATCCAAAACAGATATGGAAGAAGCTGTGGAGAACGGAAAAAGTGCGGTGCAGTTTGCGCTGGAAGGCCGTACGGGTGTTATGGCGGCATATGAAAGAGTGTCAATGGAACCTTATCAAATTGCGTTTTCTCCGGTAGAGATTGAAAGCATTGCAAACAGGGAGAAAATGATTCCGTCCGAGTGGATTTCTGGGGATAGAAATGATGTTACGGAGGAGTTTGTTCGTTATGCAAGACCGCTGATTCAGGGGGAAGTGGATTTGATTTATGAAAACGGCTTACCGAAACAGCTGGTGCTTCCGAGAGAAGATTTTTAGGAAAATGAAATGACATTACAGATGGAAAAGGAGTTTTCATTTGAATGCGGCAAGCGGTTATATTTGATTTGGACGGAACCTTGTGGGACGCAACAAAACAGATTGTTCCGGCCTGGAATACAGTTTTTGGCAGGCATGCGGATATTGCGCGCGAGGTGACCGAAGAAGAAATGCATGGCTACATGGGCAAAACCATTGAAGGAATTGCTGCTATTGCGCTCCCAGACAAAGACAGCACAAAAGCGGTATCTGTTTTGATGGAGTGCTGCGCGGAGCAAAACGGGTATCTTCGGGAAAAAGGCGGTATGCTTTATCCAAATTTAATTCCTACTCTGTGCGAACTGAAAAAAAGATATGACCTGTGTGTCGTCAGCAATTGTGTGGATGGATATTTGCAGGCTTTTATGGAATATCATAAAATGCAGAATTATTTTATGGATTTTGAAATGTCCGGCAGAACCGGAAAGCCAAAGGGTGACAATATCCGTTTGGTAATGGAAAGAAACGGGATTGGGCAGGCAGTGTATGTCGGGGATACGCAAAGCGATATGGAAGCCGCAGACCGGGCAGGAATTCCTTTCATTTATGCCGAATATGGCTTCGGAAAAGTGGACCGAACGGTTCCGAAGGTAAAATGCGTTTCGGAGCTGTTGGAAGCGGTGCCTAAAATTTTTATGGTATCAGTTCAAAGATAAAAATGCTGGAATCAGCATTACAGCATGTCGATAAAGTCGACACGCTTCAAGTCGAAACCTCTTTTCAAGAGTTTTCGCTTGAAAACAAGGGCTTTCGTTCGCACGGCGCTCTCCGCGCCAGCCC
>CASGBM010000144.1 GCA_949299615.1 uncultured Eubacteriales bacterium | reverse complement strand
AAAAAAAGCACAAAAACCTTGCACCTAAACAATTCTGAAACGCTTACAAACCGCTATGCGGCTGCGTTTCAGAATTGTTCAGCAGTCATTAAATAATAATTTCCATAAGAATAAAAAACCAGTCCGCACCTATCGGTTGCGGGCTGTTTTTTATGAAACGATCTTTTGGTTGTAAGTTTTCTTTCTGACTTTTGTTCAAATTTTAACTTTCACGACTATTTTTTTTGCTGTTTTGCAGTCGCCGTTTATGATACATGGCTCGTGTCCGTCCTGCGGGAAAAATATCATAAAAGAATTTTCCGAGTATTGAATTGCACTGGACAAATCGTTTTCTTTATAGAATATAACGTCTTTTCCCGGCGTTAAGTCTTCTTTTATTTCTAGACAATTTCTGTTGATTACTTTGATAATTTCTCTTCCCTTTACAAGGAATTGAATATCAATGTATTTATTGTGTGCTTCCATGTTTCCGGTTTCGTGCAGCTCACAATCAGAAACAGTGGCAAACACATTTTCTCCGTCAATTTCATACTTGCCGTTTTCCAAAGGATGTTTGAGAAAATCCTGAATAAAACCAAACGCTTTTTCAAAATCCTTATGCACTCCGTAATACATCTGACAATTGTCTATGTGGTCTAAAATCATTTTTCTCCCTCCGTAATACCTTTATTAAAATTTATTTATTGCCTTATAAAAATATAGTATCAAACCATAGGGTTATTGTCAATAAACTATGTTAAATTAATATAAATATAAATGAGCCGGAACGTTTTGATGGCAGCTCCTTTAAAAATATTTATACAGTTGTCACAAGAAATTGGCAATTTCCGCTTATGGTATAGGTTTCTGGCGTGGCAGGCAGGAAAAAGCTGTCTCCTTGCTGGAATGCAGTTTTGCCGTCTGCAGAGGATATTGTGCCATCTCCTTTTACAAAAGTGACAGCAGCAAAACTGGAACCGTCAGTAGTAAGATGCGAAAGCGCGGTTTGTTCTTTTTTTTCAACCTTAAAATATTTACAGTCTGCGATGGCAAAGGTTTTTACGCCGTCCTGTTCGGAAATCCGGTTGGGAGAGAAATTCGTTTCCGTTTCTTTTTTCAGGCAAGATACCTCAAGAGCACGGTCAATATGTAGCTGCCGCGGTTTTCCGTCTGCGCCGACCCGGCCCCAATCGTAAACGCGGTAGGTCGTGTCCGAGTTTTGCTGAATTTCGCAAATTAAAATTCCTTTTCCAATGGCATGCAAAAGCCCGGAACGAACAAAAAAGACATCGCCCGGATGGACGGGTACACAATTTAAATATGGTTTTAAATCATTTTTTACAATCGCTTCGCGAAATTCTGCTTTTGTCATGTCCCTGCAAAACCCATAGATCAGCTCAGCGCCCGGCTCGGCATCAACCACATACCAAACTTCTGTTTTGCCGTAGCTGCCATTTTCGTGTTGGAAAGCATAGTCATCATCGGGATGGACCTGAATGGATAAGCTGTTATTTGCATCGATTAGTTTAATTAATACCGGAAACTGGTCAAAGCTTTCTGCATTTTTTCCCAGCCAGTTTTCGCCGGAATTTTTAGCGGCAGTGATAGCCTGTTCCAGCGTTTGTCCGTCGTATTTTCCGCCGCTGATACGCGAAGGGCCGTTCGGATGGCAGGAAAGTTCCCAGCTTTCTGCCGTGATGTCAAAAGGGGAAGTTTTATGATATTCCTCATTTAGTTTTTTTCCGCCCCAAAGATAGTCTTTGTAGGCAGGGATGAGTTTGAATGCTTGCGCCATATTTTTATAACCACCTTTTCAAGAAATCAACAAATATATCTAACTCATTATTATAACATAAGGCAGGATTGGCGGCAAGACTTTATTGCCAGTTTTGGACGGAAATGGTATATAAAAACTTTATCTTTAATATCCATTTTCCTTTAAAACAGCGGCGATTGCCTCTCCAATATAACTTCCGGAACGGATAGCTTCTTCCAGCGTGTTGGTGCTGGAGCCAACTTCAATAATCATGGAGCCTTTGGTCATATGCTGGTTAAAACGCTCGGTGCGGATATTGATGGGCCGGCAAAGGTCGGGGTGAATTTGATCCATTTTGTTCTGGATTTTCACCGCAAAGCTTAGGTTGTGGCGCCAATCTGGGTGATAGAGCCCCATCGAATCGGTCCCCATGACGAACATGATTTGAGCGGCGTTTTTCCCGTTTTGTGTTTGGGTCGGTTTTAAATGCAGTTCCGTCGGTTTTCCGTCGTCGCGTACGGTATAATCCCGATGGATGTCGAGTACGATTTCTATCGAGGGGTATTTCAAAAGATTCTGCTGGATTACGCCCAATGCTTTTTTATATGAACCGTTATAATCTGGCTCGTCATTTTTGGTCTGGTCGTGAATGGTAATAATTCCTGCCTGATTTAATGTTTTGGCAATTTCTGTACCAACGCGGACGACATTTTCTTCAGGGTCAGTACTGCGTCCGCCGGGACTGTCAAAATATGCTTCGGAGGTGTGCGTGTGGACGATTAAAACGCGCGGCTCGTTTGCCTTAGAGCCAAAAGCAAGAGGGCTTTGCAGCAAAGTATTGGCATCTACGCTGTAATCGCTGGCGTTATTAAAAGTCAATCCGTCGGCTGCCATGCTGAGCGTTTGAATTTTCATATCTTGAATAATTTCCGTTTTTGGCTCTTCCTGCACGGTCTGTTCCTTTTCCTCGGATCGCTTTGCGCGAATGCTGGTGTCATATTGTGCAGCGTATTTTTTTGCCATAACTTCGTTGGCGCGGATCGCTGGAAGAGCAGAAGAAATAATATCATATTTGTTTGGAAGCAAAGCAATTTCTTCTTCGCCGGAGAAAAAAGGAAATGCAAACCGAAAAGAGGAGGTGAGCCATTTGGTTTGAAAAAAGCTTTGTACTGCCGGAATGGTTAAGCGAAAGGAGAGCAGCAGGAAAAGGACGGCACAGAGCAGAAAGGCCGTGATAGGCGCGGCGCTTTTGTTCTTTTTGTGACGAAGTACGAAAGTACGGCTTAAAAATTTTTTTTCGGTTCGTTTATACCTGGTTTGCATGGCGCATATCTCCTTTTTCTGAGCTATCACCATTATATGCGGCTTGTCTTTGCATTATGACCGCACCGGTACAAACAAAAACGGTATGAAACCGCCAAAACAGCTATGAAATTTATAGAACGAGACAACCTGGTTTTGGCGGTAGATATAAAAACCCCCGGCATAAACTTATGCCGGGGGTTGCCGGAACATATCCGGAAATTTTTAAGATAGTAATTGCTTTGCAATTGCATTCACTTGTTTTCCGTCCGCAACGCCTTTGGTTTTTGGACGAACAGCGGCCATAACTTTGCCGATGTCCCGCATAGACTCTGCGCCGGTTTCAGAAATTGCCTCTTTCACAAGTGCTTCAATTTCTTCTTCAGAGAGCTGTTTGGGCAAATATCCCAACAGCACTTCTAATTCTTTGTTCGTTGCGTCAACCAGGTCTTGGCGTCCGCCTTTTTCAAATTCAACCAGAGAATCCCGCCGGCTTTTTACTTCCTTTGCTATGACGTCTAAGATATCTTCGTCATCCAGCGTAATCTGCTGGTCTTTTTCTTTCTGCAAAATCGCAGCACGGACAAGCTGAACCGTGTTTTTCCTCAGCACGTCCTTTTCTTTCATTGCGGTTTTCATATCGTTTAGCAATGTATCTTTGAGGGACATTCCCATTCACCCTCCTTTAAACAGCAAAATAAGCAAGAATTATTTAAACTTCCGTTTTCTTGCTGCCTCAGACTTCTTCTTTCTTTTTACACTGGGTTTTTCATAATGTTCTCTTTTTCTGATTTCAGACAGAACACCATCCTTGGCACAAGAACGCTTAAAACGTCTGAGCGCGCTATCTAAAGACTCGTGATCCTTCAGCCGGATTTCTGACATGTAAATTCCCTCCCTCCACTGCTTTGGGTTCCGCAGCTTTTATTAAATATAAAAAGCTACAAAATTTATTATACCCTATTTGACATATTCGTGTCAACTAATTTTTCAATTTATTTCTGCAGAAAATTAAAAAAAATTGGAAAAAATGAAAAAATAACTTGCATTTATCCTTCCTTTGTGTTAAAATATCTTAAGTCAGTGAGTACGAAAGTGGAGGTGAACGATTTGCCAAATATTAAATCTGCAAAAAAAAGAGTCAAAGTCATTGAGACAAAAACACTTAGAAATCAGATGATCAAGTCTGCTTTGAAGACATATATTAAGAAATTTGAAGCGGCTGCAAACGGTGGGAGCAAGGCAGACGCTGAAGCTGCTTTCCGTACCGCAGTGAAAAAAATCGACCAGGCTGTCAGCAAGGGTATTGTGAAGAAAAATACCGCATCTAGAAAAAAGGCACAGCTTGCGCTTAAACTGAATAAAATCGGAGCGTAGGTTACAGAAGCCTGCCGCGCGGTCTTTATTTGTTTAGGCAAACAAATTGTTTTTATATGACAGTTTGAAACGCGATGCAAATGTTAGGACACTCGTAAGAGTGTCCTTTTTACATTTTATCCATGTTTTTTGAACAATTGCCGGAAAAAGTCGTCTAAATTTTTAGTTAACGTTGAAAAAATAGGGAGACTGTTGTATAATAAAAGAATGTGTGAGTAAAATTATTCTGATCAGTATTTGAGGAGAATTCAATGAAGCATATTTTGAGCCGGGTGCGGCGGGCTGTGGAAGATTACCGCATGATAGAGCCAGGCGATCGAATTGCGGTCGGTGTTTCGGGCGGAAAAGATTCCCTGCTTGCATTAGCGGCAATGAAAAACTTGCAGCGGTTTTACCCAAAGCCGTTTGAGGTGATGGCAATCACTTTGGATTTGGGGTCGGGCGGAATGGATTTTTCCCCGATTGCCGATTTCTGTGAAACGCTTGGCGTACCGTATCAAGTTGAGCAAACAGGGATCAAACAAATTGTCTTTGACTACCGAAAAGAAAAAAATCCGTG
>CASGBM010000143.1 GCA_949299615.1 uncultured Eubacteriales bacterium | reverse complement strand
AGAACAAATGGAGCCCCAAAAACAAGAAACTACCAAAAATAACGGTAACGATACGAAGGTGAATCATTCATCAACTTTGCAGTTACCGTAATCAAAAAATTTACATAATAGATGGAGGACATTATGGCTAAAATAACAAAGGCAGTGATTCCGGCAGCAGGTTTGGGAACAAGGTTTTTACCGGCGACAAAGGCAGTGCCGAAAGAAATGATTCCGATTGTAGACCGCCCAACGATCCAATACATTATAGAAGAAGCCGCTCAGGCTGGGATTACGGATCTTCTGATCATTACCAGCAGAACGAAAAAAGCGATTGAGGACCATTTTGATAAATCATACGAGCTCGAAACAGAGCTGGAAAAGAGCGGAAAAACAGCGTTATTAGAAGAAATGAAACAAATTCGCTCAATGATGAATATTCAGTATGTTCGGCAGGCGGAGCCCAAAGGGCTTGGCCACGCGATTTACTGTGCAAAATCCTTTGTTGGCAATGAACCGTTTGCGGTGCTTTTGGGCGATGATGTGGTATATTCCCAAAAGCCCTGCCTCTTACAGATGATTGAGAAATTTGAAGAATACCAGGCGAGCATTTTGGGCGTACAATCTGTGGCGCAAAGCGAAGTCAGCAAATACGGAATTGTATCCGGCGAGCAGGTTTCTGACCGGATGTGGCGCGTACATGATATGGTGGAAAAACCAAAGCAGGAAGAAGCGCCGACCAATGTTGCCGTTTTGGGCAGATATATTATCATGCCGGAAATTTTTGAGCATTTGGAAAAGACAAAACCGGGAGCCGGCGGTGAAATCCAGCTGACTGATGCACTCAAAACGCTTGCCAAGGAACAGGAAATGTATGCATATGATTTTGTTGGAAGACGTTATGATGTTGGCAACAAAATGGGGTTTTTGGAAGCAACGGTAGAATATGCCCTGCGCAGGGAAGACCTTTCGGAAGACTTTATAAAGTATTTGAAACAGCTTGTAAACCGGTAAAAAAAGGAGCGCATATCATGAGAAACCTTAGAAAAACTATTTCAATTTTTGGCGCTGTGCTGCTGCTTATAACGGCAGTTCCGGCAGCAGACGCGGCAGACAGCGTATATTTGCAGGAAATTGTGGAGGAACAGACGCTGGTCAGAGGCGTGACCTACCAGCATATGAAACGTCTGGATGATTCCGGTTGGCAGGATATACATATTGTCCGAGCCGATTTGAATGAGCCGCATGTCAAATTTGAGGTGCTCCGCGATCCGCGCGGTGTGTCTTTTTTGCAAAACACCTTAGCTTCGGCGGAGGCGAATGACACACTGGCGGCCATTAATGCGGACTTTTTTGCCTCCAAGCAGGGGCAGGCGGGGCGTGGATCCCCGGTCGGCATGGAAATAATTGACGGGGAACTGCAGTCCACGCCGGCAACGGCAGAAGCAATGAATGTCTTATATCAGCTCAAAGAAGACGGCTCGCTTTATCTGAACAATTTTTCTTTTGATATTACGGTAACTGCGCCAAATGGTGTGAGCGAAAAAGTTTCTGTTGTGAATAAATATGACGATATGCGCGGCCTTGTGATGTACACAGACGCTTGGAACAACCTGTCGCTTGGAACAAGCGGACCGATACAGGAAATTGTAGTAAACAGCGAAGGAATTGTCATTGATAAGCGCTGGGACAAAGAACCCGTAGAAATTCCGGAGGGCGGGTATATTTTAACAGCGGATTTAACCATGAACACCTTTATTGATGATAATTTGCAGGTGGGCGATGAGGTGAAATTGGACATTGTAACCACACCTGATTTTCAAAAAATAGAAAATGCTGTGGGCGGCGGTGCCATTATATTGGCAGAGGGGCAAGTTCCGTCAAGTTTTTCACACAATATTACAGGGTATAATCCGCGCAGTGCGGTGGGGATAGACAAAACCGGCAAAATCATTACCATTGTTGCTGTAGACGGAAGAAGGAGCGAAGCCAAAGGTATGACGCAAACCCAGTTGGGTTATCTAATGGCGGACCTGGGCTGTTACAGCGCTATGAATTTAGACGGCGGCGGCTCTACGCTGATGGCAGTGAAAAAAGACGGCGAGCAGCAGGTTGTAAATGAGCCCTCGGATGGTAGTTACCGCGCGGTTACGAATTCTATCGGGATCACTACGGATGCGGAAATTTCAGACCTTGCGCGCATTGAAATTAAAACGGATGATACCAATGTATTTAAAAACACTTCGCGCTGGGTTTGGGTGGAAGGCTATGATGAATACGAACATAAATTGGATTTAGATGCCACACAGGTGGTGTGGAGCGTTTCCAGCGGGGAAGGCAGAATGGAAGGCGACATGTTCTATCCTGCCGCAACCGGAAAAGCAACGGTTCAGGCAGTATATGGAGATTTTTCTGCGGAACTGGAACTGAATGTATTGGATCTCCCCTATACTATGGAATTTTCAAATGAGAAAATAACGCTCAATTCGGGCGAAAGCACCCTTTTGTGGCTTACCGGCTGGGATGTAGACGGGAGAAAAGCAGAAATTTATCCCAGTGATACGGATATTGTATTTTCCAATCCGATTGCATCAATGAACGGAAACAGCGTTGTTGCCGATAGCAGCGGCGCAACGGTTATTACGGCGAACTTTGGCGCGGCAAATGCGAATATGGCGCTGATGATTGACGGCGCAGAGGAAATCAGCGTACCGGAAAACAAGCGAATTACAGACCCGCAGAACAAAGATGTGGAGATGGCTGAGGATGGATTTCGCTTTACGGTATTTGGCAACACCAGAACGCCGGAAACACTGTTTGACCTGTTCATGATGAACAATGCCTCCTGGGCGATGAGAAACAACGGTGTTTTGCATGCGTTTGTAGGCAGCGAAATTGACACCGGTTCAATTGCCAATTTGGAGGGGAATTATTTTACGGCACAAACATATCAGAGTTTTACCCATGACGACAGCACGTTTATCACGCTGGACAATTCCCCGGGTACCATTTACGGCGCGGATCCGTCTCAGTGGACAAAGTTCCGCTACGACATGAACACCCTGATTGGAAAAAATGTGTTTATTTTCCTGCAAAACAGCGATATTTCGGATAATGAAACAGAAAAGAAAAGCTTTAAAGATATTGTAGAACAGGCGGCGGCCAGCGGCAAGAATGTTTATGTATTCGGCGGCGGCTATAAAAATGAAACGTCAATGGAAAACGGTGTGCGCTATATCAATACGGCAGGTGTTTTTCCTAGTATTGGACTAAAGCCGCCGGCAAACAATATTTCTTATGTGAAATACGTTTTGGTTACGGTTAACGGCGACGATGTGACTTATCAAATGCGCTGGATTTTAGAATAGTAGGTGGTGCGTATGACCAAAAAGGAAAAAGTGGCGTTTATTCGGGAAAAGCTGAATGAGCTGTACGGAGAGGCACCATGTACCTTAGAATATCAGGATCCGTTCCATTTAATCGTTGCGGCACAGCTGGCCGCGCAGTGCACAGATGCTAGGGTGAATATGGTGACGCCGGCGCTGTTTGCCCGGTTTCCGGATGCAGAAGCGTTTGCAGGCGCCCAGATACCGGAACTGGAGGAATTAATTCGTTCTACCGGCTTTTACCATAATAAAGCGAAGAATTTAAAGAAATGCGGACAGGTTCTTTTGTCGGAATTTGGCGGCGTTGTGCCGGACAATATGGACGATCTTTTGCGCCTGCCGGGAGTGGGAAGAAAAATTGCTAATTTAGTGCTTGGGGATGTTTTCGGCAAGCCTGCAATTGTTGTGGATACTCATTGCAAACGGATCAGCGGACTTTTAGGCTTAACCAAAAACACCGATCCTGCGAAGATTGAAAACGATCTTGTAAAAATTATCCCACCGGAATATTCCAGCCGGTTTTGCCACCAGATGGTGGAACATGGGAGAAATTTGTGTGTTGCCAGAAGGCCGCGCTGCGGTGATTGCCCGCTTGCGCCGGTATGTAATTTTGCAATTAAGCAAGGAACAAAACCGACAAAAAAGGAGAGGACTTAGTTGGCGGAAAAAATACGTCTGGACATGTATTTGGCAGAAAACGGGCTGGCGCCCAGCCGAGAAAAGGCAAAGGCAATTATTATGTCCGGAATTGTATATGTGGATGATCAAAAGTGTGATAAGGCGGGGATGAGTGTTTCGCCGGGACAAAAGGTAGAGGTGCGTGGAAACACGCTCCGCTATGTCAGCCGGGGCGGCCTGAAACTGGAGAAGGCAATGCAGGTATTCCCTGTTCGCTTAGACGGGAGGGTCTGTATGGACGTGGGAGCATCTACGGGCGGCTTTACCGATTGCATGCTGCAAAACGGCGCGCAAAAGGTGTTTGCGGTAGATGTTGGCTATGGACAGCTTGCCTGGTCTTTGCGTACAGACAGCCGCGTGGTCAACATGGAGCGGACCAATATCCGCTATGTTACGGCGGAGCAGATCGGTCAGCCGCTGGATTTTGCGTCGATTGATGTGGCGTTTATTTCCCTTGGGTTAGTCCTTCCTGTGGTATCTACTTTGCTCAAAAAAGGCGGGGAAGTGGTTGCGCTCATTAAGCCGCAGTTTGAAGCAGGCAGAGAAAAAGTAGGGAAGAAAGGCGTTGTCCGTGATCCGGCAGTGCATGAAGAAGTGGTCAGCGAGGTGTGCGAAAAAGCGGAAAAAACAGGTTTCGGCGTTTTGGGACTCTCTTTTTCCCCCGTAAAGGGACCGGAGGGCAATATTGAATATCTTGTTTACTTAAAAAAAGGAGAAAAAAGCGCAATAAAACAGATAAAAAGTGCAGCAAAAGAAATGGTTGCACAATCCCATGCGGCGCTGGATGGCTAAATATGTCGTTTTTGTTACAATGTTGTGAAATTCGTTGAAAAAAAGAGAATTTTAGGGTATAATAGAGATAATAGGCCGCATAACTGTTTTTTTATGAACTTAATTTTAGAAAAAACAGAACAGATCACGGCGTTTTTATGTTTGCTGCCTTATAAATAGGCAGCATTTTATTGAGTAACGAAAACCACGTGCTATGCGCGTGGTTCAAAAAAGCTTTTAGCTATGAGTGGAAAATAAAAACCTCCTATGATACAATGAGTGCAG
>CASGBM010000142.1 GCA_949299615.1 uncultured Eubacteriales bacterium | reverse complement strand
TTATCTGTACTCAACAAGTTTACCGACCTGAAAAACAATTCCCATTGGGGATATTACGCCATTATGGAGGCAGCCAATACCCATATGGCGGTCAGCAATTCCGAAAATGAAATTTGGGTGAAGTAAGAAAGTGATTTTTGTGGGAGCGTGTTTTATGAGCACGCTCCCCATTTTTTTTATGAAACTTACGGAAAGAGAAAAAACAATGAGAAAATTTAGCTTGATTTATATCATCCTGTCGGCGTTGGGCGCTTTGACGGTGTATTCTTATGTTTTTGCGGATACAATAATTTTCCTGATTTGTGTGGTATCCGTCAGCGCGCTTTGGTGGTTTTCAGTAAGCGATTGTTTAACCAGGGAAATATCCGCGCTGCTTGTCTATGCAGCTATTGGGATTCTTTTTCTGCTGCGATTTTATGCGCTGTGCAGTATGGCGGTCCATAGAGTACCGTGGTTTTTGCTCAAAACGATACTTGTATTTCTGGCGTTCCGTATTCTTTCCAATCATTTCAAAGGCAGAATTGGGAACGGTGATTTTGATGTTGCCTTTATACTCTATCTATGTGTCGATATAATTGGCCTGCTTTATGCTTTTTTTGCGGCCTGTATCCTTATTTTTATCAGAAGCCTACCTATAATTTTGAAAAATCATAAAAATCTGAAATCATACAGTGTACCGCTGATCCCGTACTTATATGCAGGGTATATCACGGTACTGCTTTTTGAAAAGGGGCTGATTTTTATTTGAATATACCGTTTTTTGATGTTAAACCCAAAAAGGATTTTAAACTGGACAAGGGCGGTACAGTCATTGGTATGTATCGGCATAAAAACCGTGAGGACATTTTATATGTCGGCGGCGATATGCACACGCTTTGTATTGGCGCGACCCGTTCCGGTAAATCCCGTACTGTTGTTTTGGAAAGCATTGCTTTGCAGGCGTTGGCAGGTGAGAATATAGCTTGCAGTGATCCGAAGGGCGAGCTGTTCCAATATACCTATCCATTCCTTGAGAGATTGGGCTATAAAGTGCTGACACTGGATTTCAAAAACCCATTAAAAAGTTCAAAGTACAATTTTTTGAATATTGCAATTGACTATGTGAATCAAAAGGATATTCCGAAAGCCATTGAAGCAACCTGGGATATAACCTCGGCGCTGGTCCCCGAAGATTCGCATGGGGAACGGATATGGTCTGACGGTGAAGCGTCCATAATCGCCGCGGCGATTATGGCGGTCATTTGCGATAATAAAGCAAACCCGGAATACCAAAACCTGACCAATGTCTATTATTTCATTTCAGAGATGTGTAAAACCGGGGAAGGTGAAATCCCATTGAATAAATATGTCAAAGCGTTAGCCGCAGACCATCCGGCGCGGGCGCTGTTAGGGATTTCCCAAGTTGCACCGTCAAAAACAAGGGGCAGCTTTTTTACTGCAGCCCTTACTACGCTGCGGCTTTTTACCAACCCTTATGTCTGCGATATGACATCTGCCAGTGATTTTACAGCGGAACAGATGTGCAGTGAGAAAACGGCGTTATTCATCATTTTGCCGGATGAAAAGATCACCTATTATAGCCTTGCGTCCCTGTTTATCAATCAGTTTTATGAACGGCTGGTAAAGATTGCAGACGACAGGGGCGGCAGACTCCGGCGCAGGATCAATTTTAACCTCGATGAGTTCGGCAACTTCATGAAGATACCTGCATTTTCTAACAAACTGACAGTAGGCGGCGGGCGCGGGATACGCTTCAACCTCTATTTGCAGGATTTCAGCCAGCTTGAAGAAAAGTATGGCCGGGAGGTCTACCCTACAATCATCAGCAACTGCCATGTATGGATATATTTGCAGTCGGACGGGCCGGAAACGCAAAAGCTAATCAGCGAAAAGCTGGGCAATTATACGGTGGCGACCAGTTCACAAAGCACACAGTATTCAGGCAGTGGGATCAGTCCCGGAAACATGACTGCCAGCAGTAATCTGACCGGCAGGCCGCTTTTAACGCCGGATGAGGTGGGAAAAATAAAACGCCCATACAGCCTGATTACTTCCAGGGAATATCCGGCGATATTAAATGCACCGGACTTGTCAAAATGGTATTTTAATCAGATGCTGGGCCTTGGCGACTCAGAACACAACCGAAAGGTGCGTGAGGAACGGGAAAACCGACGCCCGGTCCGTACCTGTGACGGGACGCTGAAGCTATGGGGGATATGGGAAAATTATACGGGAACGCCAATGCGGGAAAGCATAAGAAATAACATCCATGGGACGCGGGCAATCCCCAGGGATATATTCAATCCGAGAAAGGAAGGACTTGAAAGTGAAACAAATCCATTTATTGAAACAAAAATTTAAAAGGATGGCAGCACTGACAGTTGCTGCCCTGACAAGCACGGCAATGACGGTCCATGCAGACATTGCCGGAAGTAAAATCGCGACCGGTACAACCCAGCTTGTTGATGATGCCACATCGTGGCTTTTAATTATTGCGCCGTCTGTATCGGCATTGCTCATTATTTACTATCTCATCCGGAAAGGGATGTCGGACGAGATGGAGCATAAAAAGTGGAACAGCAGGATTGTTGTTACGATTGTTTCCTGTATAGGTGCGGTGGCCGCTTCCGTGCTCATCAATCTGCTGGTGGGATATTATCAATAAGACGGGGGTATGTTTATGAACAGAGTGACAGAGATTCAGGAAAAAATATATGAGCAGTACAGCCGATATATAGATGATATGCTGACCCGTCCGCCGAAGTACCTGCTCGATCATGCGGAAGAAATCGCTTTTGTAAAGCAAACAGCAGATTTACTGCACGACGACGCAGAGGAGTTTCCCGATGCACTCGTTCATCATCTGTGGCATACGGACACACTTTTTTCAGAACTTTATGCAATGTGGAAGGATGCAGAGCCGAACCGCAGGGAAGATGAACGGGAAACGCTGCGGGAATTATTTATGACTGCGAACCATCGGTTTGCAGAAACCTATTCGGCTGAGGAAATGGACGAGGACATGGGATTGTGAGGTGGTTACATAGATGGAAGTCATATTGATCGCCTTAATATCCGCCTTGTTAGCGGCTGCTCTGGAGTATGTGAATAACATATTAAATTCCATTGTTCCGATAGCCTTACACGCAGAGCAATATATGACCACTCTATTGGGTGGTACAGGATTCCAGCAGACCTTTGACATCATATTTAATTTTGGTATTTCCCTGATTGTATTGAAATTTCTAAAACGGGCGTTTGACAGCTATGTTCTTTGGCAGGACGGCAATCCAGACGCAGACCCGATCAATCTGGTAACAAAATTTTTACGGGCAATTGTAGTTGCCGTATCCTTCCCAACTCTGTATGAATGGCTTGCAGCGGCAACGGAGGACATGACAAATCAAATATTAAATTCCCTGTCCGGCAGCCTTTCAGACAGCTTTGCCAATGCGATTATGTCACTGGCTTCTTTGAATTTATTTAATGCATTTGTGTCCCTTGTGTTCTTTATCTGCTTCTTTTTCCTGTATATCCAGTTTTTGATGCGCGGTATGGAAATTTTGGTGCTTAGAATGGGTATGCCGATTGCCTGTACCGGCCTGATGGAAAACGATAAGGGCGTGTTCGGTGCATATATCAAAAAATTTTTCCAGAGCACGCTGACGGTAGTTGTCCAGATTTCCCTTGCAAAAATGAGCGTGGGGCTGATGCTGAATGCCCATGTGTTCTGGGGGATCGCGGCAATGATGCTGGCGCTGAAAACACCGAGGTTTTTACAGGAATTTATGATTACAACCGGTGTTGGCGGCAATCCGATGAATACGGTTTACCATACCACCCGTTTGGTGCAGATGGCAAAATCAGTTGTTAAAAAGTAGGTGGATAGATGCAGACGATAGAAGAACTTTCAAACCTGTTAATCAATTTGATACGGGCCGGGTTAGGCTTCCGGATTATATACTGCTGTATCCGGCTGATGTCCGCGGAAGAGGAACAGGGTACATACAAACGCAGGATTAGGAACTCATTGATTGCGGTGGTAATCAATGAACTTGTATGGGTGATAAAGGATTTGGTAATTGCATATTTTTGACCTTATTCCAAATTGGAACAAGGTTCATAAAACACAAAACCAAAAAATGTGCATAATTCGTTGACAATCGTGATACAATATAGTATAATATTATTAGAAATATCGAGTTAGATTGTGCGGCAGAGCATTTTGAAACATGCTTCTGCGGATTGAGAATGAGGTGAAAGAAATGAATTTTTACACAGTCAGGGATTTAAGGACAACACCCAAAAGTATTTGGGAGGATCTCGCGGCAGACGGCGAAGCAGTGATTACCAATAACGGGAAACCAACCGCCCTTTTGATTGATATTGCAGACGGCAGCTTTGAGGAAACGGTAAAGGCCGTCAGGCAGGCCAAGGCGATGATTGCGTTTAATTCCATGCGTACAAAGGCTGCGAAAAGCGGATATATGAGCGAGGAAGAAATAGAAGCGGAAATCAATGCTGCGCGCGGAGAGGTGTAAACAATGCTTGTAGTCATTGATACGAATATCCTTGTTTCGTCGCTGTGGTCGAAAAACGGAGCGCCGGCCCAGGTCATGGGAATGGTTTTTAACGGGAAACTGGTTCCGTGTTATGATTACCGGATTATGGATGAATACCGCGTTGTGCTGGAACGGCCGAAATTCCAATTTTCGCAGGCTGAAATCAACAGCCTGCTGGAATGGATTGAAACCAGCGGCCGGAGTATGGTTGCGGAAATATCGGCGGAGCCGTTTGTGGATGAGGCGGACAGGAAGTTTTATGAGGTAGCCAAAAGCTGCCATGCAATGCTGATTACAGGGAATAAAAAGCATTTCCCAAAGAAGGATTGGATTGTCAGCGTGTCAGAATTTTTGGAACAATATCAAACGGAAAGATAAACAATGTGTGAAATCCTCTGTCAAATAAAAGACAGGGGATTTTTTTGACCTTATTCCAAATTGGAACAAGGTTCATGCGGCAAGGAGCATTCCTGTTAAGTAACAAAAACGAAGTTTGACAAAAAAGAATACCTTCCAATATAATCAGTGTAGTTGGTGAGACAACAAACACAAAAAAT
>CASGBM010000141.1 GCA_949299615.1 uncultured Eubacteriales bacterium | reverse complement strand
ATTTACGAGCTTTCGTCGACTCAGCCCGAAGCGCTATTGAAATACGACGACCTCCCGGCAAACCGCGACATATTTTATGCCGGATGGCTGGATGACCGTTATATTCTGTTTATACTTATGCCGGTTTTCGGCACGATTGCGGCCGGCGGCGATGCTCTGTACTTCTACGATACGGAAACCGGAGTATATGTACAGTTGGCCGAATGCGAGTATACGTCTAATCTGCATCCGGAGCTGACTTCTTTCTCCGTATTCGGCGACAGTTTTGTGATCTTGGATATGGTCTTGACCGACGGTAACACCGATAGTCCCCGAAGATCGTATTTAATTTTTGACAATGATGAAATTCATTCTCTGATTCAACAAGAAGATGCAAAAATTATCTCGGCTGAAGATTTAATTTTGGAATAAATGATAATAGGAGATGCAAATGAAAAGAATTGTTTTTATTACTCTTGCAATCTTTGTTACCGTCGGTCTTTTGTCCGGCTGCGCGCAGGACAACACGGAGGACGTCTCGCGCATAAGCGAGCTCGAAGCGCAGGTCGGCAGCCTTGAAGACTCCATGTCCGCACTTGAAAGCGAAAAGGAAGAACTGGATTCAAAGCTTTCCGTAGCAGAAAGTGAGATCGACTCGCTCACGGAAGAAAACGAGCGTCTTACGGATGATCTCTCTGAGGCTGACAGCAAAAACGAAACGCTGCAAACGGAACTTGAGGAAACTGCTTCTGATTTCAAAAAAATAAGGGACGTATATTGTATTTCATTTAGAGAACGGGTTTTGTTATCATATGATGAGAATCGTCCCGATTATAAATATTGGAAATTGACTTTGATCCAGGATGACGGAAGCGCCATAGATATCCATTCCGACTACAATATTTCCGCCTTTGCTTCATCGCCCGATTGCAGCAAATTTGCTTTTTCCAATTTTGAAATTGAAGGAACTGCAAACGGCTACTGGTACGACCGCGAAACAGGGAAGACTACCGAGATTTCAAAAGAGGGGCTGGGGACAAACTACGGTCCGGCCGATTTTCTTTGGCTGGATAACCGGTATTTCCTTTTCCTGTCGAGATTTGATCACGGCACTATTTCGCAGGGCGGCGACGTATACGTTTACGATACCGAAAATGATACATACCGTCTCTTGTTGAAAGGCGGCTCGATGGTAGAAATACTGTCTTTTGAATTTTCCTCTTATGCATTATATCATTTGGATACTGTTTTTTTTCGCGCTGTTGTTTTTGACAAAACGGCAAATTACACAACCCAAAAATCATTTACTGTCAGTATCGAGAAGCTTAAGGAGATGATCGCTGACGGCGAAGCAATGACATACGACGGTGAGATGCTGTCTAGCCTTGACTGATGTGTAAGAATTATTGATCCCACAACATATAACATATAAGGAGAATAATTATGAAAAAAATTATAAGCGCCACCCTTGCAACCTTTGTTGCCGTCGGTCTTTTGTCCGGCTGCGCGCAGGACAACACGGAGGACGTCTCGCGCATAAGCGAGCTCGAGGCGCAGGTCGGCAGCCTTGAAGACTCCATGTCCGCGCTTGAAAGCGAAAAGGAAGCGCTTGCGACTGCATGCGAGGACGAAAAATCCCGGCTTGAATCCACCCTGGCCGATGCCGAAAGCAAGCAGGAGGAGCTTATCGGCGAGAATGATAAGCTGAAAGAAGAACTGGAGTCTCTTGAGCAGAAAAATGCAGAATTGAAAATCCCCGGCGAATCGATTAAGGAAATGATCCCTATGGAATATGAATTGGAAGGCTGGTATTATCACGCTTTGTATTTTACTAAATATGATGTCGATTCAGAATACAATTACGCGCTCAGCATCATCCGGGAAGGGAAAGACGGCTTTGAACGCGTTACGGTACATCGCGATTATTATTTTATATCCGGTATGGCCATATCACCCAACGGTAAAAAGCTTGTGTTTACGGATTTTGAAATGGAGGGCGGGCTTGCAACCATTTATATGTATGATATCGATACCGGAGAGAAACGGGGATTTTCTCTGGAAGACGAGCTGCCCCGCGAACATGACGCCTTTTCATTCTGCTGGCTGGACGACCGGTATCTGCTTATGGCCGAAAAGCTGGACCATGGCTCGATAGCCCGTGGCGGCGATATATACGTCTATGATACCGAGACGGAACAGTGCAACGCGCTTATCGAGACCTCGCAGCATGAGCTGCAGCTTCAATATTTCAATGTGCTTAATGACGAGCTGATTCTGATCAAAGGGGTTCTGTATGAAGAAACGCTCAACTTTACCGAGGACGTATTTTTCACCGTGAAAACTGATAGACTGTATGAACTGATTGAAAGCGGCGGTTCGATGACGATATCCCCGGACGACGCAATCTGAACAAATAAAAATCATTTTATAAACGAAAGATACGGTCCTAAGAAGCGAGGGGTTATCAGATTAAGGCCTTCCGGATCGCTTAAGCTTATATCCTTTTCAAACTGCTTTGTATCAAACGGAAAATATGATATGAATTGTGCATTGATATATTCAACGGTTTCATTTAGCAGATCGGCAACGGATTCATAATGAAGATAAAATGTAGAACGGTTCAAGCCGGCTTTTTCGCAAATTTCCTTTACGGTGATATATTCAAAATCCTTTTTCACAAGGAGCGCGATAAGTGCTTCATCCATGATACGGGCGGTATTAAAATATTTGCTTTCGGATTTATTCACAATACCGCCCTCCGTTTTATTGTTCTGCGTCTTCGCTTATTTCTTTTGCAAGCTGAATGATCTTAAAGGCGTATTTTTTCTTGCCGTTTTCCAAAAGCTTTTTATAAATCGGATAGTTGATACTTACGCCTATGACCCCGATAATGCCCACTATAATGCCTGTGACAAACGTAATATCAGACCCGTCACCGATTACATGCATTGCAAGGCACATTCCTGTCCCTAGAACCAGTGACATTATCACGCCGAAGGTGTATCCGAAAATGTTTGCTTTTCTTTTTGCCAATCGATCCAATTTTTTCAAAGCAACGACTTTGGAGGTTTCTTTCGGCGCATACTCGTTTGCAATGGCTTCCGCATAAATCCTGTCTGTGTTCATGATTGAATTCTCCTCGGCAAAATCATTTCGGCTACGTTTTATGTATCCGATGATTTGATTATAGAGAATAATAAAAACAAACTGAACAACAGATATTTTAATTTATGTCGATTTACAATTTTTAAATGCCCTTGTTTTTATAAATTTATAGTCTTTTGGCGCTAATGGTTGATTGTACGTTTATCATAAAAAACTATATACCGGCAGTTTCTATATCATGAATGTTCTTTTGAATAATACCGTTGACATCGGCGCCCTTGATATCGAGATTTTCAGCTTTAAAGCACATGACATCCGGTATTCCGTAAAAAGAATTTGCCAAATCTTTTATGTAGTCATATCCGTGACGCTGGCCTGCGAAGGGACCGCCCGACGTTGTTACGTAAATAATTCTTCCGGCATTACATAGCCCTGTCGGTACTCCCTCGGGAGAATATTTAAACGTCAATCCGGTTATTGTTATATGCTCAAAATACACCCGCAAAACAGACGGAAAAGCCAGATCCCAGCACGGTGCTGCAATAAGGATCTCGTCTGCTTCTACAAACTGGTTTGCGTATTTAAATAATGGGTCCGAAAAATTTTTTTGCATAATGAGCCGATCTCTTTTTTCCAGCTGTTCCCAATCAATCGGGCAGATGTTTTCATCGCAAAGCTTTACTTCCTCTGTTTTGCCGTCCAATCTTTTCAAAACCTCGCGCGCCAATAAATAGATACGCGAACCGGGTCTTACGCAGGCATTGATAAATAATATTTTTTTTCATACCGTACTTCCTTTCCGATAAGGCGGTAAATAACTTCGCCGAATATTGAATGGGCCGCGCTTTTTCGTTGCGCGCATTACGTGCCGATATAAAGAAAAGGGTGAGAATGCAAACTGCGTCCGGATTCGGTCTGACTTGTCCTGACAATTTGGGTTACGCTTTAGGAACCGGCACATTGCTTGGCATAACAAAAGAGCCTGAACGCTGACTGCTCCCAGACTCAGTTTGTGCTTGGTGACCAAAATTACCGGCGGTTTCAGCGCTACCCACGCAAAATAAAAGAAAAGACCCTTGCCTGGAGATCCCCATTATCAGAAACGGCAAACTAAATATAGTATGGCTTTAACTTTGAGCGAATAACTCATCTATATAATCAAATTTAATAAAAATGTTTTGATCTATCATTTGCTTGATCTGTTCTTTGCTTGCCCATTTCACATCACGGGTTTCCTCTTTTTGAAGAACAATCGTATCGATATCAATGTTCTGGCGGAACAGCCATACCTCAATATATGCTGCTCCGTCACCGCTGCTGTGAGGGTAAGTATAGGATTTAAATACTTTGCCGTTTTGTGGGTAAAGCGTGATTCCGAGTTCTTCCTTGGTTTCACGCAAGGCCGCAGACAGGCTGTCTTCTCCGCTTATCGCAGCTCCTCCTGTGGTTTCCCACATATCAGGAGCAAGCTTACCCGGTGCTCTTTGGGATATCAGATATTTTCCGTCATCATTCTGAATCCAGACACTAACGGATAAATGGTATTCGTCTTTTTTCATCGGGGTCCCTTTGGGTATGGTCTTTCCGGTTCGGTTCCCATGTTCATTCACAATATCCCATTGTTCTATCATAACCACCGCTCCTCATCCAATACGATGATATATATTATATCACAATATCACAAAAAAGTAAATCAGAAATACCGCGATTTCTGATTTACTATAGAAAGGATGACTGGTTTCATCGTCTCTGACAAACTGATTTCATGAAATAAGCGGTAAAAACAGGGCGCACGGCAACAATTTCCCTCGCAAAAAGAAAACCGTTTTTGTTTTTATTCCGCAGCCCTGCATGAATACTAAGAAAAATGTGCCTGACAGTAAAATCAGGCACATCAGATGTCTTTGGTGACCGAAATTACTGGCGCCCAGTAACCATGCGGTTTCCGGTGTGTTTCAAAAATTTTTTTTGAAAATCTGATACCCTTTTTCGAACCACCGAAGCGTTTTTCTTGATGTTGATTATTATAATAGAATAAAGGAGTTTTTTCAACCCCATGGAA
>CASGBM010000140.1 GCA_949299615.1 uncultured Eubacteriales bacterium | reverse complement strand
GAAGACCCGTCTCCTTTCGGGAGTACTTTGGATTTGTGGTGAAACCATTGTACCAGAAAGGCTGGCGGGTTTTCAACTTTCATTTAACTTTACAGAACGTTAAATAAAAAACGGAGGAAACAGATATGAAAAAATTATTTAACGGCATTTTATTAGCGGCAGCATTGCTTTGCATTGGGACAACCGGCGTTTTTGCGGCGGGGCAATGGCAGGGACGTAATTTTACAGACGAGGATGGCGACGGCGTTTGCGATTATGCGGCGTGTACATTCGTTGATGCGGACGGTGACGGAGTCTGTGACAATGCCGGTATGTGCGTAGGAAGGGGCGCAAACGGAATGCGCACAGGCAGAGGCGCAAATGGGTACGGCGCAAATTTTATAGATGAAGACGGCAATGGGATTTGTGACAACTTTGCCTCAAGAGTGCGGCCGCAGGATGGAAGCGGACGGCAGAATGGTGTTGGGCGCAGAGGAAACAGATAGACGAACGGAGTTTTGTTATGCGGAGCGAACAGGAGGTAAACAGAGCCGTTGAGCAGTATTCGGATATGGTTCGGCGGCTCTGTGTCGTACATCTGAAAAATGAAGCCGACAGTGAGGACATTTTTCAAACGGTGTTTTTGAAATATGCCCTTAGTTCGGTACGGTTTGAAAATGAAGAGCACGAGAAAGCATGGCTGATTCGGGTAACGGTTAACGCCTGCAAAGATTTGCTCAAAAGCTTTTTTCGAAAAAACGTGGTGTCGATTGATGCGGTTACGGAGCAGGCAGCGGCGCTCAAGCCCGATCATAGAGAGGTCTTGGAGACCGTGCTTTCGCTGCCGGCAAAGTATAAAGATGTAGTTTATCTTCATTATTATGAAGGGTATACGGCTCCGCAAATTGGGGAAATTCTCGGAAAAAATACGAATACCGTATACACCTTGCTCACCCGTTCAAAGCAAATACTCCAAGAGAAGCTGGGAAGTGATGAATATGAATCATAAGCTGAAAGAAACGTTTGACCAAATCCATGCGGAAAAGGAATTAAAGCAAAAGACGATGGCTTTTTTGGAAGAAAAACGAAGGGGAAAAAGCCGTTTTCATACCGCAGCATACTACCGTTTGATTCCTGTTGCAGCGTGCTTTTTGCTGTTGGTTTTTGCCGGTCTGGGCGGCTATGGAGTCTATTTTACGCCGGTTTCGGCGATCAGCATTGATATAAACCCATCCGTCGAACTGGGCATTAACCGCTTTGATAAAGTCGTATCGGTAACCGGCTATGATGAGGACGGGAAAGAGCTGGCAGATTCTTTGGATGTGCAGTATCTCGAATATACGAAGGCGCTGGAGCAGATTATGGAAAATGAATCTGTGGAAAATTATTTGGCGCAGGAAGAGGTACTGGAAATTTCCGTAGTTGGTTCGGATGAGGAACAAAGCGAACAGATGCTTGCCAATGTGAAATCTTGCACGGCGGGGCAAAAGAATGTTTATTGTAATTCCGCTAACGCCGAAGAGGTCGAAGCAGCACACGAGTTGGGACTTTCGTATGGAAAATACCGGGCGTTTTTACAAGTGCAGGAGCTGGATCCCAACATCTCGGCAGAAGAAGTGCAGCAAATGACAATGCGCGAAATTCGCGAGCTAACCGAAACATTAACAGGCGGCGGCTCTGAAATCGGTCAAAACGGAGACGGCCCGAAATACGGACAGGGAGCAGGAAACGGAAAAGGCCAGGGTCAAGGACAAGGAAACGGCTATGGAAGAAAAGCCAAACAAGGAGAAAATGCCGGATAAAAAATGGAAGAGAGGACAATATCATTTCATTTTTTGAAGCGGCCATCAGACACAAAAGCACCGGGCGCAAAACTTGCGCCCGGTGCTTTTGTGTCTGATATTTTATCCGCCATAAGCCTGGATCATACTGATGGCATAATCTTTGTCCCGTTCCGTTGCCAGTTCATATTCTAAAAGTACGGTTCCGCCGCAGCTGGCAACTGCGCGGTAGCCCGAACCGGCGCGGTAGATCACGCATTGAATCGGTTTATCAAGATACTGGGCATACCCATAGCGTTCGGCATAGGGGTCAACGACGACCTTTTCACCGGTGCGCGGATGGGTAACCAACATCCCGCTAGGTATCGTTACAGTGGACGAGTATACCACTTCGCCTAAAACCCCGCCGGAAGCCCCCCCGCCGCCAGCGGAGGAAGGAGCGGAAGGCGTAGGCGTGCTGGGGGGCATATTCTGCACATCTTCTAGATACTGGTCAAATTTTTCCGGCTCCTCACTATAGCTGCGCACGTCCGTTTCAAAATATTCTTCCGTTTTTTCACGGTTAAAACTCAGCGTTTCTTTCTCGTCCCCATTTGTAATGTTGATCGTAATTTGATCCGCATTGCTGACGAGGCTAAATACCACAGCGGCGTTTTTTTCCAGCTGCAAGCGGTTTAACTTGCCGTCCGGATAGGCTTTTTCCGCATCGGTCACTTCGTAGTCAATGGTAATACCGTATGGTTCCTGCTCCGTTTGCAGGCTAAACTGCGTTCTTGATAGCCCGGGCGTCGGCAGGGAATCTAAAATAGCCCCCACGCCGGCGTTATCACCGGTATAGGTTTCTTTATGTTCGAAAAGAGCGTCTTTTTGATTTTCGTACGGGTTGGTCGGAAAATCAAAAAGATTACAATATTCCGCCGGATTGTCAGAAAGCAAGCCTTGATAAATCGTAAGCCCCTGCCCCTCATCCTGCACTTTTTGGATTTTTAAAATTTGCCGGGGATTGTTATTGTAGCTGTAGGTTCCGTCATCAATTTGGTAATATTCATATAGCAGCATTTTTTCACCGTCAAAGTCTAAATACCGCCATCCGCTTAAAGCCAGCGAATCACCGGCTTTGGTGTAATATAAAATAGAAAAAGCGGCAGGAGTAGTGTTTTCCGCGTTCATAAGACGGTCTAAAAAAGCGGTGTTGTGCACCGTGATCTGCTCAGCCGAATCAATTCGGTATACGGAGTTTGGCGCGGCTTCTTCTTCCGTTGGTGCGGCGATGTTTTTCGGCGGCGGATTCTTTCCCGGATCGGGAATGATGAAGCTTTTCAAAATTTTCCGGGCAGTCCATCCGCTCACCATATCGTTGTCAAAATACAAGGCAAAATGATACGGCTGAGGATTCGGAAGATTAGAAAACACATATTCGGTATATTCCGTTCCGCCTTCGCTGTAATTTTGTTCTGTTAAGGGCGCGGCATATTTGTCAGATGTTTTTTCTGAGACGGCGGCAGTTTCAAACGAAAACCATTTTCCAAAATCAGCCGAAGCCACTTCCTGGTTAATCAGGCGTGCTTTGCCGATTGGCGCGCCGCCGCTTTCATTATTATAAAAAATCGCAATTTCATCTTCCAGCCGGATTTCCCAATCTTTTGGGACCGAAATAATGTATCCAGCCAGATTGAGCCTTTGCGTATTGAGCTGCTGCCATTGCATAAATATGCTTACACCTGCTCCTGCTGCTAAAACCAGAACAGCAAGTATGATGTAAATGATCGGACGTTTCCAAATGCTTTTTTTCCCATTTTCTTCATTCATAGCTTTCCTCCGTTGGCATTAATTCCCCATATACGATTCCTTTTTTTTCTTCTATCAGACGGACGCGTCGGATTTCTCCTTCCAGCGTATCATCTCCGCGGACGACAACCGTAATATAATTTCCGGTTTTTCCTTCGTATAGTCCATCGTCCTTATGATGAAATTGTTCAAATAATACTTCGGCTTGCGTACCAAGAAAACGATGCAGAAAGGCTTTTCGTGTGCGAGTGGTTATTTTAGTAAGCTGCTTGCTTCGTTCTTCCTTTACCTGCGGACTAATTTGACCGTCCATGGTTGCCGCTCGGGTTCCTTTGCGGATGGAATATTTAAAGATATGCGCGTCGGCAAGCTGAATTTCTTCTGCAAACCGGCAGGTTTTCTCAAATTCTTCCGGGCTTTCCTGCGGAAAACCAACCATAATGTCCGTAGAAATGGCAGCATCCGGCATCAGGCGGCGGATCCGTTCTAAAATCTGCGCGTACTGCGCCGTGGTATACTTGCGGTTCATCCGCAAAAGCGTAGCGTCACAGCCGCTTTGCAGGGAAAGATGAAAATGATGGCACACTTTCGGAATGTTAGCAATTGCCAGGGTAAATTCTTCTGTAAACAACGTAGGCTCTAAAGAGCCGAGGCGAATCCGGTAAATTCCGTCAATCTCTGCAATTTTGCGGATGAGATCTAAAAGAGTCACCTTGTTATTTTCGCGCCCGTATGACGCAAGATGAATCCCAACTAAAACAATTTCGCGAAAGCCCAGAGAGGCCAGACGGCGCGCTTCGTTCGCGACGCATTCTAAACTGCGGGAGCGAATCCTTCCGCGCGCATCTGGGATAATGCAGTAGGAGCAAAACTGGTTGCATCCTTCCTGCACTTTCATAAAAGCACGCGTTCGGTTTTCATAGTGTGTAATAGACAGGTCTTCAAATTCTTGAATGGAAGCGATGTCCCCGACCAGGGAGCGGCGAACACGGTTTGAGAGAAAATCCTCTGTCAAATCCGCAACCAGCATACGCTTATCCGTACCGATCACAAGGTCAACCTCACGGATTGCGAGCACGTCATCCGGGGCAGTTTGCGCATAGCAACCCATCACAACCAGCGCCGAATTGGGATTGGTATGCTTCGCACGGCGGATCATCTGTCTGGATTTTCGATCACCCAGACTAGTTACTGTGCAGGTGTTAATGAGATATACGTCCGCGTGCTCGGAAAAATCAACAACCTGCCAGCCGCGCGACAAAAACTGCTCCAACACGGCTTCTGTTTCATATTGGTTCACTTTACAGCCCAGCGTATAGGCCGCAACGGTTTTTGACATAAATCCTACCCCTCTTATGTAGCCTGACAGCGGCATGTTTCCTGCGTGGCATCACAGGACCTTTGGTTTGCAAACAGTACGCCGCCATGCTCTTATCTTAGCATATTTTCTGCCGGATTGCAACCGGTTGAAAATGGCATTTAGTATGAAAAAATGAAAGCATAAGAATTTAGACTTAGCGTAAAATTACTAACGGAAAAATAAGTAGAAAGTTTTCAACCTTTATGATATGATTTAGGTGACAAATCCAAACATACAAAAGGAGAAAACTT
>CASGBM010000139.1 GCA_949299615.1 uncultured Eubacteriales bacterium | reverse complement strand
AACCTAAAAATAGCATTTTAATGCTGTTTTTAGGTGTGAAATTGTAAATTTCACACAAATGGTTTCGCAAAACCATTTGTTCAGTAGACATTAAATATAACAGCAAAGCCAATAGATATGAAAAGATAATGAACAGCGCACAAATAAAGCGGGAATTTGTAGGGGACGGCTCCTAGACGTCCCGAAAAAAATTACAAACGGCAACAAAACGTTTGGAAAAAGAGAAGGAACCAGCCAAAAGCGGACGTTTTTCAGCAAAGGAAACCGAAGCAAATAAGCGGAGTTCCGCTGAGGCGGCGTCCATGGTTCCGTTTATAATTGTAAGCGCTCTGCTTATTTACAATAACATGTAATATAATGATCAATTGCTTTTTCAATTATCTTTAAAGCGGTCTCCGGACCGCTTACTTCATTTACTGCGGTTTCTTTTCCTTCCAAAGCCTTGTATACAGAAAAGAAATGGCTCATTTCTGCAAAAATATGCTTGGGCAGCTGATCAATACTCGTATATTTTTGATAAGTCGGATCGTTAAACGGGATTGCTATAATTTTTTCGTCATTTCTGCCATTATCAATCATGGAGATGACGCCAATGGGGTAGCTTCTAACCAGCGTAAGCGGAGCAATATCTTCAGAACACAGGAGCAAAACGTCAAGGGGATCTAAATCTTCGGCATATGTCCGGGGAATAAAACCATAATTTGCCGGATAGTGCGTGGATGTATACAAAATGCGGTCCAGCATCAGCATGCCGGTCTCCTTGTCCAATTCATATTTTTTCTTGCTTCCCTTTGGTATTTCAATGACGGTGATAAAATCATCCGGATGAATGCGCTTGGGACTAATGTCATGCCATATATTGCTCATAAGAAATCCTCCTGAATCTTTGTTTTTGATTCTTTTTATCAGTATATCAGACGCAAGGGGGATGCGCAAGCATTTTTTTTGTAATTATCCTTCAATTTTGTGAACAAGGTCAAAACGGCTTATTACTCGGATGAGCTTTAGGTACGCAAAAGATGGGGGCGCAGGCTTTTCGCAAGAAAGGCGCCGGCCAAAATCTTCAGACCGTCTCCCGGCAAAAAAGGAATAACTGCCATTATGAGCGCTGCCGCCGGGGAAGAATGTGTCAGCACGATGTACCAGACCGTGCCGAAGAAATAACACGCGGCCACGCCGGCGGCCATAGCGATATAATGCCAAAAAAACTGCCCGTTTCTGTTTTCCGAAATCCATCCGGTGATAAATGCTGCCGCTACATATCCGATCAAATATCCGCCGGTCGGACCGAGCAAAACAGCAATTCCACCCTGAAACCGGGCAAACACAGGCAAGCCCACAGCGCCTGCCAAAAGGTATACCAGCTGGCTGACCGTTGCCGCTTGAGCTCCCAGCAGCACTCCGGCGGTAATGACAGAAAGCGTTGCCAAATTAACCGGAACCGGCGTAAACGGAAGCGGCAGGGCTATCTGCGAACAAACGGCGGTAAAGGCGGCAAACAGCGCGCATAAGATCATTTTTTTTAAAGTCATGGTTTCTCCTCCTATTTGGAAATGGTTTTAGTATACTATAAAAAGTTTGAAATGTCAACCTTATAAAATAATTTAGTTAACAATTAAATGCCTGCGGCTTGACCATTGCTGTAAAATCGGGTATAATAAAGTATAAATGGCTGTAAGCAGAAAGCGGGGAGATAGCGCATGTCTTTGCGAATTATTTACGGCGGTGCGGGAACCGGGAAAAGTACATTTTGCTTGAAAGAAATACGGCAAAAAGCGTTGCAGGGCGGACAGGCCATGTTGCTTGTGCCGGAACAGTTTTCCCATCTGGCAGAACAAAATTTAATCGAAGCCGTGGGCTATCTTTCACCAAAAATACAAGCCACCTCTTTTGCGCGGATCGCAAAACGGATGCTTGCCGACGCAGGCCTGGGCGGTACGCCGGTCGATGCGGCAGGTAAAAATATGCTGATGGCGCGGGTATTGTCGGAGGAAAACAAAAATTTAACCGTATTTCGGGGCGCGTGGGAAAAGCCGGGGTTTCTTGCGACCATGCTGCAACTGGTTTCGGATTTTAAAAAAGCGCAGTTAAGCGGTGATAAGCTGATAGAATATGCGCAGGAAGAAGAAAGCTCGCCTTTGTTTTCCCAGAAAATTAAAGAACTGGGTATGATCTATGCAAAATACCAGACCGTTTTGGAACAAAAATTTATTGATGCGGAAGACAATGTGACAAAATTGGCGCAGCTCATACGCGAACAAAACCCATTTGCCGGCACAGAGGTGTATTTAGATGAATTTTTTCGGTTTACTGCCAATGAACTGGATGTGATAAAAAGCCTGCTTGCATGCGGCGTGCCTGTTTCCGTAACAGTTTGTTCTCCTACGCTTCGCCGGGACGGAAGCGGTATTTTTGAACCGTGTGTTGTTACGGCGCAGCGCCTTTGTGCCATGGCGAGGGAATGCGGGGCGGAAATTTTACCGGATGTCAGGCTTTCGCTCTGCCATCGCTTTGCATCTTCGCCGGAACTATCGCATTTGGAATCACAGATGTATCGGTATCCAAATGAGGTTTATGCGGATAAAACGAAGGCTGTCAGCCTTTTTGCCGCGGCCGATCCGTACAGCGAGGTGGTGCATATGGCGGCGCAGATCCGACGCGCTGTTTGCGAGCAGGGCTTGCGCTATCGGGACATTGCAGTAATTGCCGGAGATTTGGACCGGTATCAGGATCTGATTAAAACCATTTTCCCTGTCTATGAGATTCCTGTGTTTATTGATACCAGAAGGGATCTGATGAGCCATCCGGTCATGCTGATGCTGTTTTCCCTGCTTCGAATGCTTACCGGCGGTTTTCGGATGCAGGACGTAATCGCATACTCCAAAACCGGGTACGCAGGGCTGTCCATGGAGGAGGCTGACCGGCTGGAAAACTATGCGCTGTTTGGCCATGTGGAAGGCGGCGATTGGCTGGATGATGAGAGATTTTTAAAACGGGCAGGCATGGTTTTTGAAGAAGAACAAGACCTTGCCGCTACGGACGCGGATGAGGCGGCACAAATGCTGTCTTTAAAAAACAGACTTTTTCAGCCTGTTTTAAACTTTCGGGAGGCTTTGAAGAAAAGCAAAAAAATCACCTCGCGTGCCAAAGCGCTGTTTTCGTTTTTGGAAGAAATCGGCCTTCGCTCTGTCATAGAAACACAGGCAGAAACATTTTCCCAGCAGGGCATGCGGCAGCTGGCAGATGAGTATGCAGACGTTTATAATCTGCTGATGGAAACGCTGGATCAGATGGTGCTTTGCCTGGGAGAGGAAGAAATCGGATTAAAGCGCCTGCAAGCCATATTGGAAGCCGGTTTTTCACAATATAGCATGGGAGTAATTCCTTCCGCTTTGGATCAAGTGTTTTTGGGCGATGTGAACCGTTCGCTGGTGAAAAATGTTAAATGGGTCTTTTTGGTTGGCGCGGTGGACGGTGCGTTTCCTCCTTCTGCGCCGGCAGAAGGTATATTGACGGATGCAGAACGAATTCGTCTGCATCAGCACGGCTTTGAATTAGCGCCGGACACCAAAAAAATGGCATTTGCCAACCAGTTTTTGGTTTACAGCGCGGTCAATATCAGCTCCGGCCGAGTAAACGTCAGTTATCCCTCAGCGGATTTCGAAGGAAAAGGCTTGAGACCGTCTCAGCTTGTTTCGCGGTTGAAAAGAATTTTTGCTGACCTTTCTTTTTCGTCCGATTTGCTGGATGAAAAGCCGGATCCACAAAAAACGGTTGCCTCCAGGCAATCAGCGTATCTTTATTATTTGGGTGGTATGGAAAACCGGGATTTGTGGACGGAGACGCTTCGGCAGGAACTGGCCACAGATGAGTTTTATCGTCAGCGAATGGATCGGGCAAAAGAATACAGAAAGTATTCAAACCAAGCACAGCAATTATCAAAATTGAACGTAACCGCACTTTATGGGAAAGAACTGCGGGGAAGCGTGTCCCGCTTTGAACGTTTTAGCGCCTGCCCGTTTTCCTTTTTTATTCAATATGGTTTAAAGGCAAAAGAGCGGAAGGTGCTGGAAATTGATACGCCGGATATTGGATGGTTGCTCCATGCGATACTTGACGCGTTTTCCCGGAGGATTTTGGAACTTGGGGAGAGTTACCGCCGTATTACCAAAGAGCGCTGTGCGCAAATCGTAGAGGAACTAATCGCAGATATGACGGGGAAAATGTTTATTGCGAACCTATATTCGCAGAAAAAACTGGATGTTTTGCTCAAACGTTTAAAGCAGACAGTAATGAAATCCGTTTGGGTTATTTGCGAGCATATCCGCAGGGGAGAATTTGAACCTTGCGCGTACGAGGTATCCTTTGATGAAAACGGGGAAATGCCCCCTGTGACCATTGCGCTCCCGGCAGGAGAGAAAATAACGCTCGCCGGGCGGATCGACCGGATTGACCGTTATCAAAACGGGGCACAACTGTATTTGCGCGTGGTGGATTACAAATCGGGACAAAAGGAATTCCGCCTAAGCGACGTATTTTACCGCCTGTCCCTTCAGCTTGCGGTCTATTTAACGGTTGCCTGCGAGAATGGGGAAGCCTTGTTCGGGCAAAACGCTATGCCGGCAGGAATGTTCTATTTTCGCCTCAACGACCCCATTGTGAATGTCTATGGAACCTCTCAAGAGGAGTTGGAGGAAGAAATTTTAAAAAAATATAAAATGAGCGGCTTGGTTTTGTCAGATACCGATATTATTCGTGCGATGGATAAAGGGTTTAGCGGTTATTCCAAAATCATTCCTGTTCGCTTAAACAAACAGGATCAAATCGTTTCCGCCAATACGAAAAGCGCTACTTTAGAGCAGTTTACCCGCCTGCAAAGCTACATGAAACAAACGGTCAGCAAGATCGGCGAAGGCATTTTATCAGGTGCCACAGAGATCTCGCCGTATTATGACGGGAAAAACAGCGCCTGTGATTACTGCCGCTTTCAAAGTATCTGCGGCTTTGACAGCTCACAAAACCGGTATCGGTATTTGCCGCCGGTTGCAGAGGAACATGTGTGGGAAAAAATAAACGATGTAAAATAAGTGCAAATAATGTCTACTGAACAAATGGTTTTGCGAAACCATTTGTGTGAAATTTACAATTTCACACCTAAAAACAGCATTAAAATGCTATTTTTAGGTTCAC
>CASGBM010000138.1 GCA_949299615.1 uncultured Eubacteriales bacterium | reverse complement strand
TGGCAAAAAAAGCACAAAAACCTTGCACCTAAACAATTCTGAAACGCTTACAAACCGCTATGCGGCTGCGTTTCAGAATTGTTCAGCAGTCATCAAATAGATTCTTGTTATTTATTTTCCAGAAAAAAGTAACAATAATTTAATATTAAAGGGTTTCTTTTTTCAAATGGATATGCTATAATAAGCTTGTATCTCTTTAAACAGAGATCTAATGGAGGGAAAAAAATGCTTGGCAAACTTGCTGGTGTATGAAAAAATACCTTCTGATTTTAGTGGACATATTTCTTGTATGCGTAGGGTACTTATTAACGCTGTTGTTTGCAGATATTGGACATGAGTATAATTTAAACCTGCACACAATTAGCGCAAATCTTTATATCGCGGTTATTATATATGTGATTTTTTTATACTTGTTTCGCGTATATAACAGTATTTTGCGTTTTTCCAGCGTGCACGAATACTCGCTTTGCTTTGCAGCGTGCTGTATTTCGGGCGGTGTGGTATGCATAGCTAAATTGGCGATTCCGTTTTTGATGCCGTACGGAGTGCATCTTTTGGCGGCGCTTCTTTCAGGCATGCTGACGGTTTGTGTCCGGGTGGGCTGCCGGATCGTACTAAACTGGTATCTGCACCGGCGCGCACAAGGTGAAGATCATCCGTGTGTGCGCACGTTGGTTGTCGGAGCCGGTGAGGCTGGAAATTTGCTTATTAAAGATGTTTTATCTCATCACGAAACCAATTTAAAAATTGTTGGTTTCATTGATGATGATCCAAGGAAAACAGGCTGCAGCATATCCGGAATACGGGTTTTGGGAAACCGGGACCACTTGAAGCGGGTCTGCGCAGAGAAAAATATTGATTTGATAGTAATTACTATCCCTTCGATTGACGGGGAAAATAAAAAACAATTGATAGAATTATGCGTGGAAACAAAGTGCAGGGTAAAAGTTCTTCCAAGCATGAACGATTTGATTCGTACAAAGCCGATGTATCAGAACCTGCGTGAGGTGGAAATTGGGGATTTGCTATCCCGCGACCCGGTGGAACTGGATAATTGGCAGCTGGAGAAGATGATAGCATCTAAAACCGTTTTGGTCACGGGCGGAGGGGGATCAATCGGCTCGGAACTGTGCCGGCAGATTGCCCGCTATGAGCCCGGACTACTAGTCATTCTTGATATTTATGAAAATAATGTATATGATTTGGAGAACGAAATTCGGTTTAATTATCCGCAGCTTCACCTGAAAACGGTAATTGCGAGTGTGCGTGACCGCGTCCGGCTGGAGCAAATTTTTGCGGAGTACCATCCCGATGTTGTTTTTCACGCCGCAGCACACAAACATGTGCCTTTGATGGAAAACAACCCGACGGAAGCAATTAAAAACAATGTTTTCGGAACGCTTAATGCCGCAGAATGTGCTTCAAAATATGGAGCGAAAAAATTTATTTTGATTTCGACTGACAAAGCCGTGAACCCATCTAACGTGATGGGGGCGACAAAAAGGCTGTGCGAAATGATCGTGCAGGCGTTAAACACCGTAAGTAAAACAGATTTTGCGCTGGTTCGTTTTGGGAACGTTTTAGGGAGCAATGGATCCGTAATCCCTTTGTTTAAACGGCAGATTGCTCATGGCGGTCCAGTCACGGTGACGCATAAGGAGATTACGCGGTTTTTCATGACAATACCGGAAGCGGCGCAATTGGTGCTGCAGGCTGCCGCAAACGCAGCAGGAGGAGAAATTTTCGTTTTGGATATGGGACAGCCGGTTAAAATTTATGACTTGGCAGAAAATATGATACGGTTGTCGGGGCTTGTGCCGAACCAAGATATTGAAATTAAAATAACGGGCCTTCGCCCTGGAGAAAAATTATATGAGGAACTTTTATTGGAAGAAGAAGGTCTAAAGAATACAAAGGATAGAAAAATTTACATAGCAAAGCCGTTGGATATTGGTTATGCAGAGTTAAAAAATAAGCTGCAGGAACTGAGCAGGGTGATTAATGAGGAAGATGAGTGGAGTGTGAAGGAAGTTCTCCACAATATGGTTCCGACTTATCATATTGACTATTCCGGGAAGGTGAGCCCGGAGCAGGTTGCAAATGCTTAATCCCGGGGAGGAGAGATTGTAATAACTTGAAAGATGGGAAAAGAAAGAGCAAGAAAAAAATTATTCTAATTGTGATAGCTGTTGTATTGGCTGTAATCCTTGGTTTGCTTGCTGCCGGATATTTTGCGATTGAAAAAGCTTTTTCAATCCTGACAGATTCTATTTATCAATCAGCCATTGTGCAGAATGAAACAGAATTGTCAGAAAACAAATCATCCGGTTCACTCTCCGCAGATGAAGAAACTGCGCCGGAGCAGGAAGAAAGCGGATCAGAAGGACAAGGGGGAGAAGGTGGTGCTTCGCAAAACAGCGACGCAGGTCATGCGGATACGCAGACAAAGGACGCTTTAGATGCGGCAAAGGAAAAGTTTGGGATTTCCGGGTCTATGAATTTTTCTGCGGATGATATAAAAAAACTGGAAAAATCGGTCTCACTGGGAGATAAGCTTTCCATTATGGCAATCATCAGCAGAGGGCTGTCGGCAGCAGATTATCAAACGCTGCTTGCCATGACATCCGGCGGGATCACCAGAGAAGAAGTCAGCAAAGCCTATTCGATTCTGAGTGAAAACCTATCGGTAGAGGATAAAAATAAAATTTATCAATATTATTCAAAGTATGCATACCTATTAGAAGGGAATTAATGCAACATTCAAGTAAAGGAGTGTATTACATGAAGAAGAAAGGAATCAGCCTCATTTTAGCATTGGCAATGCTAGCAACCAGTGTGATCTCTGTTTTTGCAGCAGAGACGCCAATTACAGTTTCAGGGACTGGACTGACAAAAATGGTAACTTTCTTTGCCGACAATGTTCCTTATGATGAAAACAGCACCGCAGATTTGGAACAGCGCAAAGAACTGCTGGGTTACATACAGATGTATCTGGGGACCGGCGACACAGACAGAAACATTCAAACGATGATCGCGGCAGTAAAGGAGAAAAGCTTTGCCGGTATGAATCTCCCTGCGGGTTCGCCGGCAGATCTGGAAACTATTTTTAATAATTTGATTAAAGATGATGAGATTTATTCTGCTACTTTATTTGCACTGGAACTGATCCACGCAATTCCGGCAGACAAAAGGGATGAAGTTATCAAAGGCTTCGGTGTAAAAGATACGGATGGAACCCGTACCAGCTATGAAATTGCGGATACAGATAACGCTGCTGCGATCAAAGCAGCACTTACGGGGTTATATAATAACAACAGCGTATATCCGGAACGTCTTCGCAAAGCGATGGAAGAACATGAAGCTTTGGATGCGACCGTTGCTCCGTATGTTATTTTGAACCTGTTTACCGCGTGGAAGGATTGCTTCCAATTTACGGATGACAGCACAACGGCTGATGATTTTGCCGTTTTGAGTGTCGGCGACGAATATGCAGAACGTTTGCTGACAAATATGCAGGGCAGTTATACCTTAAACGGTGCGGCGATTACCGATGCCAAGCAGGTAGTTAAAACTGTTGCTGATGCTCTGAATGCAGCTTATAACCAAGCGACGAAGGCACAGATGAAGACTGTACTCAATGACTCCAACCTGGATCTTTATGTGCCGGAAACAGAAATTACAACGGATCTGAAAGGCCTGACCATTAACGGCGAGCCTGTAACGCCGTCCGCAGATGAAAGCGCACCAACGCCGGTAACGGTTGTCGGCGACACCTTTACCATTGTAGGAACACCGGAAGCAGGTGGTGCAACGGTTGAATATGCAGTTGTGGAAGATGGAAAAGAACCTGCTGATTGGGCATGGGCTGGAACCATGCAGCAAAATATTGACCCGGGCGATACCATCAATGTGGCGGTTCGTGTTATAAATGGAGATTTTGCGGCAATTTACTACCTCGCCGTTTCCCGCCAAATGGTTGACAGTGATGTTGCGCTCGACAGTATTACAACCAGCGCGAACATGGCAGTTACGTTTGATCCGCAGGTGAAGGATTATACTGTTTCAGTTGCAGGCGGGGAAGACCCATACACCATTGAAGGTGTCATCAACGCAGGCTCTCCGGCGGATGGTGCTGTCATTTCTTATGCAACCGGAAATATCGGGGATGATGTAACCGAGCTTACTTATGCAGAAAAAACTACAGAAGCTCCGGCGGCATCTGTAACTGTTGCAAAAGGGGACAGCGCACTGATTGCAGTAAAAGTAGAAAATAACGGCAGAATACAGTATTATACCTTTAATCTCTATGCGCTGACGACTGCAATCTTAGACATTGAGACAGAAGGGTTTGAACTCTCCAGAGAATTTGCTCCGGATCGTTACAATTACGCGATGGAAACGGTGACCAGTGATGACGGCACATTTGCAATTATTTTGACAGATTATGCAGATGGCGCAACCGTTACTTATGGCATTAGCGAAGACGTAAGTCTGGCATCAGAGGAATATGATGAAGTAGCAGTAACTGCCTACAACGGTGAAATTGCTGGCGAGCTGGATTACGGCGAACAGGCGATGGTTGTAATTAAGCTGACTGCCGGCGAAGATACCAGCTACTATACATTTAAGCTGGAACGGGAAGAGGAAGAGCCGGAACCGACCAAAACTCCTTCCAGAAGACCGAGCAGCGATGATGACGATAAATCCAGCAGCAACAGACATAATGGAATTATAATTCCTACAGAAGATGAAGGGATTCCGGCACCGCCGGCGACCACCTATCTGTTCCCGGATACGGTAGATCACTGGGCAAAAGATTATATCGGCGCTGTCGCAAGCTATAATGTAGTCCAGGGTTATGATGACGGCAACTTCTTGCCGAATGCGAGCGTGACCAGACAGGAAATGGCGGTCATGCTTGTCAGAATGTTAGGAATTGAAAACGAACTGGGCAGTGCACCTGCTGTGTCCTACACAGACAGCGCAAGCATTGCACTGTGGGCTTATGATTCGGTGGCACTCCTTTCTGCAAAAGGAATTTACACCGGCTATGATGATGGTGAATTTAAGCCAACCCGTACAATCTCCAGAGAAGAAATTATTTCTTTGATGATGCGTCTGTATGGCGAAACGGATGCAGATACAGTAATTCGTTACAGCGACGCAGAACAGGTTGCTCAGTGGGCGCTTACATATGTTGGTCAAGGAACGAACCTGGGTATCATCAACGGGCATGAAACGGGTCTGTTCCGTCCGAAAGCGGATGTGACCAGAGCAGAAGCCTGCAAGATTATCTACAATTATAATTATCTGAAAACAAGCGGTCAATAAATAATGAGACGGAAGATTCCCGCAACTGCGGGAATCTTCCGTAATATAAAAATAAGTGTCTTTTTTAAAAGGGCAGATTACCTGCCCTTTTAAAAAAGACACAAATATGGAAATGGCGAGAGCCTATCACATATTTGTGCGGCTCATCCCAGACAAAAAATTTTGTCTGAGTATTAAGGGGAGGAAAGGAAATGAAAAAAGGAATCGCATTATGT
>CASGBM010000137.1 GCA_949299615.1 uncultured Eubacteriales bacterium | reverse complement strand
CAAAAAAAGCACAAAAACCTTGCACCTAAACAATTCTGAAACGCTTACAAACCGCTATGCGGCTGCGTTTCAGAATTGTTCAGCAGTCATTAAATAGTAAATTCCGCCCGTAATCATGGAAATTAGTATGCAAATGGAACCATATTGCACGCATTTCCATAAGATTGCCCCGGCGTTTGCGCTTTCCTGTGTTCTGCTGTGACCGATTTCACGTGAATTTCCGTCCAATTCGTTTGATGCATTTGGCTCTTTTTCAGGCAACTGCGTTCCGGATTGCGCGTCTGAAGACGGCAAAGCCTCCCCGTGATTCTGAATGCCCTGTTGTTGATCTTCGAAAGGGGGACGTGCATCTTTTGTTATATTTGTAGTGTTTTGTGTCAAAAACGGCATTACAAGCCAACGGCTAAAGGAAGTTGTAGGAATGGAATAGATTCCAACAACAATAACAGCGGCTGCAAAACAGACAGTAATTGTTTTTGTCAACGGTGGGTGAACGTGCAGTTTGCTGCGGAATATATTGCCGATCATCGGCCAGTGGAGCCCTATATGTATCCCTACGAGAATGAGAGCAAGTGCGCTGCAAAAATAATGCGGTGTTTTCCAGTTTCCTCCCACGGAAAAATGAAACAGTACGCGGCTCATGAAAACGCCGGAAACGCCGATTATAAGGAAACAAACCAAAAGCCCGGCATTTACAATCCATCCCAGGCGCGTGCGGAAGGATATCCCTTTTCGGAAAAAGTGCTTCGTAACGTTAATTACCCACCGCCAATTCCATAAAACGTGCAATAAGAATACAACTAAGACAGATAAACCTGCAATTTCATGAAACTGCATACCGAAATTACTTTTCCAAAAAAGCAATGTTAAAACAACGAACATCGCCAGGTCGAGCAACAATTTTACCTGTAATTTTATTATTTTCAATATGGATCACGACTCCTTTTCATTAATAGGTGTTTACCCTGCAAAAATGCGTTTTGGGATGAACAAAATTATATCTTGATTGCCTTAGGTGAACCTTAAGTTTATGATAAAAAATTTTTTTGGAAAAAAAGAAATGAAATAAACTCTGTGAACATCCTAAAGACAAAGAAGCTATGCTGCCGCAAAATAAAAGGCAGAAAAAACCAATGGTTAAGCGATTTTTTAAAAAAATCAGACACGGGATCCGGAACGGGCTGTCATGAAACTGTAATTATAATGTTTGTAATTTGTAACAATATTGTGCTATAGTAAAGAATAAAGAAAATCATGGATATTTATAAAAATTCTTCAAAAAAAATGGAACTTTTTTCTGCGTAGGAATATCTAACTAAATATTGGTATAACCCTGTATGGCAACAAGCATATCTATGTTGTGTCAGCAGAATGGATATGCTTAAAATATACGAACATTTACCTAAGGAGGAATTTTATGAAACCAGCAAAAAAATTATATGCGATGGTTTTAGCTGTTTTAATGATACTATCTGTAGGCGCTGTGGCCGGCTTTGCGGATGATAGCGCACAAGAAGGAACGGAAGGAGCCAAGGCAGCAATTTTGCCTTATACCAATGACTTTTCAGGAGAAAATGCTTTAGACGGCTGGGCAAAAGACAGATGGGATCCGGCAAAATTTGAGGTAACGGAAGACGATAAGCTGTTAATTGCCGTTGACGGCACAGGGGCAAAAAACGTAAGAGAAGATCAAAGTGATTTTCGCAATACGCAGGGAAAGAATTTTATGATTCAAAGCGATGCCATTCGCTGGGAGGTCAGTGCCAAAATAGGAATCACACAGGAAATGTTGGAATCCGATACCGCTGTCAGAAGCGATCTGTGGGCGTCTACGATTGATGTGTCCACAAAGGAAAACAGCGGCTACCCCATCCTTGGCTTTAAGCGCGGAGCGCATAATGCAGACAACAATGACCCGGCGGATGTCGGTGTGGTAAACGGAACCGGTGAAGATGAAGAAAAAGTGGAATTTACCAATGTTTGGCGCTTTTGGGACAACACAAAGCCAGAATTTTGGAGCGTCAGTGACAAAGAAGTAACGGCAGGCGAGCATACCCTGAAGATGGAGGGAGTCGGAAGTGCGGTCACCTATTATGTGGATGGCGAAGTAATTGGCAAAACGGCTCTCAGCGGCAATTCTAACTTGAGCGCGATTATGATCCAGGCGTACAATTTTGGCTTGGATGCCGAGTATACAGGATATTCGGTTTTGTGGGATGATGTGAGCGTAGTAGAATTGCCGGAAGAAACAGGCAGCATAGCCTATATCGAAACGAACGGCGAAAAAGAGTATTATTTAACGGTGCAAGATGCAATTGATGCAGCAGCACCCGGAGCAACGGTTACAGTTATGGCATTGGAAGACCAAGAACCGGCAGAACGGCTTTCGATAAATAAAGCGATTACGTTAAAAGGTGAAGAAGGTGCAAAGGTACACTCTTTGGTGGTATCTGCAGCAGAAAATATAGATGGCTTAACCGTGGACGGCCTTATCTTTACGGCGGCGTCCAATGTGTTATCGCTGGACTCCACGCTTTCAACGATCTATTTGGGAAGCACCACGGGGACGCTCAAAAACGTAACCATTAAAAACTGTATTTTTGAAAACCCCAAAAAGGATGTCAGCGAAACGGTTCAGGCAGACGCAACAAGCGCGATTACCAGCGGGCCGATTGAGAACTTGGTAATTGAGGATTGCACCATTGACGGCTATTCGATGTCTGCATATCATAATCCAGGCGCAAAAAGTATTACATATCGTCAAAATACGTTTAAAAATATATTAAGCGGAATTGGCTTTATGGGTACAGACGGTATAACCGTAACGGGCAACACGTTTGAAAACGCAAATGGAGTCCGTTTGGAAAAAGGCTGGGATGCGGCAGGCACGCTTTGCAAAACTGTAAAAATTAACGATAACACGTTTACCTCCGTTTCTTCAGACGGCGCATATGGACAATATGCGGTTCGGGTTGCAAAAGAAGAAGGCGGAGAGATGGTAGCCGGCTATGAAGGAACGGTTGACCTTTCTGAAAATTTCTGGGGCGAAGGCAACAATCCGGAAGATGTGGTTGCCGGCTATGATGAAGAGAATGTCGATGTTTACCCCTATTATACGGATGCAGAGCAGGAAATTGTTGTGAACGCAAAAGTAAAAAGCGTAAATATTAACCAAAAATCCATTGATTTGTACGTTGGAGATTCTTATACACTCAAAGCAACCGTTACCCCGGAGGATGCATCCGGCAATACGGTGATATGGTCCTCTTCGAATGAAAGTGTTGCTACAGTATCCAGCGAAGGGGTTGTCCGCGCTAAAAAAGTTGGTTCTATCACCATTACTGCAAAATCCGCGGATGAGTCGGATACCTGTAAAGTAAATGTTGTCCGCCAGTATTCCATCGGCGGCAGTGGCAGCGGCAGCGGTGGCAGCGGAAACAACAGCGGAAGCGGAATTTTAATTCCGGATAACAACAATAACAATAATTCCAATCAAGGATCGGCAAATGCATTTACCGATGTCAACGAGAATGACTGGTTTTATGCAAGTGTCACAGATGCAGTGGCGAAAGGATTGTTCACCGGCATTACAGAAAACACCTTTGAGCCCAATGGACAAATGACCCGTGCTATGCTGGTAACTGTGCTTTGGAGAATGGAAAATTCACCGGTAACGGCTCAGTCAAGCTTTACGGATGTGACAGCGGGACAATGGTATGCACAGGCTGTTTCGTGGGCGGCAAACAATGGCATTGTAACGGGAGTGGAAGAAGGTATTTTTGCACCGGATCAGGCAGTAACCCGGGAACAGCTTGCAACAATCGTGAAGCGGTTTGCAGATTATAAAGGAACCAATCTGGGAGAAACGACAGCAGAGGTTGCTTTTGCTGACAGCGATCTTATCGCTGATTATGCCAAAGAATCCGTGCAAACCATGCAGAAAGCCGGAATCTTAAGCGGACGCGAAGACGGAACCTTTGATCCGCAGGGTACGGCAACTCGTGCAGAGTGTGCAAAGATCTTAACCATGCTTTTAAATCGATAGGCATGTGCCAATTAATTTAAAGAGAATCAGAAATAAAAAAGATCTCTCGCAGCAGGAAACTGCTGCGAGAGATCTTTTTTATATTGCCGTATTGCGGCAAATTTCAAGAAAATATTGAGCGCCGGCAGTGATATATTTGTTTTTATGATAGATGATGGATAAATCGCGTTTGGTAGAAATATTTTTCACCCAAAATTGGCTAATGTGTTTTTCTTTTAGGTTTTCCTGAGCAAGCAAATAGGGTAATATCGTAATTCCCAGCCCTTCGCTGACAGCGCGCAAAATGGCTTCTGTGCTGATGCTTTGCCAGGCAGGAGAAATATTCAGCCCGCCCATTTGGGTAATGGCATCAAAAATTTCGCGGCCGGCGCTTCCGGTTTCGCGCAAAATCAGGGTTTCACGTGCAAGATGCTCTAAAGCAACAGTCTTGCCGGCAAAAGCGTGTCCCGGCGGACATAAAAAAACGAGAGTATCTCGGGCAAATACTTCGCCAATTAACTGGCTGCTGTGGATTTTTCCTTCAATTAATGCGATATCAAGTAAATTTTCCAATACCATTTTTTCAATGGTTTCAGAATTATCAATGGTAATTTTCGGGTGCAGGTCAGGGAAAGCTTGCGTCAGCTGATGAACGTAGCTTGGCAGCAAACGGCTGCCAATGGTGATGCTGCTGCCAATGCGCAGTGTGCCGGCGGTTTCCCAGTTTTTTATCCCCCGCTCCATTTCATCAAACAAAGAAACGATGTGCGAGGCATACTGCAAAAATTGCTTTCCGGTTTCGGTTAAATATAGCTTTTTTGCAATTCTGTCAAAGAGTTTTACCCCATAATAGGTCTCGAGCTCCGCGATTGCCAAACTGACCGAAGGCTGGGCAATGTACAGCTTTTTTCCTGCGGCGGTTACAGACCCGGTTTCACAGACGGCGGTAAAAATGCGAAGATGGCGAAGTGTCATAAAATCCTCCTTATATAACCTTGCTGTGATGCCCCGCCTCTTAGGTGGCGGGTGCCGCTCAAACAGCGCAAGCGGCGGGCAAATATCCCATGCTTCGTGAGGCTGGAACGTTTTTTATGTGGCTTTCGCTTGTGCGAAAGCTTTCAATAAAATCTTATTATAATAAATTCATTATGTTTATTATATAATTATACTATTTTACAAATGAAAAAACAATAGGTATAATAGGTAGTGTAAAGTAAAAATGAAAGAATAGCATAATGATTTCACAAAAAAACTGAGATTATCGCCGGAAAGCTTATAAATGCTCGTCTGCAATTTGTCA
>CASGBM010000136.1 GCA_949299615.1 uncultured Eubacteriales bacterium | reverse complement strand
GCGGTTGGCAAACCGTTTCGGCGCGCCTTGAGGCGCCGCCAACAAAAAAGCCTTATAGGCTTAGTGCAAGCCACCCGTTATACGGGTGGTCTTGACTTAATGAATTTCCCAAAGGCAAGCGGATGCAAAAAAATTCAATGTTTTTATGTTGCAACGCCGCATTTTGTGTGGAGATCATGCGGGAATCCATGAATAAGTATTGAATTTTGAATGAAAAAAAGTTATAATATTGTTTGTTATGAGGATTTTATAGATTAAGAATGAGCAGAAAGAAGACAGCAATATGGATGTAATCAGCAGAATTGATGCGGCATTTGATAGGATGAGCAAAGGACACAAGGCTATTGCGCGTTATGTTTTAGAAAATTATGACAAAGCCGCCTTTATGAATGTAAGCCAGCTGTCCGATGTGACAGGTGTGAGCGAAGCCACCGTTGTGCGCTTTTCGACAGAACTCGGTTATGAAAAATACCAGATGTTCCAAAAGGCAGTGTTAGAATATGCAAAATCACGGCTGACCAGTGTCCAAAGAATGGACATTGCCCATGAGAGAATGGAAAACAAAGGGATTTTGAGTTCCGTGCTCAATTCCGATATTGATAAAATTCGATCCACGCTTGCAGCAGTTGATGAAGCAGAATTTCAACAAGCAGTTGAAACCATAGCAAAAGCGAGGCGGATTTATATTGTTGGACTCCGTTCTGCTTCGGCGCTGGCTGGTTTTTTGGGCTATTATTTAAATTTAATTTTTGATGATGTGCGGGTAGTAAATTCTGCCAGCGCCAGTGAAATTTTTGACCAGCTTTACCGGATCAGCGAAAAGGATGTGGTAATTGGGATCAGCTTTCCGCGTTATTCAAACCGTACCATCAATGCGCTTAAATATGCCAAATCAAAGGGAGGAACGGTTGTGGGAGTGACGGACGGGAGCATGTCGCCGATTACGGAAACTGCGGATTACTGTCTGTTTGCTCGCAGCGATATGGAATCATTCGTAGATTCGCTGGTGGCGCCGTTTAGCTTGATGAATGCGCTTATTGTGGCGCTTGGCGCGAGTAAAAAGGAAGAAGTGTACCAGAATTTGCAAAATCTTGAAGATATATGGAAGGAATATAAAATTTATGAAAATGCAGATGAGGAGCAATGACATAGGGAAAACGGCGAGAAAAGCGTGCTTGTCTTGTTTGGCGGCGTTTATGCTTTTCTGTAATTTCTTGCCTGTAAAAGGGTACAGCGGTGTGCCGGATACTATCCGGATCGGGCTTTTTTATGGCTCAACCGCAAAAGAAATCTGCACGGTGTCTGCATCGGGCGGGATAGCCGTCAATATTGCTAACGAGACCAATTGCTGGCCGATTACGCAGGATGAAAGTGTCAGCAGTGTTTTGGTGAAAAAAGATACGACCTATCATGTGGAAATCCCTGAAAGCTATGGAGACTACGAAAGTGTGTGGCAGGCAAAGACAGCCCTGCGCAGCAGCGGTTATCCGGCGTTTACCGCATACCGCGACGGAGCGTTTTATGTGTGGGTGGGCGCATATCCGACAGAAGCAGAGGCAGCACAGGCGGCGTCTTCCTTAGGCGGAGAGGTGCTTAGGCCGCAGGCAAAACGCGTGCTGGTCTATGCGGGGGATTTGATTTGGATGGGCGTTCAGGACGAGGCGTCATACCTTACGCTTTCACCGGTTTCCGGCAACCTGTCTGTGGAGGGTACGGCATACCGGGGAAATGTGCAGTTTATGCGGCGGGATACGGGCGACATGACCGTGGTCAATGTCGTTGGATTTGACGATTACCTGTGCGGTGTTGTGCCGCGTGAAGTGAGCGCAGAGTGGAGCTATGAAGCGGTAAAAGCGCAGGCCGTTGTTTCCCGGACATTTGCAGTTACAAATATGAATAAATATGAAACCTATGGGTTCCATTTGGATTCCACTACCAATTCCCAGGCATATGCCGGAATTGCCGTAGAGCATCCAGCTTCGAACCAGGCGGTTTACGATACGCATAATGAGGTTGTGCTTTACGAGGGAAAACCGGCGAAAACCTATTTCTTTGCCTCCAGCGGCGGAAAAACGGGAACGGCGTCCGATGCTTGGGGCGGGGGAGATGAGCCATACCTTAAAAGTGTTGATGATCCGTATGAAGATCCCGAAACAGCGACTCATGCGCGTTGGGAAATGACGTTTACCGCTCAGGAATTAAAAGAAAAATTGGCAGCGCAGGACGTGTATATCGGAGACATTACGGACGTAAAAGTGGAATATTCTGATTCGGGTCGTGCGATCCGAACCGTTTTTTACGGCACCGAGGGCGAAAAAGAATATTTAAGAGAAAATATACGCTGGGTCTTAGGCGTTTACAGTACGGCCTTTACCGTTTCGCGCAGCGGAGAGCAGCAAACGGCCGGCGAAGAAATTTGTGCGCTGGATGCCTATAATTCTTTTACGTCTTTTGCTGTCAGCTCCGCGACTAAGCTTTTGTCTGCAGAGGGCATAACCGATGCCGCTTTGCCGCTTTGCATTTTATCGGCGGACGGTCAGCGCGTGCTGGAATCAACCGCTTATGGCAGCGCAACGGGCGACTTTATCTTTACAGGCCGTGGCTGGGGTCATGGCGTTGGCATGAGCCAATGGGGAGCAAAAGGCATGGCGGAAAACGGGTTTAATTACCGGGAAATTTTACAGCACTATTTTCTGGGGACAGAAATAGGATAATTGGTGTGAATAGATAGAAAGAGGCTTATGGATGGATGTCAAAGATTTTGATTATGAACTGCCGGAAGAACTGATTGCACAAACGCCGCTAACGGACCGGCCGTCTTCCCGTCTTTTGGTGTTGGACAAACATACCGGAGCAGTTCGGCACACACATTTTCGGGAAATATTAAATTATCTGCGGCCAAACGACTGCTTGGTATTAAACAACACGCGGGTTCTTCCTGCCCGTCTGTTTGGGCATAGGGAGGATACGGGTGCGGTCATTGAGTTTTTGCTTTTAAGCCAAAAGGAAAACGATATTTGGGAAATTATTGTGCGTCCCGGGAAAAAGGCAAGACCGGGCCATAAAGTGATTTTTGGGGACGGAAAGCTTTCGGCAGAGATTTTAGATGTGGTAAATGATGGGAACCGTCTGGTAAAATTTCATTATCAGGGCATTTTTCATGAAATTTTGGACGAACTGGGAGAAATGCCGCTTCCACCGTATATCCATGAAAAACTGGAGGACAAAGAGCGGTATCAAACGGTGTATTCCAAAGTTGAAGGATCTGCCGCCGCGCCAACGGCAGGGCTTCACTTTGACCGAGAAATTCTGGATGAAATTCAAGCCAAAGGCGTTTGTCTTGCTTTTGTTACCCTTCACGTCGGTTTGGGAACCTTCCGACCGGTTAAAGTGGATCAAATTGAGGAGCACAAAATGCATTCGGAGTTTTATACCGTGGAGGAAGAAACAGCGCAAATCCTAAACCGTGCGCGGGAAAAAGGCGGCAGAATTTTCTGCGTCGGCACAACCAGCACACGGGTGCTGGAAACGGTGGGGGATGCAGACGGCGTAATGCATGCCGGAAGCGGCTGGACAGATATTTTTATCTATCCCGGTTACCGTTTTAAGATGGTAGATGCGCTTTTAACAAACTTTCATCTTCCGCAGTCTACTTTAATCATGTTGGTATCAGCTCTCGCCGGACGGGAGCACGTGTTAGAGGCATACCGCCAAGCCGTGCAGGAAAAATACCGCTTTTTCAGTTTCGGCGACGCAATGCTAATTCTTTAAATTGAATTTGCAAATAGAAATTATGGCAAAGGGGAGTACTATGTTTCAAATATTAGCGCAGGAAGGCAGGGCGCGCCTAGGAGAATTTACCACCGTGCATGGTGTGATTCAAACACCGGTGTTTATGAATGTCGGGACGGTTGCCGCCATCAAAGGCGCCGTTTCCAGTCATGATTTGGAGGCACTGGGCTGTCAGGTGGAGCTTTGCAACACATATCATCTGCATGTGCGGCCTGGGGACGATGTGGTGCGCGATTTAGGCGGACTGCACCGGTTTATGAACTGGAGCAGACCCATTTTAACGGACAGCGGCGGTTTTCAGGTGTTTTCGCTTGCATCGATCCGCAAAATTAAAGAAGAGGGAGTATATTTTCATTCGCATATTGACGGACGGAAAATTTTTATGGGCCCGGAAGAAAGCATGCGCATCCAATCCAACCTGGCCTCCACGATTGCGATGGCATTTGACGAATGTATTCCGGCACGCTCAAACAGGGAATATACCATAAATAGCGTGGAGCGGACAGAGCGCTGGCTTGAGCGCTGTCAAGCAGAGCTGTCTCGTTTAAATAAAGAAGCCGGTACAATAAATCCCAGCCAAATGCTGTTCGGAATTAATCAGGGAGGTCTGTTCCCTGAGGTTCGGATTCGGAACATGGAAACGATTGCAAAGCTGGACCTGCCGGGTTATGCCATCGGCGGCTTGGCGGTCGGAGAAACCCATGCGGAGATGTATGAGATTTTAGATGTAACTCTGCCGCATGCCCCCGAGAATAAGCCCCGCTATCTGATGGGCGTAGGTACGCCGGAAAATATTATTGAGTCGGTAGCCCGCGGCATAGATTTTTTTGACTGTGTTATGCCAAGCAGAAATGCGCGCCACGGACATTTAAACACCAAAGAAGGCGTGCTAAACATTCATAACAAAAAATATGAGCGCGATTCAGGACCAATTGATCCGCAGTGTGATTGTCCCACTTGCAGGAATTATTCCCGCGCCTATATCCGTCATCTTTTAAAAGCCGGAGAAATGCTGGGTATGCGTCTTGCAGTTATGCACAATCTGTATTTTTACAATCATTTTATGGAAGAAATCAGACAAAGTATTGCCGAGGGGCGTTTTGAACGATTCCGTCAGGAAAATACAGGGGTTTTGTCGCGGCGCATATAGTGAGGTTAAATGAAAATGTTGTTTCAATAAACGCAGGCGCCTGTTCCCGTATGGGGACAGGCGCCTGCTTGCGTGTGTTGATAATGCCCTTTCTGGTTGGCGATTCGGCGCGCGCAAAAGCCGATATGGATAGGCTTTGCGCGGCTGCAAAAACGGGATAAACCATAGACTTAGGACGACTAGGCGCCGTCCCCAGCGGGAGCAATCCATGACATGTAGAGATACCTGTAAAAAACACATATTTTTACTCATGGGATTGCGTTTTTTAACAATTTGCTTTTATCTTTGATTTAAAATAATGACTGCTGAACAATTCTGAAACGCAGCCGCATAGCGGTTTGTAAGCGTTTCAGAATTGTTTAGGTGCAAGGTTTTTGTGCTTTTTTTGCCAA
>CASGBM010000135.1 GCA_949299615.1 uncultured Eubacteriales bacterium | reverse complement strand
CCTTTATGAAAGTCCCTGCGCCGTTACAGGCGGCGGCAAGCAGACAGGCCTATAGAGAAGACCTAAGGATACTGAACATATGGATAGGGCAGTCGGAACGTGGTAAGCCGGCAACGCAGAGAGCTTGACCTCTGTGAGGCGGCGGCAGGGAAAGTCTTACGGGATATAACCTGCCCTTATGCCGGTGAATGTGACGGCACAGTACCAAAGAAGCGGAGATAATAAATCCGTGGAGGGATAGCCGTTAGTCAATGTTTTACAATAAATCGAAGTTACAGTTCAAATGAGCAAAATCATTCTGTATAAGGTTCGAGTATGACTAAGAGAGGCGAAATCTTCTGAAAAATGGAGTGAGCCGACTTATGGCAGTCAAGCAACCAAAGAAAAAGCAAACACTGAGAAACAATGAGTATTACAGTACCCAACAGCAGTTTGATACCCTGTATGAGAAAAGCCGGCAAGGTGAAAACTTTACGCATTTGATGGAGCAAATCACCAGCGAACAAAATATCCTGCTGGCCTATCGTGTCATCAAGAAAAACAAGGGCAGCAAAACCAAAGGTGTAAATGCAACCACCATTGTTGAAATGGGGGAAAAACGGCCGGAAGAACTGGTTGACTATGTTCGGGAACGGCTGCAAAACTTTCATCCTCATGCAGTCCGGCGTGTGGAAATCCCCAAGCCGGACGGGCGTATGCGCCCGCTGGGTATTCCCACTATGGAAAACCGCCTGATACAGCAATGTATCAAGCAGGTTTTGGAGCCAATCTGTGAAGCGAAATTTTACAAACACAGTTACGGTTTCCGCCCGAACCGAAGCGCCCATCATGCAATCGCAAGAGCGATGTTTCTGGTAAACCTTACAAAATACCGCTACGTAGTCGATGTAGACATTAAGAGCTTTTTCGATAACGTAGACCATGGGAAACTGCTGAAACAGCTCTGGACGCTGGGAATTCGGGATAAACGCCTGCTATGTATCCTTTCAAAAATGCTGAAAGCTCCTATCCAAGGCGAGGGCGTACCGGCAAAAGGTGTACCACAGGGAGGAATCCTCAGTCCCCTGCTGGCAAATGTCGTGCTGAATGAACTGGACTGGTGGATTGCCAGCCAGTGGGAAACATTCCCTCAACTCCAACGCTACCAGAGCCGTCCTTATTACAAAGGCAAAGGGACGCTGAAGCAGGTATATCTGGTGCGATATGCAGACGATTTCAAACTGTTCTGTAAAAGCCGCAACGATGCAGTGAGGATATTCGCGGCAACGAAAATGTGGCTGAAAGAACGGCTGGGGCTGGAAATCAGCCCGGAAAAGTCCAAAATTGTTAATCTGAAAAAGGGGTACTCAGACTTTTTGGGGTTTAAGCTGAAACTGCGCCCGAAAAGTGGGAAATGGGTGCTGAAATCTCATATGGCAGACAAAGCACAGAAAAAGTGCAAAGAAAACATACGGGAGGCCATTGGGCGAATCGGCAGGGAACCGAACCAATGGAGTGTCATGCAGTTCAACGCTATGGTGATGGGCTTGCATGAATACTATAAAATTGCAACAAATGTATATCTCGACTTTGACCGTATCGCTTTCGATGTCAGAAAAACACTCTTATGCAGAACAAAAAGCCATCGCAGTAAAACTGGCCTGCGAAGTCAGGCATTTCAGCAATTCTATGGTGATTTTACCGGGAAAATATACAACGTGGCAGGGCTGGCGCTCTTTCCCATCAATGGGGTAAAGACCATGCCGCCAATGTGCTTCTCTCCTGAAATCTGTAATTACACAGAAACCGGGCGGAGGAAAATCCATGAAATGCAGAAAGCGGTTAATCCTATGATTCTGCAAAATCTCATGGAACATCCCATACAGGGGCAGAGTGCGGAGCTAAATGACAACCGGATTTCCCTCTATGTTGCTCAGCGTGGGAAATGTGCGGTTTGCAAGGAACCCCTGTTGCTGGGGGATATGGAAGTCCACCATCTTTTGCCCAAATCCGACGGCGGAAAAGATAATTATACCAATCTGGCGCTGGTAACAAGTGATGTGCACAAACTTATCCACGCAACCAACCCGGCAATGATCCAGAAGTACCTCGATAAGCTGAAATGCTGCAATCTAAACAGGAAGAGGCTTAACAAGTTCCGGTTATTGGCTGGCAACTGTAAAATCGAATATAGGTAAACATTGATGGGGCGCCGTGTGATGGGAAACTGTCGCGCACGGTGCTAAGCGGGGGAAAAGCCGGAGATAACTTCAAACGCTTACCTATCGCAAAAATTTTTTGAATCTACGTCAGAATTTTTAAGAAAACAGGGGTATGTAGTGAAGGCATTTAACCTGCTTGATATGGAAAATTCCGACGGGTGGAATTGTATCGGCGAGATTGGTGATGATACTGACTTGGTACAGTCGGTAGCTGAGATTATTATCCGCAATACCGCTGATAATGAGCAGAAACCGGATTTTTGGGATAAAGCAGAAAAGAACCTCTTAATTGCACTGATCCTCTATGTGCAGAGTATGAAAGATCCAATCACCGGCGAACTGCTTCCCATACAGGAACGTTCGCTGGGTACCATATACCGGATGCTGTCGAGCGAAGGGCAAAAGAGTCTGGATGCAAAATTCCAAAGGCTGCCGCTGGATCATCCGGCCAGAGCGCCGTATGGGATTTTCAAACAGGCAGCGGCCAATTTGTGGGGCAACATCTTTATCGGTTTAGGTTCCCGGCTGGCTGTATTTCAAAATAAGCTGGTGGACACCATCACTAAGTATCATGAGATCGATATGGAGCTGCCGGGCAAACAGCCGTGCGCATACTTCTGCATTATATCCGCTCAGGATTCCAGCTATGAGTTTTTAAGCTCAATGTTTTTCTCGCTGTTGTTTAAGCGGCTGACCGACTATGCCCGCAAGCACGGCGATGAGCGCGGGCGTCTGCCGGTGGAGGTTAATGTAATCATGGATGAGTTTTGTAATATTGGGCGGCTGCTGGATTTTAAAAAAACGATCTCTGTTGTCCGCTCTTTTGGGATCAACTGTCATGTGGTCATCCAAAGCATCGCGCAGCTTGCTGACCGTTATCCGGTGAAAGAATGGGAAGAAATTGTCGGAAACTGTGATACGCAGATTTTTTTGGGCTGTAACGATACTATGACCAGCGAGTTCATTTCTAAACGCTGCGGGAATATTACCATCCAACTCACCAGCAGTATGGCGCCGCAGACACCGTTATTTGCGCCGGTTACAAGAGAGGTAACCGGTTACCGGCAAAATAAGATGAATAACACAAGGCCGCTGATGTACCCTGAGGAGGTGCTGCAGCTGGACAACAGAGAATGCCTGCTGCTCATCCGGGGCCACAAGCCGCTCAAGGCGTATAAGATTATACCCGATGAAATCTCCGCGTTCCGCCAGCTTATGTTTATTCGGATTGCCGATTATATCCCCAAATGGCGTGCGGAGGAGGATCTCGCAAAGCAAAAGCCGTCTTCTGCGCCTGAGCAGGCGGCAGAAACAGGTGATCCGGAAAACAACGATGCGCAGTATGAGGGATATGAAAGCATGATACCTAATTTTGGGAGCAATTGTAAGGCGGAAGAACAGGAAGCGGCAGAGGAAACGACAATCATCGAGACAGAGGAAACAGTATATGACCCGGCGGCATATACAGAGGTCAGCAGTGACGATATTTTAAGCGAATAATTAAGCAAGGAGGAAGAAAAAGTGGATGTGTATAAAATAAACGATATGATAAACTGTGAGTTTTTGAAAATCCCGAAAGCTATGTTTGCTATGGAGGGGTACCGCAGGCTGTCGTCCGATGCCAAACTGACTTATGCGCTGCTGTATGACCGGCTGACGCTGTCCAAAATGAACAACTGGATTAATGAGCGCGATGAGGTGTTCCTGATTTATACGCGTGAGGATATCGCGGCCGAGCTGGGGATTACATATAAAAAAGCGATTGCTGCCTTCCGCGAGCTGGTGACGGCCGGATTGATTTTTGAAACCAGAAGCGGGCGCGGTCTGGCGAACAAAATCTATATTGTCAAGCTGGAGGTTACGGCAGAACAGGCAAAAAAAGCTGCGGCGCAGGAACAAACAAGAACTGCCGAAACAGCATATCTGGAAACGGAAACAACAGAAACTGCCGTCGGTGGACTGCCGAATAGGGAGTTTAAGAACTGCTGTTTTGGCATATCAAGAACTGCCAAACCGGAAGGTTTAGAACTGCCGAAACGGCACCCTAATCAGAATAAAAATAATCAAACGGAAAAAATTCAGATTAATAATAGTCAGTCTGTCTATCCAGAAAAGGAACATATTTTACAGGACGGACGGGCGGACAACACATACAAGCTGGAAGAAATTTTAGGAAACTGCCAGCTTGAATCCTTTGACGCCGAGGAACAAAAAATCCTCTATGACGCGATAGAAAGGCTGTTTTACAGCAAAACCTTCAAAATAGGCAATGCGGTACTGCCGCAGGATAAGGTGCGCAGCAGGTTATATGAGTTGGATGCCGCAGTTCTGCAAAACGCCTTACATAGCCTGCACCGGAATCGGGACAGGCCGATTAAGAATATCACCGCTTATATCATGAGTGTGATTTTTAACAGCATCACCGAAGAGTACAGCCTGCTCCATGTGGATCCGTATTTGAATTCCATGCGTGCACCGACAGGAGGTGATTACCGTGTACCTGAACACTTATCAAAAACGTCTGGTTGGGTTGGTTGAAGAATACGGGTGTTTGAAAAGACGGCAGCTTGAATACATGGTGAACATGTATTCAGAGAGGAAACTCCCGAATCTGGACGGGTACATCAACCAGCTTTGCCAGTTTGGCGGCTTTCAAAAAGTGCTGCACGGCAATGAAATTTATGTGGGATATAAGGGCACAGAGCCCGATCCGGTTATTTCTGATGCCTTTGAAGTGATGATGCAGTTTGCGCCAAATATTCTATCACATAGCCGCGGCAGAAGTCCGGCAGCTATATGCTTTCTTGTGCAGGCGAAAGAGCAGAAAAAAGAAGTACGGGTGATTCCGGTTCCGCCGGGAGAGGAGTCTGTTATATGCGCTTTTGCGGAGGACAGCGCAGTGTCTGATAAAAGCCGGCTGGATATTTTTCTGCTCTGCCAAAAAGAGCAAATGCGCAAGATGATTCCGAAGTGCCGTTATAAATTTGCGCTGGTTGGCGGTGATAAGGTAAGTTTTTTTGAAAGGTAAAATTGGTATTTTGTTATTGCGGACAATTGCAAAGAAAGGAAGGTGATTTATTTATCAGCAGCAGGCAGCGGTTTTATGTCAATCAAATCATATGAAATGGAGGAAACAAGAATGGAATTTAACGAACTGAATTTAGCAGAGTTGGACAGAGATTTAACACCGGCAGAAAAAGAGGAGTGGAACGCAATTTATGCGTCGTACCGAAGCG
>CASGBM010000134.1 GCA_949299615.1 uncultured Eubacteriales bacterium | reverse complement strand
CTTTTGTGCTTTATATAGGAAAGCCGGCGGAAGATATAAGCGAGGTTTACTGCATGCTTCCGGACTCAGATGAGGTATTTACGGTAAAAAGCCGGGCTTTGGAATTTTTGGCCTATAATGGTTTTTATCTTGCAGATAAATCGATTTTTCTATATAATACAGATTATATAAGAGACATAAAGATAAACAGCGGTGATTTTAACTTAAGCGTTCGCTTTGACGGCACAAATTTTTACATCGGTGAAAATCCTGTGCCAAAAGAAAAAGTGCATGAATTTTTGCAGGAGCTCAAAAAGATAAAAGCCGACTCCATGGAATATAGCCTTCCTGCGGGCAGTGAGATTATGAAAATAACGCTTACGGGCAGTGACGAAAAAATAACCGAATATAAAGTTATAAAAACCGATGATGGAAGAGTTATCGTTTCGGAAAATGACAGCATTTTCTTTAAGATAAACGAAGAAGCCCTTAAAGCGTTTACAGATTATGCAAAACAGCTTGAAAAATCTAAAGTTTAATATACTCTGCAAAGGATAAGATTTTGAAAGTGTCCATTAAGGAAACAACGCCGCATCCGTTTGACGGCATTGAAACGCGGCATCCGATTAGATCAACCAGAGTGGCGCACATTGTAGGCAAGTATGGCGGCGGAGTGTTTTGTCGTTTGTATGACGAGATTACAGATGTGCTATGTTCGTATGAGTCGCTGCACTATGACGGTGATTTTAAGCTTGGTGATAAGGTGGAAATTTTGATTACAAAGTACAACACTGAGAAAAAGTTAGTCTATGGGCGAATCCTGAGAAAAATGCACTAAAACAGAGGGCGGTCGTAATGACCGCCCATTTTTTGAAATAACCGCACAATGCCCATGAATTGAAAGGAGATTATATAAATGAATCATTTTCATCTCTGTCCGACGTGCAAGACGGGACAGCTTACCTATTTGCAGGACAACCGGAGCCCGTTTTGTTTATATTTGAATTGCCACAACGGAACAACATGTACCATGTATCGACCGATAGAACAATCAGATTTCGAAAACATAGAGTCAACAGAAATTACAATACTTCCTATAAACAGAGTAGCTGCGAAACTACAGAAGCCTATTTTTCCAAGTCCTCACCGATGCCGCAGAGCCATTCCATGCTTACGCCCAAAGCTTGTGAGAAAATTAAAAGCTCCGCATCGCACACATGACGTTGATTTTTCTCAATTCTTGAAATGATGAGTTTCGTCATGTCTTCATACCCCATAAAATTTATTCGGTTTGCCAATTCTTCCTGTGTGATTGGCGGCTTTTGTAACGCATGTCCCAACCGAATACGAGGACCGCATGTATTTCCCTTAATTAAATAAGCTTTCTTCGACATGAGTTTATCTCCAATTCTTCAATTTAATATCTGTTTTAGAGTATTAATATCTATTTTTTATATTGAATTATAAACGGAGTTTTGATACAATATTAAATTAAATAGATATAAAATATACAAAATAGATATTTTCCAAAATTTTTGTTTAGAAAAGAGGAAAATGAATATGTTAAATGAAAAATGCAAATTATGGGAGGAATTTAGACAAGCAGCAATAAAAAAAGATTTTAAATTAATGAGCGAGATATATGCGGAGTTAGCTTGCTTAGGAAATGTCAATGAAAACTTTAATATAAGGTCTTATTTTTCGGATGTATCCACTGAAAATACGATCGTTCTGCCTCCAGAAATCAAGGCATATCTGGATAAAGGAGGAGCGGAACATTTATATGTTTTGTCTAAAACTATGTCCGAGGGATCTATAGACATATTTGCAGGAGTGTACTCTGACGAACTACGGGATACACTGCTTGATGATGATAATAATGTAGATGTAAAACCTTTTACTGTTAAACCAATTATTTTATTGGATAACTTAACATTAGATACATTACGACTATCTGCAGGTGATATTTTAAAATTTGCCCTAATTGGTGATGGAATATATATAACAAAGCTATGTTTTTCAACTCCTGACATTGTATGTCGGCTGAGTAAATGATATACTAAGCGCATAAGCATGGTAAGCAGATAAAAAAGGTAAGCAGTTAGAATGGTTATTGGAAGTACTGTCCAAAGGGATTGGTGCGTCTGATAACCGTTTTTTGTTTTTTCAGGAAAAGAAAATATATTCGCAAAAAAACACGCTTGATAAGGCTATGCGCTTTGCGGGCGTGTTTTTTATATAGATAAAACCAACCCAGATACGAAAGGAAGTGAAACCGATGTGAGAGATGGATGAAAGAGTGAAAAGTAAAAACGAAGAACAAAAACAATTTTGCAGAAAGGAAAATTTATGTGGGAAATGCAAACCTTAGCACCGATATCCTATTACGATCCGGAGCGTTCCATACGTTTGGAGTGTTACGCGGATACGATGGTATATCAAAAGAAGAGCAAAACAGAAAGAAAACTTGTGGCAATCCGTATGGGCGGATATCCGGAATCGGTCCGGGCACTCTGTGACGCTATGCACGGCGGCATATCTGTTGAATCGGTGGTAGACCGGCACAACATCATCCTGAAGGCGGAGCATAAGCGGTACCGGCGCCAGTTTAACCATGACGGCATCTATGCGGAGGCAACGCTGACAGCGGTCGATGATGAGGCAGATGAAATGCTCGACGAAGAACAGATGGAGACGGACAATCCGAATGCAAAGCGGAAAATGTACATCTTCTGCGAAGAAGGCGATACAGATTCGCTGTTTGATGAATTGGACAAAAAAACGTCTGTCCCCTTGCTTCCGGGGTTTAAGGAATACATTTTAGACGAATGCCTGAAACAGAAGATCCTTTTACCTTTGGAAGTGGTTTCGTCCAGCACCCGGTTTGACGCATATCTGCTGCAGATGAGCAACGATGAAAAGGAAATGATTGCAATTGTCAACCGTGGCCTGAAAACGGGACAAATTTCAATTCCCAACGCGGCAGATGGAAAAGGGTTTGAAACGATTGCAACGGTTTCCCAGTATTTGAACACATACGGTGTTAACGTTGCCAACCGGATCAAAAATTCCTTCCACCCGCTGTTTGATCCTGCCGCAGAGGATATCTGTAAACAGCTCAAAGACATTAACGGCTATCTGTTTACAAAAGCCGGATACTCCTTGTACCCGGCGCAGCTTGCAGTGGCGGAGTCGTTAAAGCGCAGGCTGGATCAGGCAAAAGTAGGGCTTGTGATTGCGGAATGCGGAAGCGGAAAGACCAAAATCGGAACCAGCGCGCTTGCGGCACATCAGAATGGACGAAAGTGTTTGAATGTGGTCTTAAGCCCGGCCCATGTGGCGAAAAAGTGGGTGCGGGAAATTGAGGAAACATTGCCGGACACGAAAGCAGCTGTGGTACACAATTTGGCAGATATCAACCGGGTTTATTCAGATTACCAAAACGGTGATAAAAGCGTGTACCTCATCATGTCCAAGGAACGGGCGCGTGATGGGTACATGAAACGTCCGGGCGTGACCTATTCCAAATCAAAAAGGGGATATATATGCCCGGACTGCGGGAAGGTCATCGAGATGGAGGTCAAGGAAGACGGCTCGCATTACATCGTGAATGCGGACCAGTTTTTCTTCCGGAAAGAAAACTCGCAGAACCATAAATGCAAGGAATGCGGTCAGGTACTTTGGACAGTATGCAATCCGAATGACAGGAGGATCGGTCATAATCAGTGGGTTAAAATCGGCGGTTATGGCTTCGTGTACAGAAGATTTGCCAGACGGCATTTAGAAAAAACGAAGGATGAAAAGGTGCTGGGAAAGCTTTGGGAAATCATAAATAACCCGGAGCGGTATTTCCCGGCGAAAAGCGCGTATGTACGGTATTCCATGAGCAAGTACATTGCAGAAAAACTGCCGATGCTGGACGGCGTGATTCTGGACGAACTGCATCTTTACAAAGGAGACAGCGGACAGGGGAACGCAATGGAAACATTGATAGGCTGCAGTAAAAAAGTCATTGGAATGACGGCAACGCTCATCAACGGATATTCCAGCGGCCTGTTCTATCTGCTGTACCGGATTGTACCGTTTTTGATGCAGGAGGATCATAAATCCTATGATGATCCGAGTGCTTTCAATACGGAGTACGGTGTAACGGAAAACACTTATGAACTGGAAGAAGACGAAGAGTATAACGCAAACAGCCGTCATATTAAGCGAAAGCTGAGGGAACGGCTGCTGCCGGGGGTATCCCCGCTGGTGTTTTCACGCTTTTTGATTGACTGCGCAGCGTTTTTATCGCTCAGCGATATGGGGAAACACCTGCCGGATTATGAAGAAATCCCGGTGGAACTGCATCTCCGTCAAGACGTCAGGGAGGAATATGAACGGCTGGAAAGCTTTTTTAGCAACGCAGCAAAGAGCAAGGACGGAAATTTCCAGAAAATCAAGTCTTCGTTTATGAGCCTTTTGACTACCTATCCCGATCAGCCGTATCACGCTGACCCGATCTATTATCCGGGAAGCGATACACCTGCTGTAGATCCAAAAGACTTGTCGTCGATTGACGAATTGCATGAAAAAGACATAGCGGTTTTGGACATTGTAGAGCGCAAGGTGAAAAACGGGGAACGGGTGTTAGTGTATACCAGTTGGGTGAAAATTGACACGCAGGAAAAACTTCTGAAAATCCTTTCCGAACGGGGATACCGCGCGGCGGTTTTAGAACAGCGCGTGAAACCGGAAAAACGGGAAGAATGGGTCGCAAAACAAGTGGAAAAGGGGATTGATGTGCTGATTACCAATCCCAGTCTTGTAGAAACGGGGCTTGACTTAAATGATTTTACAACGCTGATCTACTACAATATCGGATACAACCTGTTTACATTCCGGCAAAGCTCGCGCCGCTCCTGGCGGATCAATCAGAAAGCGCCGCGGATAGAGGTGTATCTCCTGTATTACCACGGGGTTTTGCAGGAACGGGCAATCACACTGATGGCATCCAAACTGGCGGCGGCAACCTTAGTGGAAGGCAACTTCTCAGATGAGGGGCTGGCTGCTATGGGTGACTGCCGGGATCTAACCTCGCAGCTTGCTCGGGAATTGACACTGGGAATCCGGGATGAAGTAGAAGATACGGCTGCACTATTCAAAAAGATGGCAGTGATAAAAGACGCTGCCCAAGGGCAGGAGGATCTGTCACACTACATGAACTTGCCAAAGGCAGAAAAGCCGGAGGACACAGAAACGAAAACTGTTGCTATTTCCGTGTCCGAGAAACTGGCGCGTGCGAAAGCATTGGCGAATCAAGCCCAAAGCGCAAGGCAGAGCATCAGCGTGCAAAAGAAAAAACTTTATGAAACAGCGGCTTTTGAACAGCTGTCACTGTTCGATTTGGCCGGCTAAGAGGAGGAATTAATGACTGCTGAACAATTCTGAAACGCAGCCGCATAGCGGTTTGTAAGCGTTTCAGAATTGTTTAGGTGCAAGGTTTTTGTGCTTTTTTTGCCA
>CASGBM010000133.1 GCA_949299615.1 uncultured Eubacteriales bacterium | reverse complement strand
GGCAAAAAAAGCACAAAAACCTTGCACCTAAACAATTCTGAAACGCTTACAAACCGCTATGCGGCTGCGTTTCAGAATTGTTCAGCAGTCATTAAATTAAACGGAAACCGTAGGGGACGGCTCATAGACGTCCCGCCCTGTGGGGCATATCCCGTGCGATGGGGTGCGTCCCGCACTGGTAATGTGTGCCCCGGCGGGATATTGCCAATACGCAAAGGCCCCTGTGTAATCACAGGGGCCTTTTTCACTGCAAACATTACTCTCTTCTTTTGCTTTCTTTCTATTTTTTTGCTTTTGCCGATTCTGCAATGAGCTTCTCAAGCGGCACACCCGCTTCTAACAATTCCATTCGTTCCTTTGCCGGGCAGGTAATTCTCTGCGCCCTTTCAAAAAGAGGCTCGATAAGCTTTTCCTCTTTTTTTCCGCGCTTTGTAAGAGACCGGTTCGCAAGCTCCACGAAAGACCTAAGCAGCCGCCGGATTTCTTCCTCCGGCGCGGGCAGGCGGTAATGGTATATTACCTCATCTCTCAAAATCCGGTTGCGGCTGGGCGAACACAGCAAATCTTCCGGAAGATTGCGGCGCAAAAATCCATACAAAAGCTCCTCCGCTTCTTCCAGCGCGCTTAACACTCCGAGATGAAATGCCGGCGGGCAAAATGCGTCCGCAACTGGCTGTGCGCAGTCGCTTCGCACCTCAAGCGTCCCGCGGCGCGTCACTTCTACATTTTGAAACGACAGATAGGTTTTCATGTCCTCCTCTGTGCTGTCTTCCCCGTCAAAATACTGCTGCACGCTGACCGGCTCAATCAGCTGAAGCTGACCGGCTCTCTGCCGGTAAAACATTGACCGCGACAAAATCATTTGCACCACATCTTCCGGCTCGCGAAACGTTCCTTCCACTTTGCCGACATTATTTGCCAAACGCTTGAAACCGCTGTTTTCCCAAAGATAGTCGCGAAAGCATACCGTCTCTTCAAATCCGGAAAGCCCAAAAAACGCCGGCGAATTGGAAAACAAAAGCGCGCGCACAAAATCCATTGCCGCAAACAGCGTGAGCGCGCGAGGCAAAAGATCCTCTGATACGTCCAAATGTGTTTGCACCGATGAAAGGTACGCCGGAAATTCCGGCCAGTTATGATACGCGCCGCCGCGATATGGCTCTAAAAAGGTATGAATCAGCTGATATACCGGAAACGATACTGCCGCCGGACGGATGATCGGCTGAAAAGGGTTTGTCCCCATACCGCACAGCGTGTGGCGGCGCGGCAAAAGATAGGTTTGTACTTTTTCATAAAGCGCGTAAAACCGCCGTGCAAGCTCGTTTAAATCCTTCCCTTTTTCCATGGAAAACTCAAAATTGTTATACGAATTATCAAAAGAAAGGCAGTCCCCGTCCGGGTTCAGCAAAAATGCCGCATTTCCCTCTTGGTCAAACTCTTCCGCCCAAAAGCCATGCTTTTGCATGCACTCCTCCAAAAGTCCGCGCGCTACCGCAACATCCACCGGTCCGCGGTCCATATTTACCAGCGGAAATTCCAGCTCTACACCGATATTTTCCCGTCCAGGTTTTGCAAAAGGCAGGAGAAATTCCCTGCCCACTATGGTTTTTGCGTTCATCACTTGTGCCTCTTTTCTTTCCCCTGTTTTCCCGTTTTTTCCATTGTAGCACAATTTGCCCTGCGTTGCAAGCGGCTGTGCAGGAGAATCTCTTTCTTTTTGCGGTAAATTGTGGTATACTATCAATGAAAAAGAAAACCGGATAAAAATTATCCGGCAATGCGAAACAAAAGAAAAGAGGGTATCCTATGGAACACATTTTTCAAAACGTACAGGAAAAAACACCGTTGGTACACTGTATCACCAATTACGTTACCGTAAACGACTGCGCCAATATTCTTCTCGCGTGCGGCGGCTCGCCCATTATGGCGGATGATATCGACGAAGCGGCGGAGATTACCGCCATTTGCGGCGCAACCGTTCTTAACATCGGCACGTTAAACCGCCGTACGATAGAATCGATGCTCGCCGCCGGAAAACGCGCAAACGAATTGGGCCATCCGGTTGTGTTAGACCCTGTGGGCGCCGGCGCTTCCGCCCTGCGCACACAAGCGGCAGAGCGTTTGATCAAAGAGGTGCGCTTTAGCGCTATTCGCGGCAATATTTCTGAAATTAAAACCGTTGCGGGCGGCACAGGCTCCACCAAAGGAGTGGACGCAAGCGAAGACGATGCGCTGAGCGCAGATACGCTGGCCTCCGGCGTGGCATTGGCACAAAAATTATCCAAAGACACCGGTGCAGTGGTTGCGATTACCGGCGCGGTCGATATTGTCACCGATGCAAAGCAAACCTATCTCATTCGAAACGGCCATCCTGCCATGTCAAAAATCACCGGCACAGGCTGTATGCTCACCGCCATGACAGGCGCCTATCTTGCCGCAAACCGCAAAGAAGACTACGCGGCGGCAGCCGCTTTGTGCACTGCTTTAATGGGGTACGCCGGAGAGCTCGCATATCAAAAAGCACAGGAATCTGACGCAGGCACAGGCAGCATGCGCACATATCTGATTGATGCCATCAGCAAAATGACCTATGAAACATTGAGCGGAGGGATGAAAATTGAAACTGTCCGCTCCTGATTTAGCAAAAAAACTAATACTCTACGCCGTTACCGACCGCATGTGGCTGAAAGATGGCGAAACCCTTGCAGAGCAAGTGGAAAAAGCAATCCGCGGCGGCGTTACGCTGGTACAGCTGCGCGAAAAAAATGCGCCTTTTGATGAATTTCTGCAAATTGCCAAAGAAGTAAAACAGGTGACCGACCGCGCCGGCGTACCGCTTATCATCAATGACAATATTGATATTTTTCTTGCATGCGATGCCGACGGCCTGCATATCGGCCAGAGCGACGGCAGCGTGACCGATGCGCGCCGAAAAATCGGTCCGGACAAAATTTTAGGCGTTTCTGCACAGACTGTTGCGCTTGCCCAAAAAGCGGAATCAGAAGGCGCTGATTATCTTGGCGTCGGCGATATTTTCGGCTCTACCACAAAAACAGACGCTGACAGCGCATCCATTTTGTCGCTATCAGAAATCTCCAAGGCAGTTTCAATACCGACGGTTGCCATCGGCGGAATTAATCATTCCAACATCCGCCGGCTTGCCGGCAGCGGAACCTGCGGCGCCGCGGTTATCTCCGCCATATTTGCCCAGCCTGATGCGGAAGAGGCCGCTCGCGGCCTTGCCGAAATCTGCCGGGAAATTTTTTAACCAGCTACAAATTAAATCTTTTATACAGAAAGGCGGATTGAATGAAAGCAGCTATTTTTGACATGGACGGCACCATTTTAGACTCGATGTGCGTGTGGGACCGCTTGGGTGACGATTATCTGCGAATGGTAGGAATTGAACCGCCCCGGGATTTATGGGAAACCATCCGTACCCTGAGCTTTCAGGAAACAGCAGATTATTTTGTCAAAACCTTTGCCCTTCCCCACTCTCCGGAGGAACTGGTCCGCATTTGGGACGATTATGCCACGGAGCGCTACCGCACCATGGCAAAACCGAAGCCCGGCGCGGTAAAATATTTAAAACAACTGGACGAGATGGGCATTAAAATTTGTCTTGCCACCGCAACAAGCGGCACGCTCGCGCGCGAAATGATGGAAAAACACGGCATGATGCCATATCTTCGTTTTATCCTTACAGAAGAAGACGTCGGCGCGTGCAAAACCTCGCCGGATATTTTCTTAGAAGCCGCACGCCGGCTGGGAGAGCGTCCGGCAGATTGTGTGGTGTTTGAAGATTCTCTTCATGCGATAGAAACTGCAAAAAAAGCAGGATTTCCCGTTTGGGGTGTCTATGACGAATCCTCGCACGACAGGCAGGATAAAATCCGCGCGCTTTGTGACCGCATGATTGATTTTGAAACAGAGACTAACAAATAATCCTTGTATCATTCTATCTTTTTAATACGCTTTAAGCGGCGCGGAAAAGAAAGGAGCAAACCCATGAAAAAAGTGTTAACCATTGCCGGATCAGATTCTTCCGGCGGCGCAGGCGTGCAGGCAGACCTGAAAACATTTTGTGCACATAAATTGTACGGAATGAGCGTAATCTGCGCGGTAACAGCACAAAATACCTGCGGTGTGACCGATGTACATAATATCCCGGCTGTAACTGTCGCAAACCAGCTGGACGCAGTGTTTACAGATATTTTCCCTGACGCTGTAAAGATCGGCATGGTTTCCGTGCCGGAAAACATCCGCGTGATTGCAGATAAATTGACGCAATATCAAGCGGAAAATATTGTATTGGATCCTGTGATGATTTCCACCAGCGGCTGCCGTCTGATGGAACCGGAGGCGGAACAAACCCTGATAGATTTTTTGTTTCCGCTCGCCGCACTCATTACGCCGAATATTAGTGAGGCGGAACATCTGTCGGGAATTTCTATTCACAGCAAAGAAGACATGCTTTCTGCCGCTGAAAAACTCAGCACGATGACAAACGGCGCAGTTTTGGTAAAAGGCGGTCACCTTTGCGGCTGTGCGGATGATCTTTTATATCAGAACGGAAAACCGCACTGGTATACCGGACAGCGCATTGAGACAAAAAATACACACGGGACGGGATGTACGCTTTCATCTGCCATCGCCTGCGGGCTGGCAAATGGTCTTTGCTTATCTGATGCTGTGAAAAATGCAAAAGATTATGTTGCCGGCGCTTTAAAAGACGGTCTTAATTTAGGAAAAGGCTGTGGACCTCTCAATCATCTTTATCAATTATAAAACAAAATTAGCGGTGTATCCCCCATGAGACATCCCGTTTATATACCCGTGTTTCTGCATGAAACAGCGGTGCGCGTCGGTTTCAGACCTGCGTGTTCTGTATAAAATAACGGTGCGCACCAAGCGACGCACCCTACGTAGGAAACGTGAATATAAAAATAACAGCAAATCCGGATGGGTATAAAATGAGAATAAATAAAGCACAAACCAAAAAAATCCGTAGGGGACGGCTCATAGACGTCCCGACCTGATGGTGCGTACTGGTTTTTTGCCTGCAAGTTCTGTATGAAAAAAGCGGTACGCACCAAGCGCCGAACCCTGCGCAGGATGTGCGAATTTAAAAGTGTCTGCTAAACCATATGGTTTTGATTTGCAAATAAAATTACTTACACAATGTTATACAAACAAAACAGACACATATCCATTTAACAATTCAATCACTTTAAATTATTTTTAATTTTATCAACGAAAGGAAGAATGTTATGATTCAATTTGACCGTTATCCAGGCGGAAAACAACATGTTTTAACCATGAGTTATGACGATGGACGTAGTTTTGATTATCAGCTCGTTGACATTTTTAACCGTTATCACATCCGCGGCACCTTTCACTTAAATTCCTCTGCTATAAATAATTTCTACTGAACAAATGGTTTTGCGAAACCATTTTTTTGGCAAAAAAAACACAAAAACCTTGCACCTAAACAATTCTGAAACGCTTACAAACCGCTATGCGGCTGCGTTTCAGAATTGTTCAGCAGTCATTAAATAAAGAAGGTTATGTCAGCGAAAAAGATATTAAAACATTATACTCCGGACACGAAGTAAGCTGTCATACTGCAACCCATCCTAATTTAACGCAAGTTCCCTCCCCTGTCCGCATTCAGGAAATTTATTCTGACCGAATCCGTCTTGAAAAACTTTGCGGCTATATTGTGCGCGGCATGTCCTGGCCGTATGGTTCTTATGATTCAGACAGTATTGATGCGGCAAAACAATGCGGAATTGTTTACTCCCGTACAGTTAACGCAACCAAAGCATTTTCCCGTCCGGATCATTTTTTAACCTGGAATCCTACCTGCCATCACAATGACTGCCTTGCTCTTGCGGACCGTTTTCATGAATTGCTTGCACCGCACCGGAGTTTCCTTTTCTATGTTTGGGGACACAGTTATGAATTGGACACAAACCAAAATTGGGATATGATAGAAGAATTTTGCAAACGTATGAGCGGACGAGAGGATACTTGGTATGCAACCAATATTGAAATTTATGATTATATCATGGCACAAAATCAGCTGCAATTTTCTGCAGATGCTAAACAAGTATACAATCCTACGGTTACCGATGTATGGATTCGCTATCAAAATGAAACGGTTTTAATCGGCAGTGGAAAAACGGTAAATTTAGCATAGTTATCAACATAATGTTAATAACTTGTTGATAACTTATCCCTTGTTTTTCGGCATTTTTTTCTTTTCATGCCAATGAAAAGAATTTATTTTTCCCTATATTCTGCAATTTATTCTGCTTTTCCACAAACCATTGTGGAAAAGCAGAAATTACCATGTTCGCTGTTTGTTTATAATTTTTTGTCTGTAAAATATTGGTATATTTTCGTTTTTGCTTTGTGTATTCTGTGTAAAATAAACTCTATTTTCCACAAATTATACACAGCGTGATCTGCTCTTTTTTCGGCTTTTTACGCCATTGTTCACAGTTTTAACAAAAACTACTATTACTACTACTATTATTATATATATATTATTTTTCTTAATAATATAAAAATTTGCTTTATTTTGTAAAAAGTATTAAAATAATGAGAAAATAATTTGAATCATATTCTTTTTTATGATACAATAAAAGAAATCATTTGTCATTTATTGTGCAGGAGGGGTATCGATGAAAGCGATATGTAAAAGAAAAGATTTAACGGAGGCAATTTCTATTGTTGAACGCGCCGTTGCTATAAAATCCACAATGAATATTTTAGAAGGCATTTATATAGAAGCCCGCGCCGATCAAATCCAATTTATGAGCAATAATTTAGAACTTGGAATTGAATGCACAATCCCTGCTCAAGTGGCGCAGGAAGGAGCAGTTGTCGTAAAAGCAGGCCTTTTTTCTAACGCTGTGAAAAAACTGCCTGATTTTGAAGAAACTGCACAAATTGAAGTCAATGAAAAAGAAATGATTCATTTGTCCTGCGGAAACGCAAACTTTGATTTTTCTACTGCGAAAGCTGATGAATTCCCGCATATGCCTGCGGTTTTAGAGGAGTCTTCTTTTACAATAAAAGAAAATACATTAAAAAGCATGATTCGCCAAACAATTTATGCGGTTGCCCAGTCCGGCATTAAACCGCAGCTTACCGGTGTTTATTTTGATATTAAAGACGGCGTTTTCTGCATGGTTGGCTGTGATGGCTACCGCATAGCCATTCGAAAAGAACCGATAGAAACAACCAGCCAATTTCACTTTATTTTACCCGGAAAGACAGCGAAAGAACTTCTTTCGATTATCGGTGACAGCGATGACAGCATACAAATATTGCTGTCACAGAAAAATGCACAGATTAATTTGAAAAACTGCACAATGGTGACCCGTTTGATTGAAGGGGAATATTTGGATTATACTTCGGTTTGCAAACATAAAAATACACTTGTGATTACAACAGAAACAAAGAAAATTTTAGATTCGATTGACCGCGCTTCCCTCATTGTGAATGAAACGACCAAAGCACACGTTGTATTAAAAATTGAAGATGACAACGTGTTTATCAACTGCGAAACAGTAATGGGAATAGTGAAGGACAAATTAAGTGTGGATATGAGCGGTGAACCGATTGAAATTGCTTTTAATCCGCGTTATTTGATGGATGCTTTTAAAAACTGTGATTGTCCGGAGATAAAATTCAGCTTCTCTACTCCGGTAAATCCAACCACCATTGAACCTTTAGAGGGCGACAGCTTTTTATATATCGTTCTGCCGGTTCGGATGCGGTAATGAGAAAAATAAAAGAAGTTATTGTGGTAGAAGGAAAATACGACCAAATTAAGCTGTCGCAGGTTGTGGACGCTGTTTTCTTTTGTACTGGCGGGTTTCAAATTTACCACAAGGATGATGTTATAGAGTTTTTAAAAAAAATTGCAAAAAGCCAAGGCGTTATCTTGTTGACTGATTCTGACCGCGCCGGTTTTCGTATCCGCAACTATTTAAAAAATAAATTGGCGCCTTATCCGGTAAAACATGCTTTCATACCGGATATACCGGGAAAAGAAAAGAGAAAGACGCGCCCTTCTAAGGAAGGTATGCTGGGTGTGGAAGGAATCGACGGTACAATTTTGTTAGACGCTTTGGTAAAAGCCGGTGCAACTTTTCTGGATACCGGAGAAAACCAAGCCGGAGCCGGTCAGCCAGAAAAACCTCTGCTTACAAAAGCTGACCTTTATCGCTGCGGTCTTTTCGGGAAGGAAAACAGCAGACAAAAAAGGAATAAACTGGAAAAAATATTACAACTGCCTTCCCGTCTTTCTTCCAATTTATTATTAGAAGTTTTAAACACGTTAATTGCAGCGGATTTGTTAGACAAACCTTTTTCTGAATTGATAAAAGAATTAGAATCATAAAAAATACCGATGGATATGTGTTATCTTTCGGTATTTTTTTTATAAAGATTCATATTTTCAAAGTTTGCACATATAATGAATACTACATCTTTTTACAGGCGGTGTCATAAGTGGAAAACAGCCGGTTTGCTTTGTTGGTAACGGATCAAAAGCAATATACAAAAAAGGAGCTTTTTTTATTTTATCATTTTTTATGTAAACCCAACAGCCAATTATATGGAAAAATGATGGAAATAATTCCTGTATCTGAGTTAACTCTTGTCGTTTTTTATGTCCCCGTTTCGGATAAGATGAATGAAAAAAAATATCATTATATTAAAGAATATATTCAATTTCTTTGTAAACATTTTAAAATTTCATACATATCTTATCATTGGACAGGAATCCACAAGAGCATGTTATCTCAAACACTGAGTGACCCGCTTTTGGAAAACAATCTTATACAGTATGATTGGTTTTTTTATTTTAAACGCTTTGCAAAAATGAATCGGATCTCTTTAGATAAAGCTAAAATTATTTTAATTTGCGACACGCCGCAGCAGGTAGAACCAATCTTAAAGACAATTTGCAGCAAGGTGTATCAAATTCAATTGTTTGTAAAAAAAACGGAACTGTTTTCAGATTTAATACAATATTTTTTAAAAGAGTATGGAATACTTTTAAAAGCCGGGGATACAATAGACAGAAGATGTAAGGATCAAACAATTTTAATGTCGGCATCCACGGACCAGGAATGGATTCAAAACGCAAGCTTGCAATGCGAACTGCCGTTTTTAAATGCAGCCCCTCGAAAAACAGGTCTTTCCCATTGCTATGAAGATGCTTTATTCAGCGGAAAAGAAGCGGTAAATACAATTGCTGCTAAATGGGGTTGTTTTAATTCAAAACCTCTTTTATTTTTTATATTGGTTTCCCATTCATCTGTCAATGAAAACAATTATAAAAAATATATAAAGGAAAATGACATAAAATGTGTAAAATTAATAAAAAATGATTGACTTTTTTGTCAAGAAAGATTATAATATAGTGTCATAGTTTCATTTTATTAATTTGTGACAGTTTGTTATTATAAAATAATTATTTTGTTTTTCTGAGGGATAAGAAAACAAAAGGGAAGAAAGGTGATTTACATGCCGGAAAAAGAGATTGTGTTGACATATGAAGGGTTAAAAGCCAGAGAAGAAGAACTGGAATATTTAAAAACACAAAAAAGAAAAGAAATTTCAGAAAAAATTAAAGTAGCATTGGGTTTTGGAGATTTGTCGGAAAATGCGGAATATGATGAAGCAAAAAATGAGCAGGCAGAAGTAGAAATGCGCATTGTTAAACTGGAAAAAATGCTAAAAAATGCAAAAGTAATCGATGATGACGACATTTCAACAGAAATGGTAACGCTTGGCTGTAAAGTAAAAGTTTATGATATGGATTTTGAAGAAGAAGCAGAATATTATATTGTCGGGTCAACGGAGGCGGATCCAAATAAAAACAAGTTGTCTGACGAATCGCCGGTTGGCCGCGCTTTGATTGGCGCAAAAGCAGGCGATGTAGTAACGGTGGAAGCGCCGAACGGAGAATTTCAGGTTAAAGTGTTAGAAATCACGCGGTAATATGTTTCACGTGAAACAGTTGCGGAATGAAAAAGCAGGAAGAGTTTCCTGCTTTTTTTGTTTCACGTGAAACAAAAAAAATAAAAGATTTCATGGTTTTGTAATTGAATTTTGCTTTGGCAAATGATATAATAAATAATGTCTACTGAACAAATGGTTTTGCGAAACCATTTGTGTGAAATTTACAATTTCACACCTAAAAACAGCATTAAAATGCTATTTTTAGGTT
>CASGBM010000132.1 GCA_949299615.1 uncultured Eubacteriales bacterium | reverse complement strand
CAAAAAAAGCACAAAAACCTTGCACCTAAACAATTCTGAAACGCTTACAAACCGCTATGCGGCTGCGTTTCAGAATTGTTCAGCAGTCATTAAATAGCAAATTAGAAAATACACGAGGGGCGGCGCAGTTCTTTTTGCGCCGCCCCTCGCTGGTTGCTTAAAAATTTTTTGATCATTAATGTGAAAAAAATTATTCCTGTTCCGTTCCGGGCAGCTTGCAAACATCAACCCAGCGAACGGCGTGTGACATCTGCTCTAATTCTTCAAGAGACAGACGGATCGCAGAATTGCTGCTGCCGCAGGCAGGATACACCACATCAAACCGGCGAAGAGATTCGTCCAATACAATAAAGACATCGCTTCGGGCAATGGCAAACGGGCAGACCCCGCCAATGGCGTGTCCGGTAAATTCAACAGCTTCCTCTGCCGTGAGCATTTTTGCTTTGCAGCCAAATTCCGCTTTGTATTTTTTGTTGTCTATCCGGGCATCGCCAGCGGCAACGATTAAAACACAGCCTTCCGGAAGACGAAACGATAATGTTTTTGCAATTCGTCCCGGTTCCGTATTTAAAGCCATGGCGGCAAGTTCCACCGTCGCGCTGGAAGTATCAAATTCTAAAATATCGTTTTCTTTTTTCCATTGTTTTAAATATTCTCTTACTGCTTCAATTGCCATCGTATCCTCCGTTATATCAAAGAAATTTGCTCTCCCTGCACGTCATCATCTTTTAAATATGCACCGCGGGCTGGAATGTTTTTGGTTCGGTAATAATCAAAATCCGTAAACGAAACTTCGTCCAGCATACAAACCCGGGCAATAACGCTTCCTTTTTTGGGCGTCATGACTTGAACACCCTGTGAGGTACGCGTTGTTTTCAGCGGGATTTTTGCTGTGTCAAAAATTAATACCTTATTAATGCTGCTGAAGGCGACCAGTTCCATATCCGCGGCAAGGTAGCGGACTGCGGCAAGAGGGGATTTTTCATAGTAAGCGTTTGCCAGTTTTTTTCGGTTGGTTTTGGTTGCATAGCTGGCAAGCGGAATTTTTGCCATTTTTCCGTTTTCAAAGCAAAACAGCATATTTCCTGCGTAAGTCCCGTCAGTTACCGCCATATAAATAATTTTTTCGTTTTCTTCCATGCCGAGCACATTGGGCAGGTATTCGCCCAGCACGCTGGCTTTACAGTCTGCAATCTCATGGATTTTTACCTTGTATACATTGGATTGGTTGCTGAAGAACAGCGCTTCGTCACGGTTGGAAGCTTCACAGACACAGAGGATCCGGTCATCTTCCTTTAATTTTTGATCCGAACTTGCGCGCAGGGACACCAAAGATATTTTCTTAAGATAATTTTGTTCCGTTAAAAACAGTTTTACATTATAATCCTCTACCAGATTTTCTTCTACAAGTTCTTCAATCTGATCCTCGGAAATAACTTCTGTCCGGCGCGGCTGGCCATATTTTTTCATGATGGTTTCGAGCTCGCTGATGATAATGTACTTCATGGCAATGTCACTTGCCAGCGTTTTTTGCAAATCAGCAATTTCAGCCTTCAGCGAATCAATATCTTTTAAACGGTTCAAAATGTATTCTTTATTTAAATGCCGCAGCTTAATTTCGGCGATAAATTCTGCCTGAATCGCATCAATCCCAAATCCTTCCATGAGGTTTGGGACAACCTGCGTTTCCTCCTCTGTATTTCGGATAATGGCAATTGCTTTATCAATATCCATCAGGATTTTCTGCAAGCCCAGCAACAAATGCAGCCGCCGGTTCTTTTTATCTAAGTCAAATTCCAGCCGGCGCTTGATACAGTTTAAACGGAAACGGCTCCACTCACTCAGGATTTCACGAATTCCCATCACCTTAGGAGAGCCGTCAATTAAAATGTTAAAATTACAGCTAAAAGAGTCTTCTAAAGGAGTTAGTTTATATAAACGGGTCATCAGTTTGTCCGGATCCACGCCGCGTTTTAAATCAAGCGTAAGCTTGAGGCCTTTTAAATCCGTTTCGTCCCGGATATCCGAAATATCCTTTAGTTTTCCTTGTTTTACTAACTCGACAATTTTGTCAATAATTGCTTCTACCGTTGCAGTATACGGGATTTCTGTAATTTCAATGCAGTTATTTTTTTTATCAAACCCATAGCGAGCCCGAAGCTTAAAGCTGCCGCGGCCGGTTCGAAAAATGGTTTTTAATTCATTTTCTTTATAAATCAGCTGCGCGCCGGTAGAAAAATCAGGCGCAATCAAAGTTTTCGACAAATCGCAATCTGGATTTTTTAAATATTCAATGGTAGTTTTACAAACTTCATTCAGGTTAAAGCTGCAAATATTAGAAGCCATTCCGACAGCAATGCCTTGGTTGGGATTTACTAAAACATTCGGAAATGTTGTAGGGAGAAGAGTCGGCTCTTTCATAGTGGCGTCATAGTTATCTGTAAAATCAACGGTATTTTTGTCAATGTCACCGAAAATTTCTGCACAAATCGGATCCAGTTTTACTTCCGTATACCGAGGTGCGGCAAACGCCATATCGCGCGATTGCTGCATACCGAAATTCCCTTTTGAATCTACAAAAGGATGGAGCAGTGCGCCGTTTCCGCGCGTCAGGCGCACCATGGTTTCATAAATTGCCATGTCGCCGTGCGGGTTGAGTTTCATGGTTTGACCGACAACATTAGAGGATTTTGTTCGGTTTGTGCCAAGCAGGTTCATTTTATACATGGTGTATAAAAGTTTCCTGTGTGAAGGTTTAAAACCGTCAATTTCCGGAATCGCGCGCGAAATAATAACGCTGATGGCATATGGCATATAGTTTTTTTCCAGAGCGCTGGTAATATTTTGTTCAGTAAATTGATGTTCCATTTTTTCCTCCCGTTATGAATTTACAAAGCCATTACTGATGAATTAAGTCTAAAACTGCCTCAGACGCAGCTAACAGCCCGGCGGCAGGCGGGACAAATGCAGTACTGCCGGGGACGGACCTGCGCGGCTTGTCTCCTTGCAAGCTTTCGTCCGTTCCGGATTCGTCTTTCTTTGGACAAATGGGCGGTTCCGGAGAATATACAACCTTTAAATGCGTTACGCCGCGTTTGCGAAGCTCAGAACGCATTACACGGCAAAGCGGACAGACAGATGTATCAAATATGTCCGCAATTTTAAGTAAATCCGGATGCAGTTTATTCCCTGTCCCCATGCAGCTAAGAACAGGAATATCCAGCATTTGCGCTGTTAAGATAATATCGATTTTAGCGCTTACAGTATCAATGGCGTCGATAATATAATCATATTTTTGGGTAATTAATTTTTCTCCGTCGCCTGGCAAATAGAAATGCGAAATTGCAGTAACATTACAATCAGGGTTAATAGCAAGCAAACGTTTTTTCATTACCTGTACCTTGGATTGACCAATGGTATCGACAGTAGCGTGAATTTGGCGGTTTAGATTGCTTTCGCAAACCACATCATCATCGACTAGCGTAATGCTACCAAGACCGGAGCGAACCAGCGCTTCGGCAGCAAAACTGCCAACTCCGCCAACGCCAAACAGCAATATGTGACAGTAAGACAGCCGCGTCATCGCTTCGCTTCCCAAAAGGCGCTGTGTGCGGGAAAATGCCTTTTTCAATTTGTTTCACCGCCTAAAATACTGATCCAAACCTTACGGCTGCGCGGCCCGTCAAATTCTGTAAAATATACACCCTGCCATGTTCCCAAAAGAGGCTTGCCGCTACGAATCAAAATCTGTTCACTGTTCCCAATCAGGGAGGCTTTCAAATGCGCATCAGAATTTCCTTCCGAATGAAGGTAACCGTCATTTTGCGGGATTAAAGACGCCAGTTTACGAAGTAAGTCGCTTGTGACGTCTGGATCTGCATTTTCATTGATTGTGACCGCTGCGGTTGTATGCGGCACAAAAACCGTGCAGATCCCTTCCGATACGCCGGACTGCTCAATGAAACGATAAATCTCATTTGTAATATCGCAAAACTCGTTTCTTCTGGTTGTAGTGAGGCTAATTTGGTAAGTCATATTCACACATCCTCTCATTTTATATTATACAAAATTTTGAGGCAAAAAGAAAGAGAAATTTGAAAAAACATGCAAAACATACCATATATGGTGTTTTTCAGAAAAATACTTGAAAAGAAAAGCGTATTTTGTAAAAATGAATTTACAAAATACGCTTTGGTTTTTTACCAAGATGTGATATTATTTTTGTTATTTAATGTTGTTTTCGTAAGCTTCAACCATCTTCTTAACCATCTGTCCGCCGATAGATCCAGCTTCCTTAGAAGTCAGGTCGCCGTTGTAGCCCTGCTTTAAGTTAACACCAACTTCGTTTGCAACTTCCATCTTAAACTTGTTCAATGCTTCTTTTGCTTCCGGAACAACTTTTTTATTACTGGTCATTTCGTACACTCCTTACTTAAGATAAAAATATTTTCATGAGACGTTTGTCTCGATACTATTTTGTACGAGAGTGCATTGTATATTCAAAAAAATCAAAAAAATTTGAAGAAATATTTTTCCAATTTTGGAAATTTGATATTGGTAACATTTTCTGCTTGTTTTCATATAATAGTATTATGTGTCATAGAGTGTGGAAAGCAGGTGGTGGCATCGATGCGTCTTGGCAGTAAAAAGCGAATCTGTATCCGTTCAAACCGCGTGAATAAAAAGAAAATTTCCGTGATATTATGTCTTATTTTATTTTGTTTGATTTTAATATCCGGAATTTTATACTTTTTTAATACGGTAAAACCTATTATGATTCAACTGGCGACATCAAAAGCACAAGGGATAGCAATCGAAGCGGTGAATCAGGCTGTCTTGGAAATATTTCGTCAGGAAACGGTAGATTATTCTGACATTGTAATGATCGACAAGGATTCAGAGGGAAAAATTCGGGCGGTGCAATCAAATTTGGCCGGTATGAATGCCTTAAAAGCGGATATTGCACTCCGGATTCAAGAAAAGACGGCAGCGCTTTCCGAGGCAGAATTGGAATTTCCGCTGGGAAGCTTGAGCGGTCAAGAGGTGTTTTCCGGCATGGGACCGCGGGTGCGGGTGAAACTGATGCCATACGGAGAAACGCAGACGCAATTTGAATCTTTTTTTGAGGCGGCAGGGATTAATCAGACTCGTTTAACCATTCAATTGCATGTAAAAACCAATCTAGCCCTGTTGATGCCATTTTCAAACTCTGCATGTGAAATAGAAGATACCATTCCGGTTCTTCAGACGATTATTGTAGGGGAAATTCCGGAAAGTTATTTGAACATTGACCATGAGGATGAGAGCGTAAAAGAGGATATTTTAGATTTGGCGCCGGGGTTGTAAATTTGAAAAATACTTACAGAAATATAAAATTAGTTGATTCATTTTAAAATACAAAACAGGCAGTGTTTTTCGTGCCATGCTGCAGGCTAAAGGTCGGCAGTCACGAAATGACTGCCTCAGCGTGTCGATAAAGTCGACACGCTTCAAGTCGAAACCTCTTTTCAAGAGTTTTCGCTTGAAAACAAGGGCTTTCGTTCGCACGGCGCTCTCCGC
>CASGBM010000131.1 GCA_949299615.1 uncultured Eubacteriales bacterium | reverse complement strand
AGAAATTTCTGTTTTGCTCAGCGGCTTATAGAACACAATTTCATCCAGCCGGTTTAAAAATTCCGGACGGAATTGCTGTTTTAAAAGTGTATTTACCTGTTCTTTTGCCGTTTCGGTAATGTTGCCGCTTGCATCAATTCCTTCTAAAATATAGTTGGAGCCAATGTTAGAAGTCAGAATGATAATGGTATTTTTAAAATCTACCGTCCGTCCCTGCGAGTCCGTAATCCGGCCGTCATCTAAGACCTGAAGCAAAACGTTAAACACATCCGGGTGCGCTTTTTCCACTTCATCAAACAGCACGACAGCGTATGGCTTGCGCCGCACGGCTTCGGTCAGCTGACCGCCTTCTTCATATCCGACATATCCCGGAGGCGCCCCAATTAAGCGCGACACGGAGTATTTTTCCATGTATTCGGTCATATCAATGCGGACAATGTTGTGCTCATCGTCAAATAATGCTTGTGCAAGTGATTTTGCAAGTTCGGTTTTTCCGACACCGGTCGGTCCTAAAAACAGGAATGAACCAATCGGGCGGTTGGGATCCTGGATTCCTGCGCGGGAACGGAGAATAGCGTCGGTCACCTTTTCCACGGCCTCATCTTGACCGATGACTCGCTCGTGAAGCGTGCTGTCCAGTTTTAAGAGTTTCTCGCGTTCGCCTTCCATCAGTTTTGCAACCGGGATTCCCGTCCAGCGGCAAATGATTTTGGCGATTTCTTCCTCGGTCACTTTATCGCGCAGCAAGCTGTCTGCGTTGTGTCCGCGTTCTGCCAGCGCTTCTTCTTCCTCCAGTTCTTTTTGCAGTTTCGGCAAACGGCCGTATTTGAGTTCTGCGGCTTTGTTTAGGTCATAGCCGCGCTCGGCGTGCTCGATGTCTGCATTAACTGCTTCGATTTCTTCCCGCAGTTTTTGCACTTTGGAGATTGCCTCTTTTTCGTTTTCCCATTTTGCTTTCATTTCTTTAAATTGGGAACGCATTTCTGCCAAAGTTTTTTGAATCTCTTTTAAGTGTTCCTGGGAAAGTTTATCTTTTTCCTTTTTCAGCGCGGCTTCTTCGATTTCGTGCTGCATAATCTTCCGCGAAATTTCGTCCAGCTCTGTCGGCATTGAATCCATTTCTGTACGCACCATAGCGCAGGCTTCGTCAATTAGGTCAATTGCCTTATCCGGCAGAAAACGGTCGGAAATGTAGCGGTTAGAGAGCAGGGCGGCGCTGATTAACGCCTGGTCTTGGATTTTTACGCCGTGGTAAACCTCGTAGCGTTCTTTCAGCCCGCGAAGGATGGATATCGTATCTTCTACCGTCGGTTCTGCGACCATAACAGGTTGGAAACGGCGCTCTAGGGCGGCGTCCTTTTCAATATACTGCCGGTATTCATTCAGCGTTGTCGCGCCGATGCAATGCAGTTCGCCGCGCGCCAGCATTGGCTTTAAAAGGTTTCCGGCGTCCATCGCGCCGTCGGTTTTTCCTGCGCCGACGATCGTGTGCAGCTCGTCAATAAACAAAATGATTTGACATTCTCTTTTTTTAATCTCGGCAAGAACCGCCTTGAGCCGCTCTTCAAATTCGCCTCGGAATTTTGCGCCGGCAATCAGCGAACCCATGTCAAGAGAGAAAATCTGCCGGTCCTTTAAGCTGTCCGGCACATCGCCGCGCACGATCCTAAGGGCAAGCCCTTCGGCAATGGCGGTTTTTCCGACGCCGGGTTCCCCGATTAGAACAGGGTTATTTTTCGTTTTTCTAGATAGGATTCGAACAACATTTCGGATTTCGCTGTCGCGTCCGATCACCGGATCCAGTTTGTGATTGCGCGCAAGCTCCACCAGATCGGAGCCGTATTTTTTTAATACGTCGTAAGTGTCTTCCGGAGAATCGGAAGTTACGCGCGTATTACCGCGCACGCTTGCCAGCACGCTCATAAAATTGTTCTTGTCAATATTGTGCCGTTTCAATATTTCTTTTAAAGCCGCATCCGGTTTTTCGATAATTGCAAGGGCGATATGTTCTACGGAGACATATTCGTCCTTCATGCGCTGTGCCTTGTGCTCTGCTTCAACTAAGGCTTTATCAACGTCCTGGGAAACATAAATTTTGTCGCTTTCTCTCCTCTGTCCGCTCACTTTTGGGAGGGATTCTACCGCCTGCATAACTTCGCTGCGGATGCTTTGCGCATCTTTTCCCATTTTCACAAGCAGCTGGGCGGTTAGGCTGCTGTCCTCTGCAATGAGGGCATAAAACAGGTGTGAAAGTTCAATTTGCGGATTTTGATATTCAATAGCGAGTGACTGCGCTGACTGGATGGCTTCCAGCGATTTTTGGGTCAATTTTTGCATGTTCATAAGGATACCTCCTGTCTGTTAAATCAACAGATTGTTGCGGGCTAATTCTTTTTGATATTCAACTTCCATCTGACGGAGGGCAAGCCCGGGATCCTCCAGCAGGGAAAAGTAATGTTTTAAGATTTGGTCAAACGAACGGATGTAGCGGTATATTGCGCTTCCCAGCGTTTGATTCCCACAGCAAGACGGATCAGAAGGCAGCATCAGGGTGCGTGTCAGGCGGCCGTCTTCCAGCGTATAACGAATCGGCTTTGCAAATTTTCCTGCTAAATATTGTTTTTCCAGCTCTGCCCAATGGAGGAAAAATCGTTCCAGCTGGGCAACCAGCTGTGTGCTCTGTGTACGAAACGAAACTTTTAGTAGGCCAAAGCAGTCCGAAGGTTTGCGGAAAAGTTCAACGCTGTAGCGTATGGTTGGTTTGTATTTATATTTGAGCGAACTGCGGATAGACATCATAGCGTCAGATGGCTGCGGCTGTATTTGGAAAATATCTGCTTGGTCTAACATTTTTTCCAGCTGGCCAAAAATATCCCGCATCCGCATTTCCGGCGTCGGACAGGATAAATGTTCCGCCAATATCTGATTAATCATGTTGGAACGGCTGGTTCCGCGCAAAAGTGCCAGCCGGTCAACCTCGTCGACAACGGAATCCATTAATACGAGACTATACACGCTTTTTTTCATTTTTTTAATGCCTCCTTTGCTACTATTTTATTATACTACAAAACAATAATTTGTCAACGATATTATATAATGTTAACAACAAATTAATAATTTATGCGGATATAAGGCAATCCCTTTTATCCTAATTTCACATGATGTTAAAGGATATAATGGAAAATGGTGCGTCCAAGGGCCGCAGCCTACAGAGTTTGTGCAAATCAAAAAATAATGTGCTGACCCGTAGGGGACGGCGCCTCGACGTCCCGTATGAATCCCCGCGTCAACGTGCTAACCTTTCGGTGCGTCCAAGGGCCGCACCCTACAAAGGAGTTTTTAATGATTGCAAAATGAAATGGAATAGACATGCAAATGCCATCCATTTCACACAAACAAAACGGGTATGAAAATGCAACGCTCCGCAAAAGCCGCAGGTTTTTGCGGAAAAGGAGGAACCAGCGCCAAGCGGAAGTTTTCCTGCAAGGGAAAACGGAGCAAGAAGCTGTGTTCCGTTCAGGCGGCGCCTCGAGGGTCTGCCCCATATCACAAAACATTTTTTTAAATATAACTGGATTTATCTCTTGACAAAATCCTTTTTTATTGTTATACTGTGTATATACTGTATATACAATATGACATTTGAGGTGGATTTATGGAAATCATCCTGTCCAATTCCAGTGAAAAACCGATCTATGAACAGATCACCGTACAAATGAAAAATGCAATATTGTCAGAACAGCTGCTGCCCGGCGACGCGCTTCCATCCATGCGCCAGCTTGCGCGCGATCTGCACATCAGCGTAATTACAACCAAACGCGCCTATGAGGATTTGGAGCGGGACGGTTTTATTGAAACTGTCGCGGGAAAAGGCTGTTTTGTCGCACAGAAAAACATGGAACTGATCCGCGAAGAGCAGCTCCGCATAGTGGAAGAACAAATGCAGGCATGTGTGGATACCGCCCGTTCCAGCGGAATTACCCTTGCCGAACTCACGCAGATCCTGAACCTGCTTTATAAGGAGGAATCATAATGGAAGAAAATAGTATCGAGATCAAGCACCTGACCCGGAAATTTCCCGGCTTTGCATTAGACGATGTGAGCTTTTCCGTTCCCCGCGGAAGCATTATGGGTTTTGTCGGCGAAAACGGAGCCGGTAAAACCACAACTTTGAAACTCATTTTAAATTTAATTCGCCGTGATAGCGGCGACATCAAAATCTTTGGCATGGACAACCGCAAAGACGAGCGGAAAATCAAAGCCGACATCGGCGTGGTGTTTGAAGATGTCCGCTTTCACGATATTTTAACCCCGGAGGAACTTGCCCCGATTTTGGCAAATCTCTATCCAAACTGGGACAATGCGCTCTATGACAAATACCTTCGCGAATTTTCTCTGCCAAAAACCAAAAAAATAAAAGAATATTCAAAAGGGATGCGCATGAAGCTGTCCATTGCCGCCGCGCTGGCGCACCGTCCTAAGCTTTTGCTCTTAGATGAAGCCACCAGCGGGCTTGACCCAATGATGCGCAGTGAAATTCTGGATATTTTTCTGGATTTTATCCAGGACGAAGAACACTCCATCCTTTTTTCTTCGCATATTACCAGCGATCTGGAAAAAGTCGCAGACTACATTACCTTTCTGCACGAAGGCAAGGTCGTGTTTAGCAAAAGCAAGGATGAACTTCTCTACGATTACGGCATTTTAAAGTGCAGCTCCGCCGAGGCAAAGCAGGTCGATCCTGCCGATGTCGTTCGTCAAAGAAAAACAACCTTTGGCTGTGAAATGCTGGTTTGTGACCGCCGCCGCGCCGCGGCAAAATACCGCAATATGGTGCTCGATCACACAAGCATTGAAGATATTATGCTATTTTATGCCGGGAGGGATGAAAAATGAAAGGCTTAATGATGAAAGATCTTCTGCTACTGAAGCAATCAGCCAAGTTTCTTTTGCTGTTTCTAGCAATTTTCTGTATCACCGGACTCTGGAGCGGAAACCCTTCCTTCTTTGTATCCATGGCTGCACTTTTGTGTGCAACGTCGCTGAATTCCACTTTTAGCTACGACGCTCAGGCCAAATGGGAGCAATTTGCGCTGTCTGCGCCAGTGTCGCGTCGGCAGCTGGTGGGAGCAAAATATCTGCTTGCGCTTCTCATGACGGTTTTTGCCACCGCACTTTGGCTTGTTTTTTTGGCAATCGGTATCTTTTTGCCCAACGCCCAGCCGCCGGCGGAAGCCGCTGTCCTGTTCTTTTCCCTGCTCGGCGGTTCTGTTCTCATGATGTCCCTTCTCATTCCGCTCACCATGAAATTTGGGAACGAAAAAGGCAGGCTGGCGTTTGTCATCAGCATTACTATTCTTTTTGCCATTATTTTTGCTGTAAATTCCATACTGGCACAAGCGGAGTTTGCGTCTCTGCCCGACTGGATTTCCCATGCCGTTTGGCTGCTTCCTCTGCTGCTTGCGCTTTTGTTTTACGGCTCTTACCGTATCTCCTGCCGGATTGCGGAAAAGAAAGAATACTAGTCAAGACCACCCGTATAACGGGTGGCTTGCACTAAGCCTATAAGGCTTTTTTGTTGGCGGCGCCTCAAGGCGCGCCGAAACGGTTTGCCAACCGCA